>CAZWPF010000137.1:0-5532 GCA_964636205.1 uncultured Chitinophagaceae bacterium | reverse complement strand
CATATCACGCACCTGTTGTACTACAGCTAGGAAGTCTGCACCAATACGGTCCATTTTGTTTACGAAACCGATACGTGGTACACGGTAACGGTTTGCTTGACGCCATACAGTTTCAGACTGAGGTTCCACACCATCTACTGCTGAGAACAGAGCTACTAACCCGTCCAATACACGCATAGAACGCTCTACCTCTACGGTAAAATCCACGTGCCCCGGAGTGTCGATGATATTGAATTTGTACTTCTTTGAATCAGGAAGCAATTGTCCCTGAGAAGTAGGGAAATTCCAAAAACAGGTTACCGCTGCAGAAGTGATCGTGATCCCACGCTCCTTTTCTTGGTCCATCCAGTCGGTAGTAGTTCCACCTTCATGGGTTTCGCCCAATTTGTGGTTCACACCTGTGTAATAAAGTATGCGTTCAGTAGTGGTAGTTTTACCGGCATCAATATGTGCGGCGATACCAAAATTGCGCTGTAAGCGTAAGTCTGCCATTTGTGTAAATTAAAATTATGTTTTTATACGGTGCGCAAAGGTAGGGAAATTAGTGTAAAATTACACGTATATCCAAAATTCTTTGTCTATTTTTTATCGATAAAAAATCCGGCTCGACCAATAATTAAATAAATTATCTGAAAAAAGGTTTTGCAATTTAAAAACCCTGCTTAACTTTGCAACCCGAAACGAACAAGAACAGTTCCATGGTGTAATGGCAGCACAACTGATTTTGGTTCAGTTAGTCTTGGTTCGAATCCAGGTGGAACTACCAAAGTTCGAAAAAACCCGCTCCAGTAGCGGGTTTTTCATTGTTTTAAGAGTATTCAGTGACCATTCTACCTATGGTTTTATGAACACCCTTAGTCTGTAATCACGTCCCCTACTCTATGCTGCTTTTAGGTCTGAATAGAATTTATCGTTCACAACATGCACTATTCTCTTATGAACCATTTTTCTCTAAATCCGATTCAAAATATAAAGATTATGGACAATAATTACTTGGAGCAAAATCAAACTAATTAGATCTGCTCTGTAACCTCCCCTAAAAATCGGACAGTTTAAAAATTGACTATTAAATTTAAACTGTTAAATTATGAGAAAATCAAGATTTAGTGAGACGAGGATCGTCCATGCGTTGAAAGAATATGAGGCCGGTAAGAGTGGATCGGACCTATGCAAAGAACTTGGTATTACCAAACAGACCTTTTACAATTGGTACAAGAAGTATGGAGGGATGGGAAACCAGGATTTGAAGCGGCTCAAAGAGTTAGAGGAGGAGCATCGTCGGCTAAAGCAAGTGTGTACTGAACTTACGATGGATAATAAGGTGTTGAAGGATGTTATTGCAAAAAAATTATAAAGCCTTGCGATAAAGAGACAGAGTTGACTATATCCGAGAAGAACATGGGTGTAGCCTCGCAAGAGCTTGTAAACTCCTCAACCTGTCAAGGTCGGTATATTATTTCAAGCCATGTAAAGACAATACTGCCGTCATTGAAAAGCTCCAACGATTAACAGAAAAGAAGCCCATGGAGGGTCAGGACAAGTTCTACAAGCGGATCAGACGAGAAGGAATCCTTTGCTCCTCAGCAGTGCCCGATTTAGTTACGAAGTGGTAGCGCGAAACTATTTTTTAACTAGTATATTTACAACTTGTCCTAAAAATGGAGTGGATACAGCTCTTTCAACATTATTAATTTTTAAACACGTTCAAATGTCGATCGAAAAGCAAGAGTTTGACCTGGAAAATCGTTTTGCCTCAGCTTTTATTCTAAAGCACGACCTAAAAGAGTTGAAAGGGATTATTCTTGGAATCCAGTCCGATGGGGATTTAGATAAAGAGGAGCTTAACGGCATCCAACAATGGATTAATAGCAAAGAGTCGTATGCCGATAACCCGGTTTATATTTCTTTGCTAGCCTATCTCAAATCGGCTATTGCAAACAATTTCATGTCGCCGGACGAACGGGAAGAAATCTTGTACCAATGCGATGCGTACACAGTAAGCAACAACTTTTTTGACGTTATTACCGGCAGTATTTATGAATTGCGTGGTATCATGGGCGGTATCGCTATGGATGGGATCATACAACTAGATGAATTGTTGTTTTTAAAGTCTTGGTTAGAACGACATGCTTACCTCAAAAATACCTCTCCTTATGATGAGATCTACAATTTCATCGCTGCCATCTTGGAGGACGAGGTAATTGTAGAAGAAGAGCGTCAAGATTTGCTTCGTTTTTGCGAGGCTTATGGTAGCGGTAATAAGAGTCCGGAGAAAATCGAACAACTTATTTCCCTGATCCAGTCCGATATATTCCATACCGGCGTGGAAATCATCGTCCCCGGGAGCAAATTTCGTATCACCGGTATTCCTCAGAAATACAAAAAGAATCAGATCGCGGAGTCAATCCAGGCTCAGGGTGGTTATGTGGTTGCTACAAATGACGAACCAATCGACTATTTGGTAGTTTGTACCGATTTCAATCATAGCTGGCCATTCGCAAGTTATGGCAGTAACGTTAACGCTGCTTTAAAACTCAGACAAGAAGGAGCCCCTATATCCATTATCCATGAAAACGATTTATACCGGGTGCTACACCCGGCTTCAAATGCGGAATGACAATCCGATGTTCCAAGTACTTAAACACCACAATTAAAAAAGGCTGCCTCGGTTGAGACAGCCTTTTTATATTTTAGAAAAACCCGATTATTTCTTACCGGATTTTGCTTCTTCACTTTCTGCCTGACGCAATGCTCTGGTCATTACTACAGAAGCGATCGGAATACGCGGAGAGTTCATAATTTCCATTTCTCCAGATTTCACATCTTCTACACGAATGTTACCATTCAATTGCAAATCAGTGATATCCACTTCGATGTTTTCCTGAAGATTTTTAGGATAAGTTCTTACTTTCAAAGACTTAACCTTGATTTCCAAACGACCACCGGCTTTAACACCAGCTGCCTGACCTACAAATTTCAAAGGCAGGTTGGCAATCAGCTTCTTACCTTCTACCAGTTCCAAGAAGTCGATGTGATTCAAAGAATCAGTAACCACGTCAAACTGCAGATCTTTCATGATCGTGCGGTAAGTCTTACCGTCGATAGTGATTTCAGCTAACTGGAAGTCAGGAGTGTACACTAAAGGGCGGAAAGAAGTAGCAAGTGCATAAAAATGAATTGTTTGCTCACCACCATAGATAACTGCAGGCACTTGCCCTTCAGAACGAAGGCGGCGGGTTTCTTTTTTGCCGAGTTCGCTTCTGAGTGTTCCTTCGATTTTTACAACTTTCATAAAGTTTATTTTGTGCTTCAACACCGGACGCAAACCTGTCAGACATCCGATCGCTGAATACGGTTATTAATTAATGATAAAGGAATTTAACGGCATGGCCGGACAGGTTTTATTGTATAAACAGACTTTAATTTAATTCAAACTACTTTTTATTACTATGGATAAACAAAGAGTTTATCGATTTATTTTCATATGTATTGCGAATAGCAATCGCAAACAAATCTGCAGTAGACAATACCTTGATCTTGGAACAACTTTGCTTCAACGGGATGGTATCACAAACTACCAATTCTTCAAGCTCTGAATGCTCAATGTTTTCGTAAGCATTCCCGCTCAATACCGGATGGGTACAAAATGCACGTACCGACAAGGCTCCCCTTTCTTTCAAAACTGCTGCCGCCTTACACAAGGTGCCGGCAGTATCGCAGATATCATCTATAAGAACTACATGCCTGCCCTTCACATCACCGATCACCGTCATCGCTGCCACTTCATTGGCGCGCTTCCGTTGCTTATCGCAAATGACCATATCTACCTCAAAGTATTTGGCCACTTCCCTTACACGATTGGTACTCCCTACGTCAGGGGCCGCAAAGGTAAGGCTTTCAATTTTTAATTGTTCAATATAAGGAATGAAAATCGCCGAGCTATCCAAGTGATCTACCGGGATATCGAAGAAACCCTGAATCTGCGGAGCGTGCAAATCCATAGTCATTACCCTGTTCGCCCCGGCAACAGTCAATAAGTTTGCCACGAGCTTAGACGCGATTGATACCCGGGGTTTGTCTTTACGATCCTGACGAGCATAACCATAATAAGGAATTACCGCAGTGATGTATCCTGCTGATGCACGACGGGCGGCGTCAATCATCATCAACAATTCCATCAGATTCTCAGACGGTGCAAAGGTCGATTGAACCAAAAATACATAGTCCCCTCTGATAGATTCATTAAAAACAGGCTGAAATTCTCCGTCACTGAACTTTTGAGTAGTGCAAAGACCCAGCTTCTTCCCAAAAGAGGAAGCAATTTTCTCGGCGAGGTAATTGGAACCTGTACCGGTAAAGATTTTAACTGATGGCTGCATGGCTAAATCCGGAATAAGGCGCAAAAATAGACAAAGCAAACGTAGTTTCTACATCCATTTTACATATTTAACGATTCTCACTACATAAATCACTTCCCTAGTCTTACCGAATTAAGGTCACATTCCCTTGATATTGTTCTGCAACCCCGTTTCTATAACTCACTTCAATCAGATAAATATAAACATCCTGAGGCTGTTCTTTATCATTAAACCGGCCGTCCCAACCGCGTCCGTCCAAACTTGTAGTCTCAAATACTTTTTGTCCCCAGCGGTTAAAAATCTTCATCTGAAACTTGGTCACAGCACGTGATAAGATTTCTCTCGGGAAGAAATAATCGTTCAACCCATCGCCATCGGGAGTGAAAACATTCGGTATGCCGATATAGCAAGACTGCTTTACCAGAATACTATCTGTCGTGCTGCAGTCCAAACCATTAGTAACCGTCAGCCAATACAATCCCGGCTCTGAAACCTCTATCTCATTGCTTGTCTCGCCTGTACTCCAAAGATATTGACTCCCTCCAGTCCAGGCGGTCAGATTATTCAACAATAAGGGGGCGTCTCCGGGACAATAAGCCGTGTCCTCAGCTAAATTCACAATTGGATAATTATCTACCTGAATGGTGACCGGAATGATTGAATCCGGACAAATCGTATACTGCGCCGTGAGGGTCACCAGGTAAGTACCAGCTACTTCGTATGGATATTTTACTGAAAACAAATCCAGGAACTCAGTACCATCCCCCATATTCCAAGTCAATAAGCTGTGACCGGTGGGACGGTAATCGGTTTTAAACTCTACGATGGTTCCGGCACATACAACCGTATCACTGACCTGCAAACCAAATACTACGGTGGAATCCACAAATAAGGACATCCGAATAGTATCGGTACATCCTCTGATGTCATTTACCCAGAAAAATATGTCATAAATCCCGGCATGTTCATAAATATGAATCGGATTCCGTGATGTATCCGTCGTACCGTCTCCAAAATCCCAACCGTAAACTAAACCCTCGCCCTCCAAATAACTGGTAAACCGGACTTCCTCACCCATACAAATGCTGTCCTTTTCCATCTCTTCAGTTGCATTTAAAAACTCAGGAATGGTAACCCACCCCGAGGCGGTGTCTTCGCACAAGCCATTTTTCAC
>CAZWPF010000136.1:0-5535 GCA_964636205.1 uncultured Chitinophagaceae bacterium | reverse complement strand
AAAAGAACCAAAAAATCAAGGCTATGATTCCGGCGCTAAAAATGGATTCGTTCCGCTAAAATGAAGGGCGCACTGCAGTGCGCCCCTACGGGGTCGTAACTATTAAAAGAACAAATTGATATTGACATCGAGGATGGAGCTATCACACTTTCTCTTTCTCTTTCTCTATCTCGCGCTCGCGCTAGCGCTCTCTCTTTCTCTCTTTATTCCGGTATTTTATCCTTTTCCACCATCATTACCCCTCTGAGGTTACGAATGCGATACCAGCTAAAATCCTGATTAGCTTCCAATCCGTCCCCCCACATAGTTTGCGTGGCAGTGGTGATGGCAACCGGCTTTTCGGTGTAAAATTGTTGGATATCCTGATTCCAGATAAGTTCTTCGGTTTGTAGTTTATCCCCTTTTTTATTGATGACAACCACACTGTCCCGAATCAGAACATTCCCCTGTTGTTCGTAGTATCGAGCATAACGGGCGGTAAGGGTACTTTCGATTTTCATGCTATCATTAAAAAACTCCACCCGGAGTCCTTTACGCATATCGACATATGGTGGACGGGAAACTTCGTTGCGGATGAACTCTGTAGTACGCAGTCTTGCTTTAATATGACCATCTTCGCTATACAGAATGGTGACATCCAGCGCTACATCTTCCTGAATTGCCGATCTGTTTGCCAATGCCTGAATTTCTTCCATTTCATTTTTACAGGCAGAGGCAAAAAGCATAAATGTTCCGGCAATTATTATAGACCAGCGCATAAAGGATGCTTAAAAATAGGGCACCAGAATTGATGCCCCGTTAAAAACTTAATCGTATTTACGTTTAATAAACCATCTGTCGTTGAGTGATAAACCCACAGATAGGCGGTAAAAATTCTCTTTGATCAAACCGTTTGCTTCGGTGCCTCTTTTCCCGATTTCGAATGATGTATGAATTCGGTCGGTGGTTCTGCGAAACGGCAGACTGGCGCCAAAGGTAATAGCATAATAGTCGATATCAGTATCTCTAAGACGGATATAATCGGTGCCATAATAGGCTCCGATACGATAAGTGACTCTTTGAAAGAATTGTCTCAAACTGGTTGGGTTGGGGGTGAAAGAACCGCCCACGCTAATTCTCATAGATTGGTCGGTGACAGAATCTGTTTTGCCAAAACTATTGTACTGACTCCATTGGGTCATGCTGATTTCGGTACCTGCCGACCAGATTTCGTTCCCGATCAATTGCACACCAAAAGCATAGGAGAGTGGCATGGATACCGTACCCTTTACTTCCTTATTAAATACGCTGGTATCTCTGTCCAGCACACCTGCCAATGATCTGAAATTGATATGGTATTCATCTCTGCTGATATCGAGATTTTGATTCAGACTAGTAGTCGCGCCAAGTCGGAGTTGCAGCTTTTCAGAAAGCTTGTTTTCATACATAGCTCCACCTGTCCAGTAAATACCACCTACACGGTCGTATCTGGAAAATTCAGTGCTCAGCATTTCTTCGGTACCCGTTTGTTGTAGTACGCTGGAGTATCTGGTATTGCCAAACAGGTACCCGAAATTCACCCCAATGCTTAACCCCCCGTAGGTGCCGGCTGCTCCAATAAAGGCATAGTTCAGTCCGCCATCTCCTGAATATATATAGGTATTGTCTTTGCCCAAATTGGCAAGAACCGTATCCTGTTCTATTCTGTAATAAACTCTGGATTGCGGTTTCAATCCGAGGTTGATTCCGGCATGTTTACCAACCGGAATGCCCACGTTCAAATAGGCGATTGTAGCAGATCCTGTAGTATAATCCTTGCCACCGCTACTCAGTGTTCGGGAAGAACCGTATAAGCCGAGCTCGTATGTGGTCAATCTGAGGTTAGCATATGACGCCGGATTTTCCGAGTTTACCGAAACCGGACTGGAAAAAGCGGCATTTTGGTACCCCATACCCCTGGAGGCGACGTTGGTGCCGTTTTGTAAATCACCTATTCCGAAGCGCGTGTACGGTACATTCTCTTTAATGGAATTTTGTGCCAATACCAACTGAGAAGGGACAACTAAAATTAAACTACAAAGAATGCGCTTAGCGTAATACAGGGACATTATATTTCAGGATTAAGTTTAGCCCCTTCAAAGAAAGCTCGGGGTCTGCAAATATCACACTTTTCAATTTGTCTTCAAACAAGGCGGCATCGCCCCCCGTTAAGACGGCGTTAAAGTCGGGATATTGTGCTGAATACAAGCGAATCATACCGTCTATTTCAGCAGCCATTCCAAAAATAGCCCCGCTACGCATAGAAGTATGAGTATCATAGCCTAATAATAATAATTCGCCTTCGACCGGCACCAGAGGCAATCTGTCAGTATGCTCATGCATCGATTGCAACCGCATATGCAAACCAGGAGAGATGGAACCGCCACGAAAGATTTTGGTCTTCTGTACCAGATTATATGTAATGCATGTGCCCAGACAAATAACGAGATTGTTTTTGTCGGGGAAACGAGCATTTGCTCCCACCACTAAAGCCAAACGATCCATGCCCAAAGTCTCGGGAGTATGGTATGCGTTCATTACGGGAAGCGGTGTGTTATTATCCAGAACAATGAGTTTTCCGATTCGGGCACGCAAGGTGTCTTCAAGAGCAGATGGATAATCAGCAACTGAGCAGAGAATGCCGCCGGCAGGCTGATAAGTCTCGATCAGATTATCTATCACATGGTCAGCCTCTAAAGCACTAAACTGTTGTTTATGCACTATATTATCTTTCTCGTCAAAAATTGCTGCTTTAACCTGAGAATTTCCCCAGTCGATACAAAGATTATTAGCCATAAGTCTTCTATTTCTTTTACAGTGTGTGAAAGGGAGGACAAAATAATGTAAATATCCTTAGAATCAAATTAGAATGACCGAGGCAGCACATTGTTCAAGTTAAAGTGTAATTTCGCGGCCCCTTAAAATTTTGGAAAGGAGATTTGACTTATTAAAAGAATCGGTTGAATATTAATTGAAGCGTAAGTTGCAAATTAATTAGAGATTCCAAAATTAACTGTAATGTTGCAAAAATAATAATATGTAATTTTATATTTTTATAAATTGTTGGTTATTATTTTTTTAATTTAATTTTCACTTTTTCTGTCCGATAGTTTTTGCTATTTAAAATTCACTTTGATTTATATACATTTGCATATCAAATACAGTTCTCTTTTTTTATTTATAACCCCCATTTCTGTATGAAAAAGTATTTACCACTAATGTTAGCTGCAGGGATAGGTTTATCCACACAAGCCAACGCCCAAAAGAACCTTGGTGTTTCCGGGAGTAGCTATTCCGGATTCAACCAGATTTATTTGAATCCGGCCTCTGCCAGTGATTCCAGACATAAATTGGTTCTGGATTTATTCTCTTTAAACGTTTATGGAAATAACAGTGTTTCAAAGGCTCCGTTTAACTCCATGATCAATGATTTTGATGGAGGCGATTTTCAATTGGGTAAATATTTTAAATGGACAGGTTCCGAGCAATTGACTGTCCAGTTGCCCTTTGTGGAATTGCGCGGTCCGGGTATTATGTATGCCATCAACAACAAGCATACTATCGGCCTCAGTACTCGTGTTCGGTTTATGACCCAAATTAGTGATGTGAGTGCCAATATCGCGGGTTTGTTTTCAAAGGGTAGCAATTTAGAACCGAACGGTAATTTTTCAGTGGTGGACAATGACGGGTTTGATTTGACCACACATTTATTGAGTGATGTGGGTCTGACCTGGGGTGGTTTGATTTTGGATAAAGGTAAACACGTTTTACATGGTGGTGTTACAGCCAGAATGTATAGCGGTATCAGCTATTACAATCTGAATAGCACCGGTCTCAACGGTAGGTACGAACGCGTGGGGGACAACGATTTTGTAGAAGTAAGTGCGATGGACGTAAGTTTCTCGGCTAATACACTGGATCCTTCCGAGCGACTGGACGAATTGACCGGTGGTACCGGTTTCTTCGATTTTCTTTTCGGCAGCAATAGCGGAAAGGGTTTCGGTGGAGACCTGGGTTTGATGTATGAATTCCGTCCTAATTACCAAAAATATCGTTATGATATGGATGGGAAAACCGGCTTAACCAATCCAGCCAGAAGCAAGCATAAAGTTCGTGCAGGGGTTTCTATTTTAGATATCGGTAAAATCAAGTACGAATCTGCAGTCTCTTATAATGCCTCTATGGGCGGTAAGTTGAGAGTGGATAGCGTTAGCAAAAAACTCACGAATGTTGAGGAACTGCAAAGTGAATTGGATAATAGTGGGTTTAAACTGACCAATACTACCGGTACCCAAACAGTTGCGTTGCCTACTGTCATGGTATTACAAGCAGATTATAATATCTGGAAGGGCTTTTATGTGCACGGTGTGTATATGATGAATATGAGTAAATCCGTCAACCCCGGTACCAATTACTTTAATCAGATGACGGTAACGCCCCGTTTTGAATCCAAATATGTGGATGTCGGATTGCCTGTTACCTATAATACTCTGAGTTCAGAAATCAAAGCCGGTGTGGGTTTACGACTGTTGTTCCTCACTGTGGGTACAGACGATGTGATGGCTTTTGTGAACGATAATTCCAGTGGTATTAATATGTACTTCGGTATGCATTTGCCAATCCTGTATAAGCGTAAGCCGAAGGATTCTGATGGTGACCAGATTTCAAACAGACGCGATAAATGTCCGTTCGAAAAAGGTATCCCCGAACAAAAAGGTTGCCCTGACCCGGATAAAGACGGAGATGGCATTCCTGACAAAGAGGATTTGTGTCCTGATGTGTTTGGTGCAAAAAGTGCACGGGGTTGTCCCGATGCTGATGGCGACGGACTGGCTGATAGCGAAGATCGCTGTCCTACCGAAGCAGGTCCTGCCGAGTCTCAAGG
This sequence comes from uncultured Chitinophagaceae bacterium, assembly GCA_964636205.1. Lineage (GTDB taxonomy): Bacteria > Bacteroidota > Bacteroidia > Chitinophagales > Chitinophagaceae > JBEBVQ01. The sequence continues at coordinate 632 of CAZWPF010000136.1, read as the reverse complement.
TTGTCCTGACAGGGATGGCGATGGTATCGTTGATATTGATGATACTTGTCCCGACGTAGCCGGCTTGGCTCAATTCAAAGGTTGTCCTGATACGGATGGAGACGGCATTCCTGATAACGAAGATAAATGTCCTGACATGGCTGGTCCGATAGCCCTCCAAGGTTGTCCTGATACAGATAACGATGGCGTGCCAGATCATATGGATAAATGTCCTGAGGTGCCCGGTACGGTAGAAAATCGTGGCTGTCCTGAGGTGCGTGAAGAAGTGAAGAAGCGTCTGGCGTTTGCTGCAACCGCTATTCAATTCCAAACCGGTACTTATACGATTAGTCCTAAATCAACCAAATTGTTGGATGAAATTGTTGATATCTTAAATGAGTACACTGATTACGATATGACCATCTATGGTTATACCGACAGTGTAGGTAAACCTGAAAAAAATCTGAGCCTGTCTAAAGACCGTGCTAATGCAGTTAGAGATTATTTCATCAACAAAGGAATCGACCCAAGTCGATTAGTTGCGGATGGATTTGGTGCTACCAACTTCGTAGCGCCTAATAACACTGCGAATGGTCGTGCTAAAAACAGAAGAGTAGAAATGGATTTGAAATTGCGGTAGCCGCAATTTCATA
>CAZWPF010000135.1:0-5746 GCA_964636205.1 uncultured Chitinophagaceae bacterium | reverse complement strand
CTGCCAGTAACGAACACCGACGCCTCATTCGCTAATCAGTACTACGGTTCATCTGAAGTGGGTCTGTGGTTTGGTGCAATCGACGATCTTTGGAAACTAGGTAAGCCGGTTGGCGAGGGAGGTGTCTGGAAAAATACTTCTATCAAGGCGAACGAACCTTCCTTGCCATATCTTATGACGGGGTATGATAGAAAACGTCTGAGACTAGAAGCCGACCAAAATGTAAAGTTTCGGATTGAAGTCGATTTTGACCATAGGGGATGGCATACCTACCAAGAAATTGAAGTAAAAGGTGGCAGCTCTATCGTCCATGATTTTCCCAAAGGTTTTAGTGCTCATTGGGTCAGAATAACAGTTGACACAGACTGTACAGCTACTGCTTGGTTCATTTACGTATAAACTATTTAAAATATATTATGCGTCTAAGAACTCTTATAACAATTACCACCCTCACCTTTGCCTGCTCCACCCATAAGCAGGATTCAGCCCCGCCCTACCCCTCATTCAGCGGCGTCTATCCCCACTTGGCCATGTACAACTCCGAACCTGAATCGGGTATTGGTGCGGTCGTACCCTGGGCTGACCGCCTGTGGGCAGTTACCTATGGACCGCATGTGCCGTTCGGATCAGACGACAAGCTCTATGAAATCACACCGGATCTTCAACAGATCGTGAGGGAGGAGAGTATTGGAGGGACCCCGGCCAACCGGATGATTCATCGGGAAAGTAATCAACTCTTTATCGGCCCCTACGCGATCGACGAAAACCGGAATGTAAGGGCTATACCCTATACGCAAATACCCGGTCGCCCCACGGGCACTGCTCGCCACTTAACGGATCCCGAGAATAAGGTATATCATGGAACCATGGAGGAAGGATTCTATGAAATTGATGTCCACACCCTAGAAGCCAAACTACTCTACGAAGATTTGAACGTAACCAATCGTAAAGCTCCAGAGGAAGTTCACACTATAAGATTGTCTTCATAAGTGAATATTTAATTTATGGAATTAGAAAAATGCTCAGTCCTTAAATTTTGTAATATTCAAATGTATTTTTGTTAATTGCACCCAATAAAGCTAAATTTGACCACCTGAACCTTTAGTCAAATTGGGAAAGAAGATCCAACATATCGATTCGGATTGGTTGAAGTCGGCGGCTGAGGGGGATGAGTTTTCCTTTCGAAAAATTTATGATCTTTATTCACCGGGAATTTATCGAACGGCTCTATACTACTTACGCATATCAGAATTGGCGGAGGATGTCGTGCAAGAAACTTTCTTAGCTCTTTGGGCCAATCGACATCGAATTGATAAAGTATCTTCAATCGAAAGCTATCTTTTTGCTATTGCCCGAAACGAATGCTTCCGCTCGCTCAAAGCGAAATCCATATTGATTTCTACAGATGAAAAATTGTTGGAAAACATAACAGACGAACCGACCGAAACCGACAATCGTATTCCTGAACTGATCAAGGCGATTGATAGCCTCCCACCTCAACAAAAAAAAATCTTCGTTATGGCCAAGCTCTCCGGCATGAGCCATGAAAAGATTTCGTCGGAGTTAAAACTCTCACCCAGTACGGTCAATAATCATATCACCGCAGCTGTACGTTCCATTCGAAATTCCCTCCGTCAACAAATCACCGAGGTTCTCATGTTGATTGGCGTGATTTTCTCCTGACCTCCCTCCCACTAGTAATATTCAATTTATCAAACGAACATTTTTTTTTCTCACGACTAGTTATTTCACCTAGTTCTTCACTCTATATATCGAACCTAATCCGATTTTGATTACGGAATGAAAAACCAATTTTCTGAATTTGAATTACTTCTCCATCGCTATTTGAACGGAACTTTGCGGGAAGATGAGAGAACTCGGTTTTATGAAATGATTGCGTCAGGCCAGTTCGATGAGTTATTAAGCAGCGAACTCTTCGACACCCTACATATCCATCGTGGTGGAGAACCTGGTGGGCATATGGCTACTCTCTTAGACGAATTGTACAATGATCGAATTAGACCACATTTACATCCAAATTCAACAGGCTCCTTACGGTCAAGACCGACATTGTTTAGTCGTTGGTCCATAGCCGCATCGGTTACTATACTGCTAAGTCTAGCCGTTACATGGATGTTTAAAAATAGTATGTGGGATACACACGGAGTCGAGACCGTTTCCTCTCTAAGTGAAGAAACTGAGAATATTTTTCGCTTGCGAGATAAACAGTATGTCCGGCTCCCCGAAGGGAGTACAGTACTCATGAATCAAGGTGCGGAATTAACATATGATCCACAGACATTTGGTGTCAAGGATCGAGTAGTTCAACTCAAGGGTGAAGCATTTTTTGACATAGTATCAGATCCAGAACGATTGTTTATAGTGGAAAGTGGTTCGGTTAAAACGACGGTGTTAGGGACCGCTTTCAATGTCAGAGCAATCCCTGAGGAAGAAGTGGTGCAGATTACGGTAAGTCGCGGTAAAGTAAAAGTAGGTGATCAATCAGGAACATACGAATTGCTGTCAGCCGACCAACAGGTAACGATTCACACCGGAGACAATACTTTTTCGAAAAAAGAACTGAAGTCCTCAATTGTTACCGAATGGACGAAAGACTTTCTAATTCTCGATGATGTAATGATGGCTGAGGCGGCACGACAGATCAGCCGGAAGTTTAAGGTTGATGTTAATTTCAAAAACGAAAAACTTAAAGAATGTTATGTAACTGCCTCATTCCTGAACGGGGAAACCCTTGATCATGTGTTGGAAGTTATAAGCACAATCCATGATTTCAAATATGACTATCAAAAGGACAAAAATCTCGTTGAATTTGACGGTGAAACCAGTTGCGAATAAAAAACTAACTACTAAACTAATCATGAAACAGTTCACGGATGATAGCTAATACTCAGTAAAAAATTATACAAAAAGCCATCCGGTTGGCTCCCGAATGGCTTTGAAGTAGTTTTTAAATTATTTGGTAACCTAAAAACTCGTACAAGTTATGTATTTAATCTTTACGGAACTCTATAGTTCCTGGAGGAATGTCATTGGTGCATTTTTCCGAAGCCCTGTACTTCGTTTTCTAATGAGGATAAGTTTTTGCTACATTTTAATTATCCTTTCCACTCTAAATGCGTTGTTGGCGGAACCGGCTCGAGGTCAAAACCTTGAGAAGCTAGAAGTCGACTTTGAAGTTAAAGATGAACAGTTGGTTTCTGTATTAAAAAGGGTAAGCAAGTTGACGAACCTACAGTTTGCCTACAATCGAAAAGAGGTTAGTCCCTATAAAGTCACCATTCCGAAGGGGTATTATTCCGTTAAAGAAATATTGGATAAAAGCCTTCACGGCACGTCACTCAACTATAAACAGCTAAATCGAAGTATTGTCATTTTCCCTACCAAGGTATCAAAGCCCGACAAACCCATATCCGTAAATCGAGATGAAGTGAACGCGGAAGATGTGTTATTCAAAACGGTCCGAGGAGTTGTGAAAGACGAAAACGATGAACTATTACCAGGAGTAACGATCATGCTCAAAGGGACCCAGTTAGGCACTACTTCTAATACCGACGGTTCGTTCGTTATCGACGTTGAAGGTGATGATATTGTACTGGTTTTCTCTTTCGTGGGTTATAAAACTCATGAAATTAGTATTGGTAATCGTACCTCACTCGAAGTAACTATGGAAGTTGACACCAAAACATTGGAAGAACTGGTAGTGGTAGGTTACGGTACGCAACAAAAGAAAGACCTTACCGGCGCCGTTTCGATGATCCAAGGTGATGAGATTGCCGCTCGTAAGACTACCCAGATTTCTCAGGCATTACAAGGGTCGATTCCAGGAGTCATGGTGACTCGAAACAATAACGCCCCTGGTGCAACAGCACAAATTCGGGTACGGGGTATTACGACTATCACTGATGCTGGCGCTAACCCCCTGATCATCCTTGATGGTGTTCCTATTGATGATATCAACCATGTTAATCCAAACGACGTCGAAAGCATTTCTGTGTTGAAAGACGCAGCTTCTGCCTCCATATATGGATCTAGGGCAGCTGCAGGGGTAATCCTCATTACTACCAAACGCGCTAAAAGTGGCAAAATCAGCCTAGATTACACCGCGGAACTAGGCATTGAAAAACCAACACGTATGCCCGAATACGTCAACGCACAGCGCTATATGCAGCTCACCAATGAACTTCGTTGGAACGATAACAATAATAATGCCAATGAATACCCAACCTACTCCAAGGACCTAGTTGACAACTATTTCCAACTAAACCGGGAAAACCCTGACCTCTATCCGATTACAGACTGGCGTTCTTTACTGATGAAGAATTCTGCTCCTCGCACCAGTCATTTGCTTAGTATTTCCGGTGCTGGAAAGAACATCAGCTCACGCGTATCATTGGGATATGATAAAGTATCGGCGCTATACGATCACCGCACTTATCAACGGGTCACTGCACGCATCAATAATGATGTAACCATTAATCGTTACCTGTCGGCTACCGTTGACCTCAACTTCAGAAGGGTAATCGTAAAGCAACCCACCGTTGATCCGCTTTACCGCATCGGTATTACAGCACCCATCTACGCTGCGAAGTGGTCTGATGGACGCGTCGCCTCCGGAAAAGACGGTGACAACATCTACGGTATGCTCCACCATGGCGGTTTCAATAATGCGTGGTACAATCAGGTAGGAGGTAAAATCAGTCTCGACTTCAAACCTATCGAAGGTTTGAAGCTTTCGGGAGTGCTTTCGCCGTTTTTCAATTTTGACAAATCAAAAGTTTTTCGAAAACGTATACCTTACACTGCTTGGGACAACCCTGACATTGTGGTCGGATATCTCAACGGTTATAACCAGACGAATCTCTCCGAATCCCGTAATGACAATTACCGGTACACTACTCAGTTCTTGGCCAATTACGACAAGTTAATTGGGAAAAACAATTTCAACGTGCTCGTTGGTTATGAGTATTTCTATGCATTCAATGAATCCCTGGGTGCTTCTCGGAACCAATATCTTGTAAGTAATTATCCCTACCTCAACATTGGTCCACTTGAATTCCGGGACAATAGCGGCTCTGCGAGTGAAAACGCTTACCGTTCTTGGTTCGGACGATTGATGTATAACTACGACAGCAAGTATCTATTCCAGGCGAATATACGTTACGACGCATCTTCCCGGTTTGCTCCAGGCTATCGTTGGGGCGCTTTCCCGTCTTTTTCGGCGGGATGGGCGATTTCGGAAGAAGGTTTCATGAAAGGAAGTACTTCTAACTGGCTCTCTTATTTGAAACTCAGAGCCTCGTGGGGATCATTGGGCAATGAGCGAATTGGGAACTACCCCTATCACTCAATTCTCCAGTTCGAAAACAATTCGCTTTTTTACCAAAACAACGAAGTAGTATCAGCCCAATCTGCAGCGCAATGGCAATATGCAATACGCGATATCTCTTGGGAAACAACGGCTTCTTTTGACATCGGATTCGATGCCAATCTCTTCAATGACCGGTTGAAACTAGTAGCCGATTATTACAAAAAAACAACCCGAGATATGTTGTTGGAGCTTCAAATCCCAATGTTCCTCGGCTTCGATAACCCTAACCAAAATACTGGTAAAATGTACACTAACGGTTGGGAAGCGATGGTCAGCTGGGACGATCGTGCTGGAGATTTACGATATTCTGCTTCGTTCAACATTTCCGACTTTAGATCCAAGATGGGTGATCTGGGT
>CAZWPF010000134.1:5161-5775 GCA_964636205.1 uncultured Chitinophagaceae bacterium | reverse complement strand
AATCAGGAAGGATTTTGACATAATATAAGCATTTCGAAAAACAACCGAAGGGCACCGTAGCTGGTGCCCCTCGATAATTTTCTGAATGATAAAAGCTGGTTAAACAGCCTCCATCATATCTTGCAACACAGGCATTTCCTGTGGATATTCTTTTCTTTCTAATTTTCCTCTCAATGCGCTGAATGCTTCCAGAGTCAAATCAATATCCTCATCAGTATGAGCTGCGGTTGGGATCAATCTCAAGATGATCACCCCTTTTGGAACAACCGGATAAACCACTACTGAACAAAAGATATTGTAGTTCTCACGCATATCGAAAATCAGCTGGGTAGCGTCAAACAAACCACCACTCATTTCCACCGGAGTAACCGGAGTGTTTGTAGTACCGATATTAAATCCGCGTTCACGAAGTCCGTTTTGCAGTCTTCTTACATTGTGCCACAACTTCTCTTTCAGTTCAGGATGACTGCGCAACAACTCCAAACGTTTGAGGTTTCCTGCAACGATCGGTAAGGGCAGAGATTTTGCGAATACCTTAGAACGCATATTGTATTTTAGATAGGTCAACACCCTTTTGTCAGCAGCCAGAAAGCCGCCGATGCTGGCCATCGATT
>CAZWPF010000134.1:4071-5151 GCA_964636205.1 uncultured Chitinophagaceae bacterium | reverse complement strand
TTTTGCAAAAGTAGAGAAGTAAACATCGATTTGGTCCATGCATCCCTGCTCTTCACCGGTACCGGCGCCTGTAGTACCCATAGTACCAAACCCGTGTGCATCATCCACAAAGAGACGGAATTCATATTTTTCTTTCAGAGCAACAATTTCCTTCAGTTTACCCTGATTACCACTCATTCCGAACACACCCTCGGTGATCACCAAAATGCCGCCGCCTGTTTTCTTTACCATCTCGGTAGCACGTTGCAATTGCTTTTCACAATCAGCTACATCATTATGTTTATATACGTAGCGGTGGCTGGGAATCATTCGCAAACCATCGATTATACAAGCATGAGACTCAGCGTCATATACCACAACATCATGTCGGCCGCACAGACTATCAATTGCCGACACCATACCTTGGTAGCCATAGTTGAACAGCATTGTATCTTCAACACCAATAAATTCCGCGAGCTCTCTTTCAAGTTGCTCGTGCAATTCTGTGTTACCACTCATCATCCTTGCACCCATTGGCGCTGCAAGTCCGTACTTAGCTGCAGCTTCTGCGTCAGCTTTACGAACTTCAGGATGATTCGCCAGACCCAGATAGTTATTCAGGCTCCATACGATCTTTTCCTTACCACGAAATTTCATCCTGCTTCCGATCTCTCCTTCGAGTTTTGGAAATGCAAAATACCCGGGAACCTTCTCTGCGTAATCACCTATCGGGCCCAGTCGCTTTTCAAATTTGGCAAAAATGTCCATATGCTATGATATAATAGTTGCTTTAACTGATTAAATTTTGCTGCAAAATTAATGAAAAACAAACGACTCCTAACTATGAACATCAAATCTTCATATAATAAATTGCTTTCCTACACCTTATCCGCTCAATAACCACATTTCCTCCCCCCTTCTCCTCCCCCCTTCTCCTCCTCCTCTTTCGTTTTCTCGCCTCTCTTTCTCTTTCTCCCGTTCCCGGGCGCGTTTATCCTCGATGTTGCAGAGGGCCAGCCACATGAGTTTCGTGACGGCCTGGTCGTTCGGGAAGTGCCCGCGGTTCTTGATGATCTTCCTGAGCTGAAAATTCAGGCTTTC
>CAZWPF010000134.1:0-4061 GCA_964636205.1 uncultured Chitinophagaceae bacterium | reverse complement strand
CTTCTCCTCCTCCTCTTTCTTTTTCTCGCGTATCGCCCCCTTTCTGTTTTCTCTTTCTCTTTCTCGCGCAGCGATATCTTTCTCCTCATTTTTGCATTTAAAATTACCTTATAACATCCGCCAATATTGATTTTACAGGCGAGGGGTAGAAAGATCACGTTTTCTGTTCCTGAATTATTATGTAGGTTTGAGGCTTAAATACAGAAATTTATGCAAGTCTGGAATGAATATTTCTCGCAAAACAAAGATCGATTTTTAAATGAATTGCTGGAGCTGCTGCGCATCCCCTCAATCAGCGCCGACAGTAAATATAAATCAGATGTAGCCCGCTGTGCCGAGGCTGTCAAGCAAAGCCTGCTTGATGCAGGTTGTGACCACGCCGAAATCTGCCCAACCGAGGGACACCCAATTGTTTTTGGCGAAAAAATCATCGACCCTTCTCTTCCAACAGTGCTGGTCTACGGCCATTACGATGTGCAACCTGCCGACCCTCTCGAACTTTGGGATAGCGGTCCATTTGAACCGGTAATCAAAGACGGAAAAATTTTCGCCAGAGGTGCCTGTGATGATAAAGGTCAAATGTTCATGCACGTGAAAGCACTCGAAGTAATGGCTAAAACCAACACTCTAGCGTGCAATGTCAAGCTCATGATCGAGGGTGAAGAAGAAGTCGGATCCTCTAATCTGGGAAAATTCTTAGAAGCAAACAGAGAGAAACTGCAAGCTGATATCGTTTTGGTTTCCGACACCTCCATGATCAGCATGGAACATCCTTCTTTGGAAACAGGTCTTAGAGGATTAGCCTATATGGAAGTTGAAGTAACCGGACCTAACAGAGATCTACATAGTGGGGTGTACGGTGGAGCAGTAGCCAATCCGATTAACATCCTTGCCAAAATGATTGCTTCTCTGCACGATGAAAACAACCATATCACCATCCCTGGATTTTATGATAATGTGCAAGAATTATCAGAAGCCGACCGTAAAGCATTGAACGAAGCGCCCTTTAATTTAGAAGAATACAAAAACGAATTAGGCGTAAAAGAAGTTTGGGGCGAAAAAGGATATACCACCCTGGAACGCACCGGAATTAGACCAACTCTGGATGTAAACGGCATTTGGGGCGGATATACAGGGGAAGGTGCGAAAACCGTTTTGCCTTCCAAGGCATTTGCAAAAATCTCAATGCGCCTGGTACCCAATCAAACTTCTGAAGCGATCGCTGAATTGTTCAAAAATCATTTTGAAAGCATCGCTCCTGACTACGTTACCGTAAAAGTCACTACACATCACGGTGGTGAACCAGTGGTAACACCAACGGATTCTATCGCTTATAAAGCTGCTGCTAAAGCTATTAAAGAAAGCTTCGGGAAAGATCCAATCCCTACCAGAGGCGGCGGAAGCATTCCTATCATTGCGCTGTTCGAAAGCGTCTTAGGTCTGAAGACCGTATTGATGGGATTTGGATTGGATAATGACAACATACATTCTCCAAACGAAAAATTCGATGTAGCTAATTATTATAAAGGGATCGAAACAATTCCTTATTTCCATAAATATTTTGCTGAAATGTCTAAGGAAGGCTGATCTTTATCAGCAGGAGATGAATGATATCAATAGAATGGAAGAACGAATAATAATTGCAATAGACGGATATTCATCATGTGGGAAAAGCACACTGGCTAAGCATTTGGCCAGTGTGATTGGTTATAAGTATATCGACAGCGGTGCGATGTACCGCGCCATTACACTCTACTTTATCCGGAACAACGTCAACCCTGCCGACCATGATCAGGTCACTGAGGCATTGAATAATATTCAATTGAGTTTCGAACTCAATCCAAATACCGGCTTTTCCGAAATTCACCTGAATGGCGAAAATGTCGCTCGCCAAATCAGAGAAATGACCGTCGCAGGGAAGGTCAGTGAAATCGCAGCCATCGCCGAAGTAAGAGTGTTCGCAGTCGCCCAGCAAAAGAAAATGGGTGAGGACAAGGGTTTAATAATGGACGGACGAGATATCGGCACCGTGGTTTTTCCCGATGCCGCTCTTAAAATCTTTATGACGGCAGACCCGGAAGTAAGAGTGAAAAGAAGATTTGAAGAACTCTATAAAGACAACCCCGATATTTCTCTCGAAGAAGTGAAACATAATCTGGCAATGAGAGATTATATCGATAGTAACCGCGAAGAAAGTCCTTTAAGAAAAGCCGAAGACGCATTAATTCTCGACAATAGTAATCTCACCAAAGAAGAACAACTCGAAATTGTGCTGGATTGGGTCAAACAAAGAACCATCACAGCGGTCCATCCCCAATAAATTGATATGCGAACGCTGATTATCAATATAGATCTACTTTGCCAAACTGTGGACCATACCAGGGTTGCCGGTAAAGAAATGAGCCGAATTCCGGCCATCGAAAATGCCTGGTTGCTTATTGAAAACCAAAGGATCCATAGCTTCGGTAAAATGGAGACAATGCCGGAAATTCAGGCAGAAAAGACTATCGATGCTACAGGCCGATTGGTATTGCCGGCATGGTGTGATAGCCATACCCACCTTGTATTTCCTACTACCAGGGAACAGGAATTTACAGATCGAATTAAAGGTTTGAGCTACGAGGAAATCGCTGCCAACGGGGGAGGAATTCTGAATTCGGCACGTAAAATGGCGGAAAAGGACGAAACGGAACTGTTTGAAGAAAGTTTACAAAGGCTTTATAAACTAATAAAACAAGGCACCGGGGCCATCGAAATCAAAAGTGGATACGGGTTAAGTACAGAAGGCGAATTAAAAATGCTCCGGGTTATCCGAAAATTAAAAGAAAAAGCCCCAATCCCTGTCAAAGCGACTTTTTTAGCCGCACATGCTTACCCTCCTGAATACAAACAAAACCACCAAGGCTACCTGGACCTTATCATCAAGGAAATGCTTCCGAAAGTCGCTTCAGAAGGGCTGGCAGAGTATATGGACGTTTTTTGTGAACAGGGATTTTTCAGCGTGCCGGAGACGGAGCAACTGCTGGAAGCCGGATTAAAATACGGACTGAAACCAAAAATTCATGCGAACCAACTTTATCGTTCCGGAGGAGTGCAGGTAGGTGTTAAATACAACGCGGTCAGCGTAGATCACCTCGAATCGATGGGGGAAGAGGAAATTGAAGCATTGAAAAACAGTAATACTATCCCCACTCTGCTTCCGGGGGCAGCATTCTTTTTGGGAATGCATTATCAACCGGCGCGAAAAATGATCGACGCCGGACTGGCGGTTTGCCTGGCTTCCGATTATAACCCGGGATCCTGCCCTTCGGGAAACATGCCGCTACTAATGACAATCGCGTGCACGCAATTAAAAATGACTCCCGAAGAGGCCATCAATGCTTGCACCATTAACGGAGCTGCAGCTGTGGAATTAGAAGGAAACATGGGCACAATAACACCCGGAAAAATCGCAAACCTGATTATTACTCAACCTATGAGTTCTGTCGCATGTATTCCCTATGATTATGGGAACAATCCGGTGTCAACGATGATCTTGAACGGCCAGATTGTTTAAGATCGCACAGGCAAAATCTAATTAAAAAAAGGCGGAATACCGATGGATATTCCGCCTTTTTAATAATAGCTAAAAAATTATGCTATAGATACCAACTGGATTTCGAAAATCAAATCCTGACCGGCCAACGGATGGTTAGCATCCAATACGACGCTATCCTCTTTAACTTCCAATACTGCTACCGGAAAAACATTGCCGCGGTCATCACTCATGTGCAACTGCATACCTGCTTGAGGATTAATATCTTCAGGAAAATCAGAAAGAGGATACTCCATAACCATATCTTCTCTGCGAGCACCATAGGCTTGATCAACCGGAATTGTTACCGTTTTACTTGTCCCAACTTCCATATCTGCTACTGCGTTATCAAATCCTTTGATTACTTGTCCACTCCCTACCTGAAACTCCAGGGGCTCACGTCCTTCTGAACTATCAAATGTAGAGCCATCCGTCAGTTTTCCATGATAGTGTACACGAACTGTGTCACCTTGCTTTGCTTGTGGCA
>CAZWPF010000133.1:0-5845 GCA_964636205.1 uncultured Chitinophagaceae bacterium | reverse complement strand
TTTTTGTTCCGCCATCGGGCTCCAAGCACCGATATGACTCAACAGGGCTTTCATCTTGCTGATAATAAAGGCCGGCCCCATCGACCAACCAACACGGACACCCGTTGCCGCAAAGGCTTTGGATATACCATCGACGGTAATCGTGTACTCTTTCATTTCCGGACGAAGGGCTACCGGATGAAAATGTTCTGTGTCACCATAGGTGAGCATACCATACATTTGATCAAACAGAAGGTAGAGCTTTTTAGCACCGGCCGGACGTCTGGCATTCTCCTCGAGAATGCTATCACAGATCTTAATCAATTCTTCTTTGTCCAAAGTGGTGCCCGTAGGGTTCTGAGGTGAGCACAAACACAACAATACCGCATCTTCGAAATGAGGCACAAAATCTGCAGCTCTGGGCATGAACTTGTTTTCGGGAGTAGTGCTGATTACACAATGCTGCCCGCCATTCATATGAGTATAGTGGTTATTGTTCCACGATGGAATGGTATAAATTACCTTATCACCGGCATCCACGATAGTGCGGAATATGGTATAAATCAAAGGACGCCCCCCTGCTGCAATCTGAATTTCGCTGGCGTTATAGTCAACCCCATAATGTTCCTTAGCAAAAGCAGCTACTGATTGGCGTAACTCCATGATACCATCGCCTGGAGGGTAATTGGTTTGATGCGACCGGTAGGCTTCAATAATTGCTGCTTCCAACTCCGCCGGAATAGGAAAAACATTGGGGTCAAAGTCCCCGATCGTATAGTTATAAATCTCGGCGCCCTTACTGATACGGGCAGAAATTTCGTTACCAAGTCGGACAATCTCCGAACCGATCAGGGTCTCTGCTAGCTGACTTAGCTGGCTCATTCAAGTTTATTTTTCTGGTTGTGATTCTATACGTACAGATACCAAAAAAGGCTTACCGGTTTCGGTAAGCCTTTTGATATTTTTCATCACGAAATTACACAATATCATACCCGCTTACCTTTGGGGCAAGTTTATTATGACGTTTATATACCTTTCGCAGCAACATGTATCGTAAAATTTCGATGCAAAAGTAAACAGAAAAATTTCCTGAACAAAGTTTTTGTTATTTGACTCCCACTCATTCTTTTCCAGAGTTAAATACTGAAGCATCCGTTCACTTACACTTTGCGTAGTATCTTTGTGGACTTGAAAACGGATTCCGGGTATTCTGAAAGGAACGGATTATATTTTTTAGCTTTGAAAATAATTTAGCCATTTTCCGAAGCGGCACTTCCAGTATTCAATTGCTGCCGGAGGTGCGAATGACTCAAATATACCGCCACTCATGCTTGTTGCACTTTATAACCGGACTTTCGAAGAGGAGAATGTTCCACTTCTTCAGCGCCTCATTCATCTGCTCGAATCGCAGAAGCTGAATATGGTATTCTTCCATGAATTCTACGATAGGATCCGTCATTTTGTGGAACTCAAACAGACTCCTTTATTATTCACGGGTAAACAGGATTTACCGCCGCATACCGATCTGGTGCTGAGTTTGGGGGGCGATGGTACTTTGCTGGATACGGTTTGTTTCGTTGGCGACAGTAATATTCCGATTATTGGGATCAACCTGGGTAGATTAGGTTTTTTAGCGGCTGTACCCGAAGAAAATATGGAATCCGCAGTCATGTCGCTGGTTAGAGGTTCTTATACTATAGAACAAAGAGCACTTATTCATTTGGATTCGAGCATACCACTTTTTGATGGGGCACCATTTGCTTTGAATGAATTCACATTACATCGGAAGGATTCTTCCTCAATGATCAAAATTCACACTTACCTCAACGGGGAGTTTTTGAATACTTATTTTGCCGACGGACTCATAGTAAGTACGCCGACCGGATCAACGGGCTATTCGCTCAGTTGCGGCGGACCGGTCGTATTTCCACAGGCTTCCAGCTTTGTGATCACTCCTGTGGCACCTCATAACCTGAATACCCGCTCGATCGTTGTGCCGGATTCCGGCGTCATTTCTTTCGAAATTGAAGGTCGGGCAGAAAATTTTCTTTGCACCCTCGACGCCAGAACAGAGAGTATCACCAGTTCGGTACAACTTGCCGTGAAACGCGAAAACTTCACTATTTCCCTCCTCCGCCCCGATGAACATAATTTCCTCAAAACCCTACGGCAAAAATTATATTGGGGGGTCGATCGCAGAAATTAAATCGTTTAGAAAGGGAGCATTTATTCAGAATCTGTGAATTTGCGAGATAACTGATTACTGGGAAATTAATGTTTGCGGGAAAACATCTGATATTCAGTCTTCGCAATAATAAATTATATTTGGCGTTTTAGCATGGTGAAGCTTTTGCCGAATTTTAAAATGATGCCTCGAATTGCAATACTAACCGCTGTATTCTTCAATATATTCCTGGGTTCCGTTAAATCTCAAACTTTTTATAGTTCATTTGAATGGGGTTTGACGCTTGGGGGATCACAGTATTTCGGTGATCTAAACGATAATTACGGGTTCAAATACGTTCGGCCGGCCGGTGGGGTTTTTGGTCGCTATCATATGAATCCCTATATCTCTTTACGCGGTGTACTTAGTTATACCAAGCTCGGTTACGACGACCAGTTTAATAACAACACCTACAATCAGATGCGGAATCTGAATTTTAGAAGCGATGTATTTGAGGGGTCTGTACTTGCAGAATTCAACTTTTTCAGATTTGCTACCGGCGATGAAGATCATCGGTTTACGCCTTATATAGTGGGAGGTATCGGTGCATTTTACTATAATCCGTACACTTTCTTTGGCGGTCGCAGATACTATTTACGCAATATCGGCACAGAGGGTCAGCACGCCGGCTATACAGATCGGCAGTATAGTAATGTAGCAATGTGTTTTCCAATAGGTGTGGGTTTCAAATATTGGGTTCGTCCGGGTATGAATTTTGGCTTTGAAATAGCCAATAGGATTACCACAACCGATTACCTGGATGATGTGAGTACCACTTATGTTGGCTCACATCTGTTTCCTACAGACGCACAGATTCCAAATCCCGGTTACTATATCCAGGATCGCTCCATCGAACGCACTCCGGAAAATCCACTCGGCCGCCCGGGTAAGCAAAGGGGTAACAGCAGTACCATGGATCAATATCTCCAGTTTATGGTCACGCTGTCAATTCAACTTAAAACCTATAAATGCCCTTCATATATGAAGGAAGTATATTACATGCAATAAGCAAGTCTTAAGAATGACTACCCCCACATTGGGCGATATTCATCGATTTTCTGAAGTTTTTGTTGCCAATTTTGCGTTAAATAGAAACCTAATCTGCCAGTATATTGTATTTTAGCATAAATAACAGGCAGAATCTATTTGGTGCGTACGCAATCCACCGCATCAATGTTTTTTATAATTATTCTTCAAGATAGCTGTCCGAAAGGCACAGTTTTATTTTAATTAAAACCGGATACCGGATTTCAATAATAATATTACACTATATATGAATAACATTCAAGGCACTATACTCTGGGTAGATGATGAAATTGATTCTTTAAAATCGCAGATTCTGTTTCTTACAAATAAGGGTTACCAGGTAACTCCGTTAAGTAATGGACATGATGCACTTGAGTTGTTGAAGGAGCAGGAAGTGGATGTGGTCTTACTCGATGAGAGCATGCCCGGACTTACCGGACTGGAGACTTTGGCTCGGATCAAGGAGATGAATCCGGCATTGCCCGTAGTGATGATCACGAAAAACGAGGCAGAAGATATTATGGATGATGCGATTGGGGGACAAATAACTGATTATTTGATTAAACCAGTGAATCCAAATCAGGTTTTACTAACCCTCAAAAAGGTCATTGACAGTAAGCGCTTAGTAGCAGAAAAGACCAATATAGCTTATCAACAGGATTTTAGAAACCTGTTTATGGCGCTCAGCTCGAGTCCTAACCATGAAGAGTGGAAGGAATTATATCGAAAACTGGTGTATTGGGAATTGGAGATGTCGAAAAGTGATAGCGCTGAGATGCGTGAAGTACTTCAAACTCAGAAAGTTGAAGCCAATACAGAGTTTTTCAAATATGTCGCTAAAAATTATAGCAATTGGGTAAAAGGCAAAGACGATGGTCCATTGCTCTCTCATGAATTATTCAAACGCAAAGTAGCTCCGCACCTGGAGAAGGGCAAACCTACGTTTTTGGTAGTTATCGATAATTTGCGATTCGACCAGTGGAAGGCTTTACACCCAATTATTTCAGATGAATACCGGGTAATTGAAGAGGATCTTTTTTATAGCATTCTGCCTACTGCCACGCAATACAGTCGGAATGCCCTGTTTGCCGGTATGCTGCCGATCGATTTAGAAGCGAAATTCCCGATTGAATGGAAAAATGATGATGAAGAAGGTGGTAAGAATCTTTATGAAGAGAAGTTTTTAGGTTATCAACTCGAACGCCTCCGTTTGGATCATCTGAAATGGCAATATCTAAAAATCACCAATAATGATTATGGTAAGCAGTTGGAAGACAATATCCATAATTATTTGAGCAATGATCTAACGGTGATCGTTTACAATTTCGTAGATATGCTCTCGCATGCGAGGACAGAAATGGAAGTGATGAAGGAATTGGCGGGAGATGAAGTTTCTTATCGTTCACTGACGGTAAGTTGGTTCGAACATTCACCCTTGTATCGTGCGCTTAGGAAAATAGCCGATAAAGGCATTCAGGTGATCATTACGACCGATCATGGTACTCAGCAGGTGAAAACCCCCAGCAAGTGTATTGGGGACCGACAAACCACCACAAACTTGCGTTATAAGCATGGTCGTAATCTCCAATACGAAGCTAAAGATGTTTTGGCCTACCGAGATCCTCGTGAGGCGGGCTTACCGCGGCCGAATGTGAGTTCCACCTTCATATTTGCAAAGGGAGATGTGTTTTTATGTTATCCTAACAATTACAACTATTATGTAAACTATTATAGAAATACATTCCAGCACGGTGGGATTTCTTTGGAAGAAATGCTGGTGCCGGTAGTCCGTTTGGAAAGCAGGAATGGTTAGAGGGCCGCTAATATACAGTGGTAATTAGAGTCAAATAATTCAATATCAAATAGTTAAACAAAAAAAGCAGCTGAAATTTCAGCTGCTTTTTTCTATTTGCTTGTTTGAATATTAATTCAGTTTAAATGGTGCTATCATCTGAAATTCCGGAATGACGACAGTAAATAATCGCTTATTATACAGATTTTCCATCTGATAGGTACCGTACATTTTTCCAATATCACTATTCAGAAAGGCAGAGGAGGTATAACGGTATCGCTGGCCGGGGGCTATCACCGGTTGCTCCCCAATGACACCTTCTCCCTCGACTTCCCGGTAAAAACCGTTGGAGTCGAATATATGCCAATGTCTTCTGAGCAATTTAACCGGCATATTACTCAGATTCTCAATCGTTATTCTGTAGGCAAACAGATATTCAGAGCTTAGCGGGTTGCTTTGCTCCGCGTGATAACCTGTTTCCACTGTTATACTAACTCCTTCTGTAACCAGTTGCACCATAGCCTTCTACTCTTTATTGTAAATATAGCCCAAATTTGATACCTAAATCATAGAATTTTTTATTCATAACAAATCCTTCACAACCTCGCTAATCAGCTGTGACTCGTACCCTTTCTGCATCAAATACCTGAATGTTTTATTACTACGAATCCGGTCATCCTTGTCATTCAATTTTCCCAGATACTGTTCCGCAAGCCGATATAACATATTATAATATTCACTGTTATCTATATTTTTAATTGCTTTTCTGATACAATACGGGGATATGTCTTTATATTTCAGTTGATGTTCAATCTTGATTTTCC
>CAZWPF010000132.1:0-5949 GCA_964636205.1 uncultured Chitinophagaceae bacterium | reverse complement strand
GTATTTTGTTTTGATCCAATTTACCAATGCTCTTTGTGATTGTGCGCCGTGCAGCACCATATCTTTCCAGAGTGCATCGATCACCAGCAATACGAACTTGGTCTCCAGTTCCGGTTCTTCGTAACCTAGTTCTTTGAAGGCATCGATTAGCAGCGAATAAACCGGTTGGATGAAATGGTCGTGGTGCTTTTTTGCCAATGGCACATCCAGCAAGCGGTATTGCAGTTGCCAGAATTCAGGTTCGAGCGCCACTAATTTCTCTGGGATATCTAAAATGGTATGGATCAACTCCAGCGGATCTTCTTTTTGGAGCGTACCCAAATTGTGTGTGGCCACTCTTTTGTAGCCGCTTTTTATGACGTGGTTGAGTAATTGTTCTTTATTTCCAAAATGCCGGTAGATCAGCGCTTCTGAAACATCCGCTTCTTTCGCTATCAGTTGAGTAGACGCATGGTCATAACCTTTAGCTGCAAAAAGTTTCAGGGCTGCCGCCGCAATCTGTTCTTTACGGTTCATCGGCCGGATTTAAAGTTAAGCATGTTTCAGCAAGGCAAGTGCTGTCTTGATGCGCGACATAGCCTCCTCTAACAATTCCATAGAAGTTGCAAAGGAAATTCTAATACATCCCGGACTGCCGAAGGCGGCGCCGGAGACGGTAGAAACGTGCGCGCTATTCAACAAAAACATAGCCATGTCTTCATCGTTCTTGATAACGGTTTGACCATCGGTCATGCCAATGAAATGGCTCATATCCGGAAATGCATAAAATGCACCTTGAGGTTGATTAATCCTCACGCCTTCGATCTCGCGTAAAGACTTGATCACGAAATCCCGACGCTGACGAAAAGCCTCTTGCATTAGTTTGGTAGGAGCCATAGTGCCATTGAGCGCAGCTACAGCAGCTTTTTGCGTGATGATATTTGCGCCGGATGTGAACTGTGCTTGCAATTTTTCACAAGCCTGCACTAATTGTTTTGGTCCTGCCATATATCCCAATCTCCAACCGGTCATGGCAAATCCTTTTGATAAGCCATTGACAACGGCTACCTGATCTTTGATTTCGGGGAATTGTGCTATGCTTTCATGACTGCCAATGAAATTGATATGCTCATATATTTCATCACTGATAATCATCACATGCGGATGCATGGCAAAAACACCAGCAAGTTGTTGTAACTCATGTCGGGTATATACACTCCCTGATGGGTTACAGGGTGAGGAAAAGATAAACAATTTCGTTTTTGGGGTAATAGCTGCTTCCAGTCTTTCGGGGGTCAGCTTATAATCTGTTTCGATGGTGCAGGGCAGAAGCGTCACCTTACCTTCGGCCAGGTCTGCCAAAGCGCCATAGGTTACCCAATAGGGAGTAGGTATGAGTACTTCGTCACCCGGATTGACCAGGCTGAGGATGGCATTGGCCAGTGATTGTTTGGCTCCGGTAGATACAATTACCTGGTCGGTTTCATAATGCAGACCATTATCTCGTCTGAATTTTTCGCAAATCGCCTGTTTTAGTTCGGGAATACCTGCTACCGGCGGGTATTTCGTGATCCCGTCTTTCATAGCCTGCGTGGCCGCCTCCACAATATGGTCCGGAGTGCGGAAATCGGGTTCTCCCAGACTCAGATCCACAATATTCACACCCTGTGCGCGCATTTCACGGCTCAATTTGGCCATCCGGATAGTCTGCGGTTCGTTGATAAGACTCAGGCGATGAGCTAGTTCCATAATTCAGTAAATCGAAAACTTGTTGATAAGCAAATGTAACAGAAATCTGACAATCCCATGATACTTGTCAGCTGTTCGCAAATGCTATTGTTGTTAAAATAAACTCCGGGCAAGCGCACTGAAACATTGGTTGTAGCACCTACCCAGAGTATAACGCGATGAAGATTATTAGTCTTAAATAAAATGTCTGAAATAAGCCATGTACAGAGAAAGCAGAATGATAATTCCCATACTTACAGCCAATAAAATAATGGTTCTTTTATATGCGCTGTTAATATCTTTCATTCTGGTCAGCTCACTCAGGTTGTTGATTATATTTTCGGTACGGGAAAATGCAGTTTCCCCTTTTACCACATAATCATAAGCGCCGTATTTGATACTATCTACAGCTACTTCGATTTTATCCTGACCCGAAAGCATGATCACCTGCGCATCGGGAGCAAGCTCCTTAATCTCCTTAAGAATTTCCACTCCGTTTTTAGCATCAGGTTTATGGGCGCTGAGATGATAATCCAAAACGACAATTTCAGGATTGAGATGAATATGCCGAAGAGCTTCTTCTCCGTTGTCGAAAATCTTTATTTCATGAATAAAACGTTCGGAGAGGTAGTCTTTTAGCATTTCATTTTGGATAGGCTCATCGTCTACCAGGAAGATGTATCGCTTTTGTCGGGCCATAATACTTGTTTGATAATTTTCAGAAAAATAGAGAAAATTTTATAAATTCAAAAGAACTGTGCCTGATTTTACGGCTGCCTCATCCTGAAATATTAAATTAATTCTTGCGTTTTCACCTTTTTCAGTTCTTCAAATGCTTTTTCGCAAACTCGTTTCAGATTGTTAATCAAGGGGGCAAGTCGGTCGTAATGTCCCGCTTCACTCGCAGTCTGTTCGGTTAAGAAAACATTACTTATTTCTTCTTTCACACCCATATAAGAAAGTTGTGGCTTGAGCGAGTGCGCTGCCACTTTAATGCCTGCAAAATCTTTTTCAGCCAAACCCTTATCGATCTTCTCCAGAAGTTTTGGCGCATTATCCAAAAACATGGCTATGTATTTATCCATTTTCTCGGGTTTGCCACCGGTGAATTGCCGAAGAAATTGCATATCAGTTACCTGATCAGGTAGTGGCGGAAGGGTTTCCGGTGCGGGTTGACTGCCGTTCGTGTTGTTTACATTTTCTTTGGCCAGACCTGCTTGCCCTTTGTCGAGCAGTCCGGCGATACTCAACAATAATTCTTCGGTTTGGAATGGCTTAGATATATAGGCGTCCATTCCAGCTTGCAGATATCGGTGCACATCCTCCTGAAGTACATTGGCAGTCATTGCAATGATGCCGACCTGGTTCGCCGGGGCCGGGAGTGTTTCCCTGATTTTGCGGGTAGCAGTGACTCCATCCATCACCGGCATTTGAATATCCATCAGAATGACATCGTAGGGGTGATCTTTTACTTTAGCTACGGCCTCTTGTCCGTTGACTGCTACGTCGATGCGTACACCCGATAATAATTCTTTGAGGGTGTCCTCAGCGACCATCCGGTTGAATTCGTTGTCTTCAACCAGAAGGATTCTGATATTACTCATCCGATCCATCATTTCATTGGAAATGATTTTTTCCTGATCTTCATTAGCAGGGGCTGTGCCTTCGGCTAATGGTATAACCACGGTGAATACAGTGCCTTTTCCGGGTTCGCTCACAACTGAGATATTGCCGTGCATTAGATTGACCAGTTCTCTGGATATGGTTAGGCCCAGTCCGGTGCCTCCATATTTTCTTGCGGTATTGGTGCCGGCTTGTGTAAAACTTTCGAAAATCTTTTCTACATAGTCGGGGGCAATACCGATTCCCGTATCGGCGATATCGAATTGTACAAAATATTGATTGTCTGCTTTTTTGAGTAGAGATACTTTAAGCGCAACATAGCCTTTCTCGGTGAATTTGATGGCATTGCCCACCAGATTGATTAGAACCTGGTTGATACGGGTGGGGTCGCCCATGAGGTAAACAGGAATCTCAGGTGCGATTTCAATCCGCAGGTCGATATGTTTTTCTTCTGCTTTGAGCCAAAGCATATCCTTCATGCTTTGTACCACCTCGTGTAGCGAGAATGAAATTTGTTCGATAATGATTTTACCGGATTCGATTTTTGAAAGATCCAGGATATCATTGATAATGACGAGCAGGTTATCGGCGCTTTGCGCAATGGCGTGTAGGTAGCGGACTTGATCGGGTCTGGGATCTTTGTTCAGCAAGAGGCGCGTCATACCCACGATAGCGTTCATGGGGGTGCGTATTTCATGACTCATATTAGCCATGAATTGCTGTTTTAGCTGGGCAGTTCTTTCTGCTACCTCTTTTTCCTTTTGTGCAAGCTCTACCTGCCGTTGGATTTGCAGGTTGCGTACCTTATTATAAGTAGTTTGTTTAAAAATTTCTTCTTTCAGACTCTCATAGGCTTTCAAATGATGGAAGGCTTTGGGGATATCGCCCATTTTATCGTAGAGCTTGGATAATACATCATTAATGCTCATCAAGTCGTGCCGGCGCATATATTCGTCGGCGATGTGCAAGGCTGATTCGAGTTCCTTTCTTGCCGATTGGTAATTATTCTCGTCCATATAGAGACAGCCTAGGTAGAAATGCGAAATAATCTGCACTTCTACATTCTTCATCTTTCGAGATTCCTCCAGTGCCTGCTTGAGGTAGGTACGGGCATTTTCAAAATCCTTTTTCTTGTAATAAACTTTTCCCAGACTGCTGACGGCCATTATATGCATGGCCATTTCGGGTTCGGTCCGACGGAATGCTTCCTCGAAATAGCGGAAAGCATCATCGAGTTTTTGCAGTTTGAAATACATGTTGCCCAGCATTTGGTAGTGGTAAACCAAACGGTGGATATCATTTGCTTTTTCGAATATGGGCAAACTTTTCAATCCGAATTCTAATGCGGTATCGTAATCTTCCAGATCGTAGTTGAGGTAGGCGATACTGGCCAGGTTGATCGACATGGCCAATTCATCGTTTAGCGCTTCGTTGATTTTAAGTGCTGATTCGAAGCATGATAATGCATTTGCGAGGTCGCCGGTGTCGCGGTAGATATAGCCATAATTGTTGAGCACCCTTGCCTCGAGCGGTTTATTGTTGATTTCTCGGGCGATATTATAGGCTTTATCCAGAATTTGTATCCCGTCATCATATTCACCTTGCTGCCAATAGCACCAGCCGAGCGTGTTGTAGCCTCTTCCTATCCCCAATGGGTAACCGATTTTCTCGGATCTGTAGATGATGTCGTTGGCAAGTTTAAAAGCTTGTTCTAAATCTATGTTTCTGATTTCGAGGGCCATTTCGATGAGCACATCAATCCTTGCACGCTCGTCGGATAGGGTTTTGAGTTGTTGTTCCAACTCATTGTACCTGCTGGTGAACATAATAACTGGTTTGCTATTGTAAATTATAAGGAGATCGAATATAAGCAATATTCGAAAGTATAGCATATCCGGAATCCGAAATTCTTGCCAAGGTGGGGAGGTGGGTTATGAACGACTATGATAATTACCCATTTAAGGGTATTGAAGGGGTTAGACGAGTTGATTTCTTTTGTTATTATTTTTTACTCTTATCAAAAAAAGGGATTATGAAATTGTTTACCAGAATAATGCTGATAGGCGGTCTGCTGTTGTCAACATTTGGTGCTTGCAGTAAGAAAGAGAAAGAGGAAAAGCGGGAGCAGAAACAATTGGATCGGGAGTTTGCAGGGGTTTGGAAAAGGGTATTGGTGGAGGAGAGCGTTGAGGGAGGTCCATGGACGGATGTTACCAGTGTCTGCGACAGATCTTTAGTGTTTGTGATGGACGGAAATATCGGCCATACTGTGAGATTATATTTTGAGGAGAATCAGGAAATTTGTGGGGAACATACAACTTTTGGTACTTGGGCGGTGGAAAATGGAGGCAAAAAATTGGTTTGTCAGATGGAGGATGTTGTTGGAGATCTAACCTGGGATGTGATTAAAATTGATGGTAAAACATTGGTGACCGTTCATGATGAGCGCACGATTATACCAAGTATGGTGCGGACAACCTATCAGAAGAAATAGAAAAGGGGGGAAGATTTATATTGCGGTGTACCTACTCTATGTTATGGGCTGCCTCTCTTACTCATCGCTCTTGTTTTTCATTGTCATTAGTAGGTTGTATGCACCTTTCGTTACAAATGTCTTAT
>CAZWPF010000131.1:0-6214 GCA_964636205.1 uncultured Chitinophagaceae bacterium | reverse complement strand
CTCATCCGACTGCCCCATGATAAAAGTACCTCCTGGGATTAGTACCATTCCATAGGGTGTTTTATTGGCTTTCAGCTTATTGAGTTGTACCCCGACCAGCTCCCCTGAATTGCGTGGTCCCTTACAGGACTGCTGGAGAATTAGAAAGCCAACCGAGAGAAAGATGATATATATTAACCTGTAATTTTTCGATCCCATAACAAAATATAATTATGAAATTAAAGGCACGAATGACCCTTTTTCACATAATTTTAAGCCTATAAAAGTACACGAATATCTCCTATTATTCCCACACTTTCTCAAAAAAATATTTTTTTTGTAATATTTCGGCTGTATTTAACATCTTTTAACAGTGTGTGTAGAAAAAATTAAAGCGACACTTTCGTGCCGCTTTCTATTATTTATTTACTTGTTTGATATACTGTTCGACAGCCATGGTCATACTAGGTGCACTCGGCGTCGGTGCAGGTATGTCCAAGATGAGCCCCCGATCCAATAATTCCTGTTGGGTCGTGGATCCAAAGGCAGCAATGCGTGTATTGTTCTGCACAAAATCCGGGAAATTCTCAAACAAAGACTGTACGCTATAGGGACTGAAGAATACGATGATATCGTAAAATACATTTTTCAGGTCGGTGATATCACTGATAACAGTTCTGAACAGAACCACCGGCGTGAAATCGTAACCATTATCTTGCAGCCAGCGCTGTGTTTCTTCATTTGCAACATCCGAACAAGGGAAAAGAAACTTTTCGCCAGAATGCTTTTTCAACACATCTTCGAGATCTTTGGCCGTTTGTTTGCCAAAGAAAATCTTACGCTTGCGGTATTGAATATACTTTTGCAAGTAAAGGGCAATGGTTTCAGAAATACAGAAATACTTCATTTCTGCCGATACCTCGAAACGCATTTCTTCGCAGACACGAAAGAAATGATCTACAGCATTGCGACTGGTAAAAATAATCGCTGTAAAATCTGCAAAATTTACTCTTTCCTTACGAACATCTCTGGCAGAAACGCCCTCTACATGTATAAATCCGCGAAAATCAAGTTTTAGATTGTATTTTGTGGCTAATGCAAAGTAGGGTGACTTTTCATTTTCAGGTTTAGGCAAAGTAACTAAGATACTTTTTACTTTGTTTGCTCTTGCAACATCAATCGGCATATGCTCTCTCCTTTTTAACTATTCAGTGCCTTAATTAATATCAGAATAGGCGCTATTTCTAAGGCGCAAAGATAAAGAATTAAATAAAAGATTGAAAACTTAAGTTGTCCAAGCAAACGAAAAGCAGTCAATATAAACTTGTAAATAAACAATCCAGCCGCAATAACAGCGAATAATATCAACAAAATATTAAAATATTCTACAGGCGAAAAAGTTACAATCAGTAAGAAAGGCATCAGGATTAACATGGTATTGAAATACATCAGATACAGCACGGTAATGTATTCTCTAGCCACACGCTGCAACTCAAAAATCGCAGCAATTAGTCGAATAAACAAGATTTTGACTATAAATACCACTGCCACAAAAGCCGATAAACTAAAAAAGTTTTCAACGGTCAGCATAGCACTATCGCCAAAAGCCGAAATGTAGATCAATAGAAACAATCCGAGCGACATACTGAACAGTACATACAAAAATATGTAGGGCCAAGAGGTGACCAAACTGTCTTCTTTGCTGATATCTTGGGTGACCTGCTCGTTGTAATATGCTTGTATAATATTCTGAAAGGCTGACCGAAAAACGAAACGCACCAACCCTATCCCCAGAAACAACAGGAGCAGTACAACAAGAATCCATGCAGGACGTGTATTTTTATACACCGCTTTGGCGGGTGGGGGCGTGTCCCTGTCGTTTTGAAGCGCTTCCATGCGTTGCATCCAAGCGACAAAGTCATTGCCCTCTACTGTAATAAGCACACGTATGCTGTCCAATAAGGGATTGGATCTATTCTCCGAAAGAAAGACATATTCACGTGCCAAGGAATCTTGTACAAACAGGGTGTCCAAGGGCATGCGAGCGGTGCTATCCGTGGTATCTACTTGCAATGAATCGGCATGCTGGACTTGCGCCGGACTGGACACAAAGAAAAAGGAAAGAAAAAACAACAAGAGCCATTTAGCCTCTATACAGATTAGCTTGCCATTAATCTTGTTATTTCGTATCATTACGCTCCAAAGTTATGATTTTTTTGTCCAAATAAATGATAAATATGACAAGCCAGCTATTGCGCTGCCCATGGTGCGGAACGGATCCCGATTATGTGAAATACCACGACGAGGAATGGGGCAAAATCGTAACAGACGAAAAGGTATTGTTTGAGTTTTTAATCCTCGAAGCTGCTCAAGCAGGGCTGAGTTGGTTGACAATTTTACGCAAACGCGAAGGCTACCGTCGGCTTTTCGCAAATTTTGATCCGCAACATGTAGCCCAATTCAGCGAAGCGGATATCGACCGCGTCAGCCAAGATCCATCCATCGTGCGCCATCGTGGAAAAGTATCGGCGGCAGTGCGTACGGCACAAATCTTCCTAGACATCCAACAGGAGTTCGGTAGCTTTTACAATTATTTGTACAGTTTTATGCCAGGGGGCAAACCAATTGTCAATACATTAAGCTCGATGGAAGGGGCTGCCGCTACTTCACCCGAGTCGGATGCCATTTCCAAGGATCTCAAAAAAAGGGGTGTTAAGTTCTTTGGCTCGACCATCTGCTATGCCTACATGCAGGCTGTCGGCATGGTTAATGATCACATGGATTATTGCAGCTTTAAATAGGGCGATTACTCTTCAGCGGACTTGAGGCGGTAGATATCCGGCAAATTGCGGCATAGACCATTGTAGTCAAGCCCATAACCCACGACAAACTCTTTGCCGATCTCGAACCCCACATACATGATATTATCTAAGTATTGTTCCAGGCATTCGGGCTTAAGCAATAGTGTGCACACACTGATGCTTGCGACATTCAGCTGCTCCAAGGCGGACTGCGTGTGTGCCAAGGATTTGCCCGTATCCACGATATCTTCGACTATAATCACATGCCTTCCTGTCAGATCAATGCCCACACCCAGCAGTTCATGGATTTCTCCGGCATTCGTGCCGCTGTATGATGCTAATTTCACAAAAGACATCTCACATGGAATATGTACCTGTTTCATCAGGTCTGCCATAAACATAAAACAGCCATTCAGCACACCTAAAAACACCGGATTTTTATCCGCATATTGCACATTGAGATCTATGCCTATCAGGCGAATACGTTTTTTGATCTGATCGTATTCGATGAATGGTTCAAATACTAATCCATCTACTTCTATCGTGTTCATTCGTCTTTTTCTTTTCCAAAAAGTTTCTCCAATATCGACTGTCGCACCCCTTCTTCGTGTTCGACTTCGCGCATGAAGCGCTCATGGTCTGGATGCATATCATCCACCTGCGACGTATCCCGCATAATCGGTGCCTTCGGCCGTAGTTTAGGTTGTAGCAACACATTATAAAAACCATAATTTTCCGGCACTTCTACTTGGTCCAGATCACCTACTTTGCGCATGATACCTCCGTATGTATCAAAATGGCGAAGCACCCAGGGCTTGAGGTGCCCCGTGTGGTCAAAAGAAGATAAGCCGGTCTTTGGACGTGGAATTATACTGGATAAAAAGAGACTTTCCCCTAGATTCAGCGCTTGAGCTGGCTTACCAAAATAATATTGCGCAGCCTCGGAGATACCGTAAACATTTCGCCCCCATTCAATCACATTGAGATAAATCTCAAAAAGTCGGTCCTTGCTGACCTGACCGGATCGCTCCATCAACCAAACCAACAAGATTTCCTCCAGTTTACGATCCATTGTTTTTTTACGATGGAGGAATAAGTTTTTAACCAACTGCATGGAGATGGTGCTCGCCCCGCGCTTAAATTGTTTCTCTTTGAGATTGGTAACAATGGAGAGTTTGAAAGCTTCCTCTTCAAAACCATTGTGACGGTAGAAGAATGGGTCTTCGGTGTTGCGCACGGTTGTCTTAAGCACGTACGGAATATCTTCGAGCGGGATAAAATGCGGATTGCTGGGCCCTACAACGATATGTCTCAATAAAGTCGTGTCGTCATAAGCCTCGTAAACAAATGGATCATTGAGCGAATCGATACGTGCATTACCCCATTTTATGATTTCCAACTGTTGGTCATCAATGCTCGACGAAAACGTAATATTGTCCGGGTTATCGAGCTCGACCGCAAAATCCAAATCATAACGGATGTCACCTTTCACCTGAAGACCATCCAAGGTCTGAAACAAACCTTTCGGGATAGCGTCAAAAAACTGTTGCGCCGGAAAATGCCCCGTATGAATGGATAGCTCGACTTTACGTGGTGCGGAAAGGTTATATTTCAAGTGCGGTTGCACGGCAAATTCCTTTGCCATGATGGTACTTCCTGGGCTGAGTGCAACAAAGTCTGCTGAAACATCAAATCCTCCTTGGGCTGTTATTTCTGGAATAACAATATCTTCTGTAGACAATCGTCTATGGTTGATGACCAAATTATGGTATTCCATTGCCCCATCAATATTCAACAAATCACTTTGAATACGTTTAATATGTTGAAGATCAAAGACCACCTTGTCAAAACTAACCTTCAAACCATATTTATTGGGCAAGAACGGCAATATGGTTCCTTTTTCCTTGGACGACACTTCTACCCGTAACTGCTGCTTATCGCCGTGCACAAATCCTTTCAAAATCCATTCCGCGTCATGTTCATTCAAAAAAAGGCTTGTTTCGAAATCTCCATCATCGATAACGGCCTCAGGAATTCGTATTTTTTGATTGATGCTGCTGTCCCGATAAGAAACCTCCACATCCTTGATTCGGAGGTTTTCAGGGATTTGTGCAAACACCCGCTTGGCCATACTTTCGGTCCAATCCGCAAAATTTCGCTTGGAGGGTTCTTCGATAGCAACGGTATCCTGCACTTTCTTTCTGAAAAGAAAATCATAGTTGCTCAAGGTATCCCCCTTCACAAAAGTCACTCTCCCCTGCTCCAGCTCCAGGTTTCCTATTTTCACTTCGCCAAATAAAAGAGGAAAAATCCTAACGCTAACCTCCAATTGACCAATGCGAGCCAACGTGTCCCGATCCTGCGGCACAAGGGACACATTCTCAAAAGCCACCGACTTCAGTCCACTAAAGCGGTAATTGTCTACTTTGAAATCTATTTGGTAATCGTTTTTCAGCTTTTGCTGTACACGAGCAACCGCATCCCGGAGCATGCCATCACGTTTGCTTAAGGCAAAAATCAGTCCGGCTCCAAAAACAAGCGAAATCGCCGCGGCGACTATGATAATCCATTTTTTCTGGCGACTAGATATTCGCATTTCGTTAAGACACGTTAGATGTTAATACGATAAAAATAGAATATTTTTCGGACGCTTGAATGTTAAAAGAAGTTATATAAGGGCAGTGCTTATAATTTGACGATCAAAAAAGCACAATTTTCAATCCACTTTTAATTATGGCGCCTCTAAAATTTCTCGCATCAGCAGCACCTGTCTACTTCGCTTCATGCTCATCATCCAGCACCAATACGACAGGACAATGATCTGAATGCACGACATCCGGCAGGATTCGCGCTTCGCGAATGCGGTCCTTCAACGGCAACGAAGCCATGTTATAGTCGATACGCCAGCCGAGATTGCGGGCACGGGCGCCAGCACGATAACTCCACCACGTGTAATGATGGGGCTCGGGATTGAGGTGACGGAAAGTATCTATGAACCCCGAATTGATAAAATTTTCCATCCATTCTCGTTCTTCCGGAAGGAAGCCCGAAGAGTTGGCATTGGATTTTGGATTGTGAATATCTATTGCGCGATGACAGATATTGAAATCACCACAAATTACCAAATTAGGTTTTTCCAATTTGAGCTTATCCACATACAGCTGGAAATCATCCAGAAATCTATATTTGAAATCTTGGCGCACATTTCCTGTCGTGCCCGAAGGAAAATACGCGCTCATGATAGATACATCCTCAAAGTCAACACGAATGGTGCGCCCCTCGAAATCATAGTCTTCATGTCCGCAACCGTATTCCACATGTGTCGGACTCTTGCGGGTAAAAATCGCTGTCCCACTATACCCTTTCTTTTGTGCAGGATACCAATAATGTTCGTAACCCATTTCTTCCAAAAGGTAGACTTCGGGCACCTGGTC
>CAZWPF010000130.1:0-6222 GCA_964636205.1 uncultured Chitinophagaceae bacterium | reverse complement strand
AAATTTGAACCGGGCGTCACCTTGCTGATGGAAGCCGGCAGCCAGATCAGGTTTCAAAACGCCTTTCATTATAATCACGAAATAATTATGGTGGGAACTGCAAACGATCCCATTACCATAAAAGGGAAAGAAGATGTGCCGGGATATTGGGAAGGTCTTTATCTTTACGCTAGCAGCAATCCGTTGAACGAAATCGGGTTTCTGGATATTGCCAATGCGGGAACAACTAATGGATACCCTAACGGTGCTATTCAATTAAGAGGCAGTAATCTCTTTTTGAATATGCATGATGTGAACTTCATTGATTGTTTCGAGTTTGCAGTAAGTATCGAGAATCCAAATGCGATCAATTTCAATTATAGCAACCTGAACTTAACGAATACTCCTAAACTATTTTCCAGCTGGAGTGGAGGAGTGCTTGCTAACCCGTAAGACACCCCGGGAATATAGATTAACTCCCACTTAATTACGCAGGAGTGTTGCTTTGCCGCACACTCCTGCTATTTTTCGGCTTCAGGAAACAACAGAACGGATACGTGCACATACCTATGATCGGAACAACGAATGATCAAGAAATAAACAATAAGAAGATGAAAAAAATACGTTGCTTATTATTCGGCGCCATACTGACATTTGCCTGTGCAGGCTCCGTCGAGACTTCAACAGACACCGGCGAAACATCGGCAACCTCTGAGGCTATCAGTCAATGTCTGGCAAACAAAGATTATCAATATAACGAGTTGCTGACCAAGGCAGATGTAGCCAAATATGTCGACATCGATGAGTCGTCATTCAAAGAAAACATATCGCGTACAGAAGGTAAATACGGCTACTGCACCTATAGCTGGGCGAGCGAACGTCCAAAAATCGAGAGAACGATACTCGGGCGGGACGTCGAAATCCCAGACAATAACCAGGTGACGATAAAGTTGCTGGATTTTTATACGGATAATGACCTGGAAAACTATGAGAAGGGGTCGGCGATCGAATTGTTTGACCAAGGTTATAAAAAACTAAGCCCGTCAGAATATGATAATTCGCTGGCGAATCTGGAGGAAAAGCTGGGCGATAAACAGAAGGAACTTGAGCGAGCCAAAAAAATGCTGGACAGCCGGATGAATTTCCAATACAAACCCATCCATGATCTCGGTGATCGGGCCTATTGGAAATGGAGTGATTATGGCATAGAGCTGGTCGTACTGACTGGAAAGGCAAGCTTTACCATAGAAAGCAAGACTACCGGCCAACCGGAAACATCGCTGGATCATGCGATACATTTTGCCCAAGAAGTACTAGCAAAATGCGAAGCATAAAACTAACCATGAGGAAAACGGGAAATAAAATGCTGGCTCTGTACCCCGTTAGCGAAACAAAATGCCTAGTTTTAACGACTTTAGACCTTAAAGCTAGTGATTATGAGGATTTTGCTCGCCGACGACCATTTTCTAGTATTGGACGGACTGGAAGTCTTGTTATCTACTTTTGATTTTGTGGAAAAAACACAAAGCGCACTCAACTTCGTGGAACTGAAAGAGGTTCTGAAAGAAGGACAATTCGATATTTTATTGCTCGACATCCATTTCGGGAGACATGATGGACGAGAAATAATCACCGAAATCAAACAAAAAGCGCCAGACCTCAAAATCATTGCACTAACGAGCCACGCTGATTCCGTAACGATTAAATCATCTGTAAACGCAGGGTTTGACGGCTACCTATTAAAGATTGATAGCAGGGAAGAAATTGAAAAAGCCTTAAAGGCCGTAATCAATGACGAGAAATATTTCAGCCCTAAGACACAGCAGGCATTTTTTGAAATGAATGCATCAAAAAACAAGATAGAACTGACCGAGCGGGAAAAGGAGATTTTACAGCTAATCGTACAGGAACAAACAACAAAGGAGATCGCTCAGCAGCTGTACTTATCCGAAAAAACCATCGAAACACACCGGGCGAGCATTATGCAAAAACTCGAAGTCAAAAACATCGCTGGAATGGTTAAAAAGGCAATTATGCAAGGACTAGCCGAAGTTTAAAACCCACACTAATTATGAGAAACCTACTATTCATTTGTTTTTTTCTGGCATGTTTATGTGCAAATGCTCAAAACCGAGACGAAATTGTAGACGTGGGATCGGTGTTTAAGGCATTGTTCAATGAGGTGGATAGCTGTATTGAAAATGGAGAGCAAAATTGCATCGATCTGCTCAGCAACATCATTGAAAAAGGAAAGCAGGAGAATGTAGCGTTTTTGGATTATTTATATGGTCGTAAAGCTTTCTATTTCTGGAACCATCAAGAGCTAGACTCCACCATCGTATATTGCCGCCTGAGTCTCGAAAACCTTAATCCGACTGAACGTCAACGGCGGGATATAGAGGGTTACAATCTAATGGCTAATGCGTATTATTTCAAAGGAGATCTGAATACAGCTATCACTTATTACCTCAAAGCTGCAGCGATATTGGAAGACGAGGGCAACCCGGTACATTTAGGGTATTTATATTCCAATATAGGGACGCTGCTGGGCGAAACAAATAACAATGACAAACAAATAGAATATTTGCAACGTTCATATAAGCTATTGGAAGAGCATAACGACGAAATGTTAATCGCCACGATTACAAGTAATTTAGGCCTTGCCTATTACCACGTCAAAGACACCGCAAACGTTATAAAATGGTCGGAAAAAGCGTTGGAACTGTCCGACCTTTCAAATGATCTACTGGCAAAAACGCAGTCGTACCTGACATTATCGCTAATCGAAAAAGACCTGAACAAATCCGTGAACTACGCGAAACAATCCGTGCGGTATGCTGACGAACTAAAGGATAAGACCCACCAAGCTAGGGCTTACTACCGGTATGCAGACGTTTTGGACCAACTACAACAGTCTAAAAAGGCGTTGGCCTACGCCGAACAGGCCGTAAACATCGCAAAGGAAATAGACGATAACATCACACTGTACCAAGCGGCTTTTTCTGCCGCAAATATTTCGTTTAACCTGGGGCAAAAAGAAAAGGCCGCCGATTTCTACCGCACATATGCCACGTTTAAAGACTCCATTTCCTCTGCGGAAAATGCGGCGGAAATTAATGAAATACAGACCAAATACGAAACCGCAAAAAAGGAAAAGCAACTTGTCGAACAGCGACTTCAGATTGAGGAACAGCAAGCCAATTTACTATTGGCAATTTTAGGCGGAGCATTAATAGCATTAGTTTTGGTTGGGGCGTTTGTTTACACCAGAAAAATGCAGCAGCTAAAGCTCAGGCAACTGCAGCAGGAAAAGGAAACTGCCATACTAAATTCCTTTATTCTGGGTGAAGAGCGAGAACGGAGGCGGATATCGCATGAATTACATGATGGTGTTGCGGCAATGATTGGTGCCGCCAAAATGAGTCTGGATTCCATAGCACATCTGGCGCAGGAAAAAAGAATGGAACAGGTGGTAAAGGTTCAGGGAATATTAGAACGGACACACGCAGACGTCCGTCATATCGCCCACAACCTGCTCCCGACCGTACTAGAAAAAGAAGGATTGATACAAGCAACAAAGCAATTTGCTTCGGAAATCAACGCAACAAAACTGGTCATTATTTCCGTAACGGATAACAACAGCAAGGTTGACGAACAATCCGACCAACTGCAGTTGATGCTTTTCAGAATTATTCAGGAACTGGTGAACAATGTTATCAAACATTCGCAGGCACAACATGCTGAAATCATTTTCGGTAAAGCTCAAGATAGCTTGCAGATCGAAATAACGGATGATGGAATAGGCTATGACGACGACACCGACCTGAAAAACCAGGGGCTATACAGCATTGCCCAACGCTTAAAATCAATAGGGGGCAATTTCAAAATTTCGAAAAGAAGCCATGGTGGGACACAGGCAAAAATAGTGTTGACTGATTAACCGGCTACCTCATAGAAACGTAAAATCTGCGTCTCTACGGTACCAATCTTACCAGATCGGAAGCTCCTAAGTGTCGTGGTTCGACCACTACCCTGACAATAGATTTACTCTCGGCATTTTAAGCACCGACTCGAACGGAGCATAGTGGATTGAAAGACCCCATTTCTAGTAGGTAAGAGCCCCCTCCGTTCGTTGGGAGAACAAAAATTGTTGGATAACAAACCTTGCTTTTTTAGTTACCTCCCCCCCATGTAAGGGTGCAATACCCCAGCACGGGGCAACGCCCTGTGTAAGACAGTACATCCCCCGCCGGTAAGCTGGGTTTGACGATTCCTAGAAAGCGACACCTTAATAGCTAGAATCAGCAAGTTTTTTTCTAATACTCGTCCATACGCGGCGGGTAACCATCGGGTTCGACGCCATACACCTGTATATATGCTTCTACTGTGGTATCTGGCGGTTCGGAAACAACCTTGAAATATTCACTCTCAAATGTCAGATCAGCCCAACTCGGCGTATTATACTGAGGAGTATCCGGTGCCAACTCGTCAGCATCTTCTATCGGCAGGAATTCCTCAGCATTCTCATCGTCGGATCCCTCCTCATCGTCGGCCGATGGGCCCACCGGCCCATCCTCCACACGTTTGGCAAACTCAAGGAATTCAGATCGATATTGCCAATTGTAACCTCGGTCTCGAAGAAACTTAAAGATAAATATCATATAAGGCAAGACATCGACTTTTCGCTCATAAATCTCGCTGATTTCTTCGTGAACTTCGCCACTTTCCCAGTCTGTTTCTATAGAGGTAACGACCTTTTCGGCAACGGATTGCATGCGTTTCATAACCTCGTTCGGTTTACCGAGGTTGTGGTACTTCCTGACGCCGGGATGGTATACCGTACAAGTCGCTGCAAAAATGTCTGCTGCTGAACAAAGCATCCCCACCAACGCTGCGTGGTAATACTTAGCTTCCGTCATCCTGAACCCATCGTATGGCAACAGTTGCACTTCGGAATCCACGCTTCGAAAAAGCTGCTGCTTGAACCGATGCCACCTATACCCCACCTCATACTCATAATCCCTAATCGCACAATAACAATCTTCAAGCAGCTTGTTATCTGGCAGCCCTTGGATAAACGAAGGC
This sequence comes from uncultured Chitinophagaceae bacterium, assembly GCA_964636205.1. Lineage (GTDB taxonomy): Bacteria > Bacteroidota > Bacteroidia > Chitinophagales > Chitinophagaceae > JBEBVQ01. The sequence goes on along the minus strand of CAZWPF010000130.1, from coordinate 1,158 downwards.
AATGTTTCGAAGAGTTCTGAAATCAGCTGATCGGTTTCGGCAGCTGTGAATTCATCCATTTGGTGTCTCATAGCTTAGATGTATTTTGGCTTGATAAAAGGAAACTGGACCAAGATACAAAACTTTATGAAAGTTCGTATATTTACCGCAAACCAATTTTCCGACTATGAATAACGCATTAAACCGCTATTTTGCGGTACGACTCGTCATTTATGATCAAATCAAAAAGATCAAACCCGACTTAAGGGAGATTGACTTTAATGACATCCTACATTTGCATGAGAAGCTGGCATTCTATATTAACCAATTAATATTCCTCAGAGGGTTGCTATCTCATCAAAACGCACATATTGACGACATCCGCCGTGGTCTCATTAATTTAGGAGAGGCGCAGTATGCCGCTATTCTAAACGCAAAGGAAAACCCACCGGATACCGCCTATGCTGATGTCGGTGAAGTTTTACACGACATGTCAAATTTCTACTGGATAGCTTCAGCGTGCATTTGTTCGCTCGGCCGAGACGTTGCCGTCCTAACGGTAAAACACCTTGACGAAGAAACTATCTCTTTCTTGCGGCGCATGCTTGCAATTAACATCCATCGGTTAAAAAAACAACCCTTGAAAACACACTTGGACGTCGTGGATTTTTTAGATTCTTGTCTTACCCTAAACAGGCATACGAACGATCCATTGCAAAATAATAGTCTAACTGGTATACCCCTGCCGCACTTTTTCTATAACTAGGCACCGAGTACACTACAAAAAGAAAACATTCAGCGCGAGGGAACAAATCCCTAAAGCAGTTTGAAGAAGAATTGAATCGAAATTTATTAATGACTTTTTCAGGTCCGCATCGAGCAGGTTACTTATTTTGCGGTATGATTAGTGGTTATTATCCAAATATTTCTTTATATCGCCCCTCTATTTGTGCTGCTTCATTTTCAGTGAGCGCATTAAGTTCCTTGTTTTTAGCTCGCTCTGAAAATTTGCCATTCCCCTGTTCTAAAAATCTGACGACTAAATCAATCAACTTATCGGAAATTTTGATTAAAGCAAATTTATGAAAAATAGTTACGATATCTGAAAAACGATTACAAAACGACATGTTTTATGATTTTTACGTATTCCTTCACCTTCTAATCACAATCACCCTCATT
>CAZWPF010000129.1:0-6288 GCA_964636205.1 uncultured Chitinophagaceae bacterium | reverse complement strand
TTTTTTGGTTCTTTTGCATCAAGGCAAAAGAACAGAGTGAACCCTCCATCCTCGAAGTGCGAAGCCTCCGGCTGTGCGGTTTTCCGTCTTCGTCGGAAAACAGTAAGGGCGCACTCACTGCGCCCCAATCGTTTACAGTAAGGAACTTCCTACGAATGTTTATGACCGGAAATACCGAGGGCAGCCTCTAATTCATCAACACGTGGTTGCAAGGCCGGAGCCGGATCATTCTCCTTAGCAAAATCCAAATATTTTACCGCCTTATCCTTATTCCCCAGATTGAAATAAATACCGGCAAGATTTAAACTGGCTACCGCACGATCGTTCTTGGTGCGTAATCCAATCTCCATCGCTTGCTCCAACTGCGCTGCGGCAATCTGAAAATTACGCTTCTGAGCCTCAATTAATCCCGCTATCAGAAAATAATACGCTTTAGGGGTTTTTGCCAAATACTTGGGATACTTGGTCTTCCGTAAAACCGATTCCGCACTCACAAAATCATTCTGAGCCAATTTGCGTAAAGCCAGAAATACGGTGCCGTTGAGAAATATACCAACAATCTGAAATACAGATAACGTCAACAAAATGGCAGAGGTCACCCAATTTCCGTTTACTAAGAAGTAGATAGAGGCAATGATACCTATCGTGGCGATTACAATTCTTCCGGTAAAAGATAACATGCCGGCAAATTACACCAATCCCATGAATTAGGAAAAAACGATCCGGATTCTACATAGATTCGAAAATCTTTTAAGCGAAAAATAGGTGTTTCAACTTTTACAACTAACTTAGATAGTGAAAATTGGTGCAATATGAAAAGATTATGGCTGCTGGTATGTTTACCGCTTTTGCTCAGTTCCTGCCACGTAGTTCGTTTTTTCACTATGAATTTCGCTGATATCGGAGATCATAAGCGTTTCGCGAAAAAGGACATCCCGAAGGGTCCAACTCATTTCTCGTTCGTCGAAACCACACAGAATAAAGTCAAGCTGCCCGAACAGCTTTCCTACAAAGGAAACCAATACAATTTCGAAACCTTCATGGAACAATCTGGAACAGTCGCATTCTTAATTATTCGCAATGATACCATTCTGATGGAGCGTTATCCGGATGGAGGAAGTCGCGATTTAATCGTGCCTTCATTCTCCATTGCAAAATCTTTCGTCTCCGCCCTTATGGGTATAGCCATCCACGAAGGCTACGTAGGTAGCATCGATGATCCAATCACAAAATATCTGCCCGATTTGAATAAACAGGAGTTCGGAGCAATAACCATCCGACACCTACTGGATATGAGATCGGGGATTCGGTTTAACGAAGGTTATTTCAACCCTTTCGGAGATATTGCTAAATACTATTATGGTACCAATATCAACAAGTATATCAAAAAACTCAAAATCGAAGGCCCGCCCGACGATACATTCGCCTATCGCAGTGTGAATACACAATTGCTGGGGATGATCATTAGCAAGGCTACCGGTAAGCCCCTTGCAGAATATATGCAGGAGAAAATATGGAGTAAACTGGATATGGAATATGACGCCAGCTGGAGCGTAGATAGCCGGAAGCATCAAACAGAAAAGGCTTTTTGTTGCGTCAACGCCACTGCGCGGGATTTCGCTAAACTGGGTAGGTTGTATCTCCACGAGGGTAACTGGAATGGTAATCAGATCGTTCCAAAAGAATGGGTGCGACAGTCGGTAATGGGTGATCAACCTCAAAACGATTTTCGATATTCATTCCAATGGTGGCATAACCGTCATTTCTACATTCCCGATGATAGCGCTAAAATCACAGGTGTTTATAAACCTATACAAATAACTACCAAAACAGGAAATACCTATTCTATGTTGGTGGCACCCACGGGCGATTTCTACGCCAGAGGTATCTTAGGTCAGTTCGTTTACGTGCTACCCGAAAAGAATATAGTCATCGTTAGACTGGGGAAAACTAGAAAACATGTGGACTGGGATCAATTGCTTAGAGAGATCGCATTGATGAATTAATAATGCATTTTCGAGTGAAGATGGTCACCACCGAAAGGGCCGGGCAATCTTCATTATTTAAATGTAGCCTTGGGATCAAAGTTTGTAATCAGTTTTATTCATCGGAAATGGTGATTTTTAGTGAAAAACTTCCGTACTTTGACTTATGACCACCCGCATTCTCACCTTATTTGGAGAAGAATTACCGCCCGAGCCATCCGGACAAGGACGTGGCAGGCGGAAATCTGAGAAAAAATCGGGTAAGAAAGGTGCCGACACAGATAACCCCGATGATACACCATCCAATGAATCCGAGGAATTAGCGCAGACTCCGAATCAACCGGATGCTGTAACCGCTCAGCAGGATCCTCTACCTTCGGAACTTGGTGAAGCATCGTCTGTTGCGGAGCCGACCGGAGAATCGACGACAGCGGAACAAGTCGAACTCAAAACTCCCCCGATAGAGGCCGAAGAGCCAACATCAATAACATTAGAGGCTGAAGTGGAAGTTGCTGATCCGGACGTATCTGATACGTCTATTGAAGCGATTGAAACACCTACTGAAGTCGAAACTCCGAATACATCCATAGAAGAACCTGAAGTCGAAAATGAAATAGCGACTGTTGCGGATGTAGCGGAGAGCACTGATTTACAAGACCTTAATTCGGAGGGGATAACTGAAGTTTCAGAGCCTGCTCCCGATACTAATTTAGCTTCCGAAGAACAAGAGTTCTTTACCGAAATTGAAGTCTCGGCAATCACCGACTATTTTTCGTTTGATAACCAGTTTGAGAATCCGGTTTCAACCGAGTCGGAGTCTTTCGAAAATATCGAACCAGTTGAAGCTACGCGGAACGAAGAACCATTCGAGTTCCCAATATTCCCTGAAGACGAGCCGCAACTGATTGAGGAAGAAGTTATCGAACCGACCCACTCGGTGCAACGGGCAGTCGAACCGACGCCTGAAAATGAATTACCTCAAATCGAAGTGCAGGAAATACTTGCTGAAGATATTACCGAAAAACCTGACCGGGAATCATCCTTGATCGACTTATCTGAAGTAGTTCCTACCCCACTTTCAGAGCCGGAAATGAAAACGGAGGTTCCCGCTTCTGACGAGGTACCCGTGCCTCCTCGGACCAAAAAAGGCAGCAAGAAGGAGCTCGCAAAGAAAACTCCTGAAGCGGAAGCCGGCGATCAGTCGGACGTACCCCTGGTGCTTGCAGAATGGGAGCCCGCGAAACAATATTACACCATTGGTGAAGTGGCACGCCTTTTTAGAGTAAATGTGTCGAACATCAGGTTTTGGACCAACGAATTCAAATTGAAAGTCCGCACTACCCGAAAAGGTGATCGTTTATACGCACCTGAAGCAATTCAGGAATTGAGAATGATTTACCATCTGGTTAAAGAACGGGGTTTTACCTTGAGTGGAGCCAAACTGAGGATTAAAGAGAATAAAAAGGCAGAAATGAAAGCGGTAAGCCTTAAGCAATCGTTACAATCTTTACGTAACCAGTTGCTGGAAATCCGCAATCAGCTGACATGATATTATGGGGCGCAGCATTATTATATTCGGGATTGTTTTTTTCGCATTCATCAGACCATCCATGGCACAATCAAACGCCAATGCGATCGACGCGGCTACTATTACCGGAGTCATCAGCTTTGAAATGCTGGATACCAATAACAATTGCAGCTGGTTTCCGGAAGGATATTCAAAGTATCAACCAGATACAACGATCCTAAAGAAACTGGCTAAGACGCTTCCGGATTATGAATTGGTCATTTTCATCGGTACATGGTGCTCTGATTCTAAAGACCTGATCCCGAAGCTGTATAAGGTGCTGAGGGAAATTAATTATCCAATGGATCAGGTGGTGATGTATGGACTGGATATGTCGAAGACTTCTCCCGATGGCTTACATGAAAAACACCTGATCGAATGGCTCCCGACTATCATTGTAAAGCAATTCGGAAGCGAGGTGGGTAGAATAACCGAAGAAGTAGAAAAAAGTGTAGAAGCAGATTTGCTTAACATTTGCATGCAATAGTTTTCAGAATTTTATCACAATAGTAAAAATATAAATGACATGGAATACCGTCGTATGGGTCGTACCGGCCTTCAATTGAGCGTTCTCTCTTACGGATCTTGGGTAACTTTTGCTAAACAGATCGATGATGGTATCTCGGATCGTTTGATGAGTATCGCTTACGAAAACGGCGTCAATTTTTTCGACAATGCCGAAGTGTACAGTCGGGGTGAATCTGAAAAGATGATGGGTCGGGTTTTAAAAGCGAAAAACTGGGATCGTACTTCTTATGTGGTTTCCAGCAAGGTGTTTTTTGGTTGGAGAGGTGATGCGAATAAGCCCAACCAAAAAGGTCTGAGTCGAAAGCATATTGTAGAGGCTTGTCACGAGGCGCTCGAGCGTCTGCAATTAGATTATCTGGACCTCTATTTCTGCCATCGTCCTGATAGAAATGCGCCTATGGACGAAATCGTACGGACGATGAATAGTTTGATTCAACAGGGAAAGATATTGTACTGGGGAACCAGCGAATGGTCGGCCGCTGAGATCATGGAAGCGCATATGGTAGCCGCACAGCTGGGATTGGAAGGTCCGGCAGTGGAGCAACCTCAATACAACTTGTTTGAAAGACAGAAAATGGAGGTAGATTACTACACTATCTTCCGCAATATTGGTATGGGTACCACTATCTGGAGTCCGCTGGCTTCGGGTCTGCTCACCGGTAAATACAATAATGGCATACCGGAAGATTCCCGACTCGCGCTGGACGGCTTCGAATGGTTGAAGGACAAAACACTTAGTGATGCGCGAATAGCAAGGGTTCGCGATTTGAATTCGGTGGCGGAAGAATTGGGAACTTCGCTGGCTACATTGGCTATAGCCTGGTGTATCCGGAACCCAAATGTGACTACCGCTATTTTGGGTGCGACAAAGGAATCGCAACTGACCGAAAACCTGAAGGCTTTGGAGGTTTACCCGAAACTGACCGATGAGTTGATGGTGCGTATCGATGAAATCATGCAGACCCGTCCGTTCTTTGCATCGTTCTAATTAGTGCAGCAACGAACGGAACGGAATAATCATTCCCAAATTCAACCCAATAGTCTATGAAGGTCAAAGTGAAAACATATTTTGAGTTACTGAAATCAGCGGGATCAGAATTCGCTGCTGATAATGCAACTAAGCTTGCGGCCTCATTGGCTTATTATACGGTATTTTCCATCGGACCTTTATTGTTGGTAATTATATCGCTTACCGGCATGTTTGTGGATCCGGCTAGAATTACCGTGGAAATCACAGGACAGTTGGAAGAATTTTTGGGAAAGGAGGGAACTAGTTTTATTCTGACGGTGATTCAGAATATGCAGCATCAGGGCAATGCTACTGTATTTAGCATTGTCGGTTTTGTAGTATTGTTATTTGGTGCCAGTGGAATTTTTATTGAGATTCAGAGCAGCATCAACTATATCTGGTCGATACGTGCAAAGCCTAAAAAGGGATGGTTGAAATTTATCACCAACCGCCTGTTGTCCTTTTCCTTGGTTGTGGGATTAGGTTTTTTGCTGATGGTGACTTTGTTTATCAATACGATTGTGGACATGCTCACTACGAAGTTGTTGGGATTTTTGGGGGGCAACAATGTGTTTTTGTTAAAGGCGGTGAATCTGACCTTTTTGTTTTTAGTGATTTCATTTTTGTTTGCGGTGGTTTATAAGGTACTACCCGATGCATATATTTCCTGGCGTGATGCCATGGTAGGCTCGTTGTTTACGGGCTTTTTGTTTCTCGCCGGGAAATTTGTGATTGGTCTTTATCTCAGCTATTCCAATGTAGGCAGTGCTTATGGTGCTGCGGCTTCTGTTATAGTGTTGTTGACCTGGATTTATTATTCTTCGATGATCTTGTATTATGGTGCAGAGTTTACCAAGGTGTACACGATTAAGATTGGCAAGAACATCCGGCCTTATGATACTGCTGTTTATATTGTCAAACGCGAATCTCGTGAAGTCCCGGTAGACGAGCGCTATTTGGGAGGGGAGAAGGAGTAAGCATTTTTCATGCGTATCTTTTTTGTTCTTCTGTAGATTAGATCTTCGACAACTCTCAGATGCACCATACCCTGCCGGCATTGGTTGTGATTTGCTTTCAAAAGATTCTGTAGATTAGATCTTCGACAACCGGCTTACTCGTTGTCCGTTTGTTATATCGTTTCTATGTCTGTGTTCACCTGTCAAAATGGTTTACTTTTTCTCGTTTAAGTCAGTCGTTTA
>CAZWPF010000128.1:350-6389 GCA_964636205.1 uncultured Chitinophagaceae bacterium | reverse complement strand
CGTGGCCCCTTATGGAGTTGCCGGAGCCAACGGGGTAATTCTAGTTACCACCAAAAGTGGAAAAACAGGAGCACCCACACTTTCCTACAACGGCTACGTCGGATTCCAGAACCCTACAGCATACCTCAAACACGTTACGCCCTACGAATTCGCGCAGCTCAAGAACCTAGCTGCACTAAATGACGGGCTTCCCATACCTTACAACGATAATGCTTTACAACGGTTTATTGACGGTAGCGAACCTGACGTATTCCCCGTAGACGACATCTGGTCGGCTCTTGCTAGAAAAAATGCAGTGTTGACAACGCACAATATCGAAGTAAGTGGTGGCACAGAGAAAGCCCGATATTATGCGTCCTTTGGCTACCAACATCAGGCTGGGCTTTGGCCGACCACCGGTGAGAACCGATACAATCTTGCTCTCAACGTTGATGCAGACGTTACCAACACCACCAAATTGACTTTCAATCTGAACGGGCGGCTGCAAAAAGACTGGTATCCTCCCATCGGTACCGCACGAATATTTGAATTGATTGGTTATTCTCACCCAGCACGCGGGGGCCCCCTGGTGTTTAGCAACGGGATGTACGGAAAGTTTATCATGGGAAGTATCTATAACGAAGGATATGCCCATGAAAACACCACACAGATTTTTTCACAAATCTCACTCGAACAGAAAGTACCGTTTATCCCAGGTTTATCCGCGAAGGGTACTGTAGCTTTCGACCCCACCCACAGACACAATAAAACCTGGTTGATGCCTGTACAGCTTGCTACCATCGACACAACGCAGCGCCCGTATGTTATCCGGGACGGCGTTTTCGGACAAGCCAAATCATCGCTGACCGAAAACTACCAGCACAGGAAGCAGCTGACATTTCAGGGTTCTTTGAATTACCAAAAATCCTTTGGCAAAAATAATCTGGGCATCATTGGTGTCTTCGAAAGCAAAGAAAATGTCGTTCACAACCTCGGAGCAGCACGGACCAACTACGACCTCGATGTACCGGAAATCAATATGGGTAGTTCAAACCAGGCAAACATTTCCAACAGTGGCTCCTCCAGTATTGCACGACAGGTCGGCTTTGTATATCGTTTGAGCTATGACTATAAAGACAAATACCTGTTTGAGGCAAGTGGTCGCTATGACGGTAGTTACTACTTTGCGAGCGACAAACGATTCGGTTACTTCCCCGCGTTTTCTGTAGGCTGGAGAATCTCGGAAGAAGAATTCTTCAAAAAGAGCAACAAAGTAATTGAGAATTTGAAAATTAGGGCATCTCATGGCGAAGTTGGAGCGTTAGCTGGTAGTGATTATCAATACTTGACGTTGTATAACGTCGCAAGTCCGGCCTACGTGATCGGTGGTGCCGCCGTTCCCGGGTTCTCAGAAAGAGCTGAACCCAACCGGAACATTACGTGGGAACGCGCAAAGAAAACGGACATCGGTATCGAGCTGACAGCCTGGAGAGGGCTCATCAATCTCGAAGCAGACTACTTCTACGAGAAGCGTTCGAATATGTTGGTAAACCCTAATGTGGTTGTGCCAGATGAATACGGCATCGGCTTAAGCCAGATTAATGCAGGTGTTATGAGCAATCAGGGGTTCGAGTTCATGCTTTCATCGAGCTATAATGTATCAAATGATCTTCGTCTTAGCTTAGCTAGCACGTTCACTTATGCCCGGAACAAACTGATCGAAACCTTTGAAACCACAACTACCTACAACGACCCCAACCGCAGAAGAACCGGTCGACCACTGGGAACACAATTTGGCCTCAAGTCACTTGGTTTGTTCCAGGTCTCCGATTTCGACGATTCGGGCAATCTTAAGGAAGGCATCCCGGTACAGCCATGGGGAGATGTAAAACCGGGTGATATCCGCTATGCCGACGTGAACAACGATGGCAGAATTGACGCCACAGACGAAACAGTAATAGGCGATTCACCCATTCCTCAGATAATTTTTGGTATTACTCCGTCAGTGCGCTACAAGGGACTCACGCTAGAATTGCTGTTCCAAGGTGCTAGTAAGCGCGACTTCTACCTGGAAGGGGAAGGTAACTGGCTTTTTTTCAACGGCATGGGCGCCTTCACCAACAATCTCGACTACTGGACCCCAGAAACTCCCAACGCTCGGAACCCTCGGGTCACCTCAGCGCCTACTGCGAATAACACACAACGTTCGTCCTTCTGGATGGAAAACGTGGGTTACCTCCGTCTGAAAAACGTATTACTAAACTATGATGTCCCCAGAGTAGTGACTTCCAAAATCGGAATGCAAGGACTTCGACTATATGTATCAGGGCAAAATATAATTACCTGGACTAAGCTCAAACATTTTGATCCTGAGATCAACGATCCTCGCGGCCGTTTCTACCCGCACCAAAAAGTATTATCTGCTGGATTGAACATTACCTTCTAATAGTCATGAAAAAAACACTCATAAACATACTCAGTTCAACAATTGTGTGCATCGTATTTGCATCCTGCAATGACTACTTGGATCTTTCTCCAACCGATCGAATTACAGATGGCATCGTCTGGTCGACCACTACTAATGCAGACGCCTTTCTGAACAACATTTACGCAGGACTGCCACGTTATTACAACGACTCCGACCCCATCGACAACTTCTCCGATGACGCCATGGGCGGTGTAAGCGGGAGTTACAGCAGAACTACTTTTGCTCTTGCGGCTTACAACGCCAGCAACGCACCCAACTACTGGACCGGCAACTATTCCAACATTAGAAAATGTAACCTGTTCTTAGAAAAAATTGCAAACTCCGAACTTCCCGAAGATTGGAAAAGGGTGCGGATTGCAGAAGCTCGGTTCCTTCGTGCATTTTTCTACCACACTCTCTGGATCTTCTACAGTGGCGTTCCCATTATCACCGAAACGTTGAATCTAACTGAACAGGGCGATGCGATATTCAGAAGTCGGAACTCGGATGAAGAGACCTTCAAATTTATCGTCGATGAGCTTGAAGCCGTCGCCAACGATTTGCCGGTAAAAACCGAGGCAGGGCGTGTCACCCGTGGTGCGGCTCTAACACTTATGGGATGGGTTGAACTGTACAATGCCAGCCCGCTAAAAAATCCCGGGAATGACGTCAACCGGTGGAGGAAAGCAGCTGAGACAAACAAACGCGTAATGGACCTTGGAGCCTATGACCTGTTCCCCAATTTCCAAACAATGTTTTACGAAGAAAACAATAACAATATTGAGGAAATACTCAGTCGTCAATACCTCGGAGGGACGACGCTAGGCGGAAGTCGTGAAGGTTTACAGGGCCCATTTAACGTGGGCGGGGAATCCAAATCTTGGGGCGGTGTCAGACCCGCCCATAATCTTGTGCAGGAATTCTTCATGGCGAACGGACTTCCGATCGATGACCCCAATTCGGGTTATAACCCGAATAATCCCTATGCGAACCGAGAAAAACGATTTTATTACACAGTAACCTACGATGGAGCCCAATGGTTGGGACAGACAATGATTTATAGGGTAGGCTCAGGCAGTCTTATCGAGTATGCAAAAGCTTCTCCTACTGGTTATGATTTAATTAAAGGTATGAACCCAAAATACGCTATTCACGGCGATCAAAGGTTAAATAGCGCGTCTCAAAAAATCTTCCGCTATGCAGAGGTACTCTTGAATTACGCAGAAGCCCAAAATGAAGCATCCGGCCCCGATGAATCTGTTTATCAGGCAATCAATAAAGTCCGCGCTAGAGTAGAGCTCCCTCCTCTAAAGCCTGGCCTCACCCAGGAAGAGATGCGCAAGGCAATACACCAGGAACGGCGAGTGGAACTTGCTTTTGAACAGAAACGTCTGTTCGACATTTACCGCTGGAAAATCGCCGAGGACGTTCTGAATCGCCCCGCATTGGGAATGAAAATTGAAAACGGTCCAAATGGCACGATTATCGCTACTGTGGAACCAGCTGCTGGGGGCGAGCAGAAATTCTATGCGGAAAGGAACTATTTACTTCCGATTCCTCAATCGGCTCTAGATAAAAACAAACTACTGAATCAAAATCCTAACTACTAAAATCCAGGGGCTGTCGGTCTTGATCGGCAGCCCTACCCTTATGCTTATGAAAAGGAGAAACTTTTTGGGGAATCTCACCTTGTTTACTGGGGGGTTAGCGTTTTCAACAGAGAACAAGGCACTAGACAGTCAATCAGAAAACTCACTATTAACGGTCTCTAAACAGAAAGAACTTAAGGAGATAAGAGTAACTGCCCCTTCTGTAGTAGGTGTTAACGAGCCGTTTACTGTAGGTATCCGTCTGCTCACTACCCCCTTTTTCACTGGGTGGGGACCTGTATGGCAAAGGTTTGGAACGACTGTCAACGGTTCATTCAATGTGTCCTCTCGTGGAATCCGATACATGGACAACGTTCTGCCCCGCTTTGAGAACTCCGTGCGTATTGAAGGGGATGAAGGATTCAGCGGAATTTCTACATATTCCTTTAAGGAAGGTGCTGGCCCATACAACAACGACAAAAGACCTATCCGACGGCTCGATAATTTCAAATTTACCACACCTGGTGTTAAATACATCCGCGTGGTCGACCCAGAAACCGGTATTACGGGGGTCAGCAATGCGATACTTGTAGAATCCATACCTCCAACCGACAGATTATACTGGGGTAATTTGCATTGCCACAGCATCTTCGGTGATGGTGTTCGATTACCTGAAGACATCTACGCCTTCGCCCGCGATGAGTCTTTTTTGGATGTCTTCGCTCTAACTGACCATACCGAAGCCCTAACCAATGGGCAATGGACTTATTTCAAACAAGTTACAAACGAATTTAATGAGGATGGACGTTTCGTGACCTTTTTAGGAGGCGAATGGACAAGTCCCGAGCACGGCCACAAAAATTATATTTATCCAGGAAATGATGGCATAATTTTGCGCTGTAACGACCCCAATCAAGATACACCACACAAGGTTTTTCAGCTAGCGAAAAAGCACGGTGCCCTTGTGATTGCGAACCATACCGCAAGTTCGGGACATACCACACGCTGGGAAGGTAACCATGACCCAGAGGTACAGCGTCTAGTCGAAGTCTATTCGATCGGCGGTATAAATGAAATGATGTTCGGATTTGGCACTCGCTTTAAAAACCGGGCAAAGGAAGACGAAGTGGCAGGCAGCCACGCCATTGACGGGTTGAAACGTGGTTACCGGCTGGGTATGATAGGAACAGGTGACGATCACGACGGACGCCCTGGTGATTCATTACACCATTTGCAGGAAAAACCTGAAAGCTATAAATTCCTGAAAGAACCAGGTCTAATGGGTGTCTGGGCTGATGAACTTTCTCGCGAAGCCATTTTCGCCGCACTATGGAATCGCCATGTCTTCGGTACAACAAATAATCGGACCCTGCTCCGATTTTCGATAAATGGTCACAAAATGGGCTCAGAAATTAAAACCCGGGGTAAACTCGATATCCAGGTGGAAGTAGCAGGTAATCACAACATCCAAAAAGTAGAATTAATAAAGGAAGGTCAAGTAGTAGACACACTCGAACCACTGAAGAAAGCTGTTCAGTGGAGTATCTCAAACCAATCGGTTTCCGCACCAACATGGTATTATATACGTGTGCTTATGGACAACGAGCACATTGCCTGGGCTAGCCCGATTTGGATTGATTAGGCAACCGGTTCAACTTTTGTCAATTGACCTTATCTATTCTAGATTTCAGCATTTAAATCGAACTAGAGAATAGAAAAAATCCGGCTTCCAGATAGGGTCGGTTTTGTAAATAAACCCAACATATTACCAAATTTGCTGAATTATCAAGTGTGAGCGAAAATATCTGACTTTATCAAAAAGTTTGCCCAATACTGGTCCGCGACAACTCTGAACAAAAACTAGTTAATGCATTACCCGAAACATCAGTTCATAAGGTCTAGGGTCTCACTTAGGTTAACTACTGTTACCACGCTATGTACAAACACAATTTTTTAGGAAAAATGAATTTAACTCGGAAGCCGCCAGTCTGACAACACCACCCA
>CAZWPF010000128.1:0-340 GCA_964636205.1 uncultured Chitinophagaceae bacterium | reverse complement strand
AAAATGAATTTACCGACTGAGAATCTGATGGTTACTATCCGGGGTTTGGTGAATAGGGAACTTTCAACCCAAAACAATACTGCACCTAAAGAGCTCAAGAAAATAAAAGTTTCAACCCACTCAGTTATAAGCGTCAATGTTAATTTAAAAAAAGGTGTACACCGATTAACTGTACAGTCCTTCACCAAATGGGTAAAGGTTGGAGAAAGGTTTAGATTTATATGGAACGTTCAAAGTGCCTTCACCAAGCACTTTGCCACCCACTTCAATATGGACTCAAGATTCACACAAATATGTGACGGCGGATGTGCTACTCCATACGGAGTCCCACCTTTAAATA
>CAZWPF010000127.1:0-6430 GCA_964636205.1 uncultured Chitinophagaceae bacterium | reverse complement strand
GAAGCGCTCCTCAGCACGCGATTTCAAGAACAGTTCTTGATTTAAAAGGGAAGAATATAAACGACTATCAGGTGTATGACATTTGGAGGGGGGCAGTGCTAGAGGGGGGAGATATTAAGGTAAACGCGAATGGCGTCGTGTTTTTAAGATACACCAAATAAGTTGCTGCTCCGGCAGCTTAATGTTACAAACGCATATAATTTATAGATCACATGGTAGATAGCAATAAAGTCTCATTAACGAAAGTGTTTATCCTCCTGCTGCTGTTGTTGACAGGAGTTGAAGTTGGCAGATCCAGGGCCCAAGCCGGCAATCCGTTTCCTGCGGACAGCTGGGGCGTTTACAGTTGGGGCGGCTGGGATAAGGTAACCAGAGCGAGTCATCCCCTAATTAAAGGGGTGCCGCTGGTATTAAAATGGAGTAATGTGGAACCAGAACCGGGAGTGTTCAGGTTTGAAGATGAACTTGGGCAGCGGTTAGAACGTTTAAAGCAAGACGGCTTTTATGCGTTCGTGATGATTTGGGTCGCCCCCGATGCGCCCCGTTGGCTATATGCCAATGGCGTGCCGGAGGTAGAGATGACAGCCACACTTAATCCTTTGGGATATCCACGCGATAAGACCTTTCAATATTATCTGGATGAGAATTATGTAAGTTATTACCATAGGCTTCTGAGGGTCTTTGGCACTTATATCCGCCAGCTTCCACCAGACCTGCAGTCACGTATCTTATTTGTTCAGTCGGCGGAAGGTTCAACCGGCGATGGCCAGGGATATAAGGGCGCACCATTAGATGCGAATTATAATATTAGCAACGAACAGTGGGGCGATTTTCGCATTCAGGCGTGGGAGGTGCTCAAAGAAGCATTGACAGATGAGCATGGGCACATGGTAAAGCCCATGCTTGTCAATTACGATTCCAATGGTGGAAAACATTACGATTGGCTCTTGGACAACCTGGATGTGATAGGCCTGAAAAACGGCATGTTTAGTCATGGCTACCACATTAGTGAGACGCAAAGTCGCTTGGCACAATGGCGCCAGTTTAATGACGAAGTTAAGCGTCAAGGGAAGCAGTTTTTCTCTCGCGGGGAACAGGATGGAGAATGGGACCATTACGGTTGGAGCACAAAGAACAGAGCACAGGGCCTGTACTGGTCCGGTATATTCGCAGCACACTGTGGCCTCGATATGTGGAATCTCCCTTGGGAGGCGTGCGAAGGATATGTGTATAAAGAAGCCATCGAATTCTTTAATAAATATGCCGGCCAGCATGAGCCCAAGACAGCAAAGTCAGCATTCTGTGCATTCAGGCAGGGTTTGGATGCCTCAAATACCGTATTGTTCCCTGAAAACATTTATGGCGAGGCAAATAAAAAGAATATCAGTCGTTATTTAAAGATCGCAGAAGCTTACCGATCAGAGGGAGCTATTCAGGCTGACCCCGAGAAAGCTATTGGCGGGGGAATGGTGAACCGGCAGCGAGAGGGCTATAATGATGTGGGCTGGAAAATCCTCGAAGGAAACTATGAGAAACACCTTCGGCAGATAAGACCGGATGAAACGAGCATAGGTTTATGGCATACGGGCCCCACAGCAAGTATTTATGGCAGGTTTGCCCGTTCTACGAAAGTAGACGACGGAAAGAACGCGCTTTATTTTGATCTTGATGATGAGTTTTACACAGCTAGTCAGCCTGTTGCTGTTAAAGTGATCTGGTTAGATCAGGGGAGCGCAGCGTGGGAATTGCGTTACGATGCAAAAGACCAAGCAGACAAAACCGCTTTTGCTGTGCAAAACAGTAACTCAGGGGAATGGAAATCCAAGACCATAATGTTAACTGATGCCAATTTTTCAAATCAATCTGAGAACGGTTCAGATTTGTATTTGATAAATACTTCTAACGAGGATGTGACCTTTCATTTGATCGAACTCGAAAAGAAAGGTGCGTCCGCAGGTCCTAACCCCAATGACAAGGTGACTGTTACGGAAAGAAAAGATGTAAAGCTTTTTATCCTGTCGGGGCAGTCAAATGCCGCGGGGGCAGGCAACGGGGCGTTATTACCCCCGGAGTTCCGGGAAACCGACGAGGAAGTTCTATTGCTAGAAAAAGGTGCCTGGCGCCCTATGGGACCTCGTAGCAGGGTGGCAGATAAATTTGGTATCACGGAAACCGCTTTCGGTGCGGAGTTGGCGTTTGCGTCAGAAATGAAGAAACGCTACCCCAATCACATTATCGCTATAGCAAAAGTGGCTATTTCGGGCGGAACTTCCATCGTTGCTTGGGACAAGGATTACCTGCGGGCCGACTGGCTGGATGACCTGCGGGAAGTTAATAATGAGGAAAAGGCCTCCCTGCTTTTATATGACAGGTTAATTGCTGACTCTCGAAACGGGATAGAGCTTTTGAAAAAAAGAGCTGACGTGAAAGATGTGGAAGTCTGCGGAATGCTTTGGCTGCAAACAGAAAAAGATGGAAGAATGCTGGAGACGGTTCACAAGTACGAGCCCCGGTTGAAAGCATTTATGAAGAATATCCGGGAAGATTTAGGTCTTCCGGAGTTGCCTTTTTTGATTATGGACGCCCATATTTCAAGACCAAACAAAGTGGTTCAGCAAGCGATGTTGCGAAAAGTAGCCAAAGAAGATGGCAGGGTCAAAATTATTAAATGTGACGACCTAGCAACGCACGAAGGGGTCCATTTCAATACGGAGGGGATGCTGAGAATGGGCAAACGGTTTGCGGCAGCATATATTAACCTCGAACCATTGAAACCGAACAGAAAATGAAAATGATTCACCACGTTATACCTGCTGTTCTGCTGCTTATAGCAACGATGGCCTGTAACATTGAAAAAAAGAAACAGGCGCATATTGAGAAACCCAACATCATTTATATCCTGGCAGACGACCTGGGGTATGGTGACCTGGGATGCTATGGACAAGCAAAAATAGAAACGCCCCATTTGGATAAAATGGCAGCAGAAGGAATGTTGTTTACGCAGCATTACGCCGGAAGCACCGTGTGTGCGCCTTCGCGATCGGTTTTGATGACCGGGCAGCATACCGGGCATACGCCAATCAGAGGGAACAAGGAATTTATTCCTGAAGGCCAATTCCCGATGAGCGGCGACGCGTTGACAATTGCCGAAGTGCTAGGTAAAGCAGGCTATGCTACAGGCGCTTTTGGAAAGTGGGGGTTGGGATTTGTAGGAACCGAAGGAGATCCGAATCATCAGGGCTTCGATGAATTTTATGGCTACAACTGCCAGCGCGAAGCCCATCGATATTATCCACAACACTTGTGGCATAACGACCAGAAGGTCACGCTCCAGGGAAACGACTTTAAGAACAAAGCTGTTTACTCCAGCGATCTTATCCATGAACAGGCGCTGAAATTTATTGAGCAGCATAAGCATGGGCCATTCTTCATGTTTTATCCCACTACACTCCCGCATGCTGAATTATTAATACCGGATGGTGAATTGATGCAGAAATACAGGGGGCGTTTTGACGAAGTTCCTTATGTTGATCATCGTCTGGGAGCAAATTATGGTGACGAATCCTTTGACAGTAAATTCTATGCCTCACAAGCGGAACCTTTCACAACTTTTGCCGCCATGGTATCATTGCTCGATAGGCAGGTTGGAGAAGTGTTGGAGAAACTTAAAGCATTGGGCATTGACAACAAGACCATCGTTATCTTCAGTTCAGACAACGGCCCCCATAAAGAGGGAGGCGCTAGTCCGGCCTTTTTTAACAGTAGCGGTGGGTTGCGGGGATGCAAGAGAGACCTTTATGAAGGGGGCATACGCGTGCCGATGATTGTTCGTTGGCCAGACGTAATCAAAGCTGGTGTCAAATCCGATCATCTTTCAGCCTTTTGGGATGTGATGCCTACGTTGGCAGAAGTTGCAAATGCACCACTGGAAAGCCCCGTCGATGGAATTTCCTTCTTACCCGAACTTTTAGGGCAGGAGCAAAAGAAGCACGACCATTTATATTGGGAGTTTCATGAGCAGGGCGGCAAACAGGCAGTGAGAAAAGGCAATTGGAAAGCCGTTCTACTCCGGCGCTTTGAGCCGTCAAAGACGACGGTCGAACTGTATAACTTAGAAGAAGATCCGGCAGAGACAAAAGATCTTTCGAAAGAACAGCCCGAACTGGTAAAAGAGGTGTTAGCCATTATGGAAAAGGAACATGTACATAACGAAGACTTTCCGTTTGTTGTTACAAACTAGTATGAAAGCGGGCTCACTAAAGCCCAATTTCTGTACGGAAGCAGATACTATATTTGCACAACTTATCAAAGTAAAATAGCATATGAATACCAAAAAAAGAGCGGAACAGGGAATATTCTATTTGTTCACCATGTTATTGACCGCGGGTATCGCTGGATACGGTCAAGCACAAAGTCTGACGGAGAAAGAATTTGAAAAAGTTTATGGAAAATTCGATCCAACTGCAGGGAATGAGCTCAGCGGCTTAAACTTTCTGCTGATAACAAGTGACCAGCAACACTGGATGGCTATGGGCTATAATGATCCGAACATAAAGACGCCAAATTTAGATCGGCTAGCCAAGCGCGGCGTTATTTTCGATCGGGCATACTGTCCTAACCCTACCTGTACGCCAGCCCGGGCCTCGCTTATCACAGGCCAGTTGCCAAGTCAGCATGGGGCTTATGTGCTGGGCACTAAACTACCCGAAGCGGCCCGCACGGTTGGTGCTGAGCTTAGCATGAATGGTTACGAAACGGCATTAGTCGGGAAAGCACATTTTCAACCTACGGGCGGCAATGCAGCGTTTCCTTCCCTAGAAGCATATCCCATTTTACAGAACTTAGCTTTTTGGAAGAATTACAAGGAACCATTTTACGGTTTTACTCATGTTGAGTTAACACGTAATCATGGTGATGAACCACATGTAGGACAACATTATGTCATCTGGATGGAAGAAAAGCTCAAGGGTGAAGGAAAAGATCCTAAAACTTGGCGAAAGTGGTTTAGAGCGCCAACAGGAAGCGCTGGGAGTCAATATCAGGAATGGAATCTTCCAGAAGAATATCACATGAATTATTGGATTGCCGAACGTACCAATGCGTTGCTTGAAGATTATTCACGAAGTAATAAACCGTTTTTGCTTTGGGCCAGCTTCTTTGATCCGCATCCTCCCTATTTAGTTTCGGGTAAATGGGCCAAGATGTACAATCCTGAAGATATGGAATTACCTGGGCTTGTAGCAGGTGAATTGGACGATATGCCGGAGATTTATCAAAAGACACAAGTTAAAGGAGCTGATTTCTCAAAGTATAAGGATTCTGAACTCTGGAGCGCCGGATTAGGATATCATAGAAGTAAGAGTGAGCTTGATATGAAGAAAGACATGGCGATATATTTCGGTATGGTTTCCATGATGGATTACTATATAGGGAAGATACTTGATAAAGTCGAAGCGCTGGGAATAGCCCAAAATACCGTGATCGTTTTTACGACAGATCATGGACATTTATATGGCCAGCATGGGTTGACTCAGAAGGGTCCATTTATGTATGAAGATTTAGTGAAAGTGCCTATGGTCGTCTCCTGCCCGGGTTTGGTTCCGGAGAGAAAGCGCAGCAGTTCGCTACAGTCGCTTATCGACATAGCGCCTACGTTTTTAAATTTAGCGGGGATCGCGGTTCCCGGGACCATGACCGGTACCGTACAAAGCGATGTGTGGAAAGGGCAGAAAGAATCGGTGCGTGATTTTGTAATCGTTGAGAATCATCAGCAGCCTTATTCATTATATCAAAAGCAACTCGTTACAGAACGCTATAAATTAACCATCTACATGAATGATGAATTCGGTGAACTGTTCGATCTGAAAAATGACCCAAACGAATTGAAAAATCTGTGGCATGATGAAGCATCCGAGGATTTGAAAAATAGGCTTATTTTAAAGCTGATGCAGTCTCAGATGAAGACTGAGCCAATATTAGTCAAGCGTTTATCGGGAGCGTAATACCTGTCAACTGAGCTAAATATTTAGCGAGACCAAATCGAGGCGTATCGTTTGGTCTCGCTATGTTCCAAAGCCGACTATGATGCGCGCAATAATTTCGTATTTGTGCGATTGATTTGAATTAGTTACGACTCAATCTAACACTTACGATTAGAAAAGTAACCTTAAACAGGTTAAGTAATATGACAACACAACAAAAAATATGTTAAAAATTGGTCGCTTACGTCCCAGGCAATCGGCACTTTGCGGAAACCAATCTGGGTGGGTTTCTCGATCGGTACAAGCGCCATGCCATCTTCGACGAAGGTTTGCGTGTGCTTGTTACGTTAAAATGCAGTAGGGGCCACGGCTTTACCACATTTTAGTATAAAGTTTAGTACTGATGCGTTAACTTTTTGCATCAAATAAGTTTAACAATTTTTGTTCTT
>CAZWPF010000126.1:0-6623 GCA_964636205.1 uncultured Chitinophagaceae bacterium | reverse complement strand
GGACTATTCGTTGTGACAACGATAACAACGTAATCATTGCGGGTGGTACTCAGTTTCCTAATCAACAAGTAGGAGGTAGTAATAATTTAGCTACCCCCGGTGCCTATAAAATGGATACTATAGGTAAGCAGGATGGTTTTATCGCTAAATTCAGTTCGACCGGTGCGCTTCGCTGGGCCACCTATTTCGGTGGAACAGAAGGTGAATTTATCGGGTCACTTGATTGTGATGATAACGGTAATGTTTATGTAGGTGGTGCTACGTCTAGCCCTAACATTCATACCATTGGTAATCCTATGTCAGGAGCTAGCGATGCATTCCTTGCTAAATTTAAAGCTGATGGAACACACCTTTGGACCAGATACGTTGGTGGCGAAGGGTCAGAAGGGAACTTAAAAAGTGTACATGTTGATAAGAAGGGGAGTATCTTGGTTACGAGCACTACCAGTAGTGCAACTGGGATCGCTACACCCGGAGCTTGGAGAGGAACTTATTCCAGTAATTCCAACACAGCTACTAACGCAGCTTTGATAAAAGTAGATAGTAATGGTTCTACAGTCTGGGGTACTTACTTGTTTGGAGGTCCGATGTCTTCTATGGCAACAGATCCGCATAACGATATTTGGATCGTTGCATATCCACAATATCGTACCGGATGGGATTCATTGATGACTACTCCCGATGCGCACAAAGACACTTCTAACTTGTATGATAGAGAAGGATGGATCGGAAAAATAAGCGAAGATGGATCTAGCTTGTTGTATGGTAGCTTCTGGGGCTCTGTAGGACAGGAGTACTTCCTATCCGTAGCAGTAGATAATTCCGGTGGTATATATACAGCTGGATATACATCGGGAGGAGTTAATTTGGGTACGCCCGGTGCTTATCAAGATACTGCAGGTGGCGGGTTGACCGACGGATTTATTGTTCGGTTTACAGACTGTAGTGTATTGCGTGGTACTGATGTGACAGCAGACGGACCGATTTCATTCTGTCAGGGTGAAAGTGTTACCTTGAAAGTGGAAACACCGGCGGTGCTGGGATGTCTTTCATATCAATGGCAACTTAATGGTACCAACATCGCCGGGTCTAACAGTGAGACCTATGAAGCTCGTGTATCCGGAGATTATTCAGTTGTAATTACAAACGCAAGCGGTGAATGCCGTGACACTTCGGTAAATGTTGTTTCGGTTACCGTACACGATCTGCCGGAGCCAATAATTGACCGGAACGGAGATGTGCTCTCTACTGATAGTTTTGCATCTTATCAATGGTATCGGAATAATGCACCAATAAGCGGAGCAACCGATCGTAGCTATACCGCTACTCGCGATGGTAACTATAAGGTTACAGTGGTTGATGAGAACGGTTGTATCGGTACTTCAAATGGTGAAGATGTACTTGCGGTAAGCGTGCCTTACTTAACTGCAACTAATGTGCGCCTATATCCTAACCCTGCAGAAAATATCATCTATGTGGATGCTCCAACTGCAGTCAATATGAGTATTTCAGGTGTAGATGGTCGAGTGATAGCTAACTATCAGCAAGTTAACTCTGCAGATATCTCCGGATTACCTGATGGCATATATTTGGTACGAATTGCTGATAAGGAAAACAATCTGATACTCATGGAGAAAATCGTGAAGGGGAAATTATAAAAAACAGTGATTTTCAGGTTAATAACGCAAAGAACCAATGCCGGTAATTCCGGCATTGGTCTTGGCGTTTTAAAAAGTGCTATACAAAATAAACCCTGCCGTATGAAATACGTAGTCTTACTTCTTTCCTTATTGTTTTTTGGTATACCCGAGAGTTCTGCCCAGGTGTATCATCAGGTCACTCATACCGCCGGTACGCAGAATGTAGCGGGAAATGACATTACCGTTACTTCAATGAACGTAATGACTCCCGTTGACAGATGTGGAATCGGTCCTTACCTCATAGGTTGCGCTACTCATCTGGCTTGTCCGGGAAATGCTGCAAGCTATACCTTTGATTTTGCCCAACCCGTGAATATAGTGCGCTTGCGCTTTGTGGCTATGAGCTATGTTGGAACCATTTCTTTCGAAATAAATGGAGCACCCTTCTACCTCGAAAATCACCATTTGAGTTATCCCAATATTGCTTGCAACCCTGCAACTCAAAATAATGTCAGCACCCAAAATGGAAATCTTTACATGCCTACCAATACCGGAAATGGATCAACTCAAGTCGATCTGTTTTTGACGGTGCCGATTCGTACCCTTAAGGTGACTCAAGCCCATCAATATCAAAATAATGCAACCTTCGACCTGGCGTTTTCATTTGAAAAATGTCAGGGACAAACCATAGAACTGACTGCCCCTACTTATGCAGGAGCTACATATAACTGGACCGGCCCGGGCGGATATTCTGCAGGGACTCAAAATATTTCTTTGCCCAATGCACCGACCACTGCTTCGGGTACCTATACTGTGAACGTTACTCAGGGGGCCGGTGTTGTTTTTAACAGATCCTACAATATTTTGGTGAACCCAAAACCAAGCACTCCGGTAATCACCAGTAATAGTCCCCTTTGTTCCGGTCAAACATTGCAGCTGGGTGCCAATGCACAAGGTGCATTAGGGTATATTTGGTCCGGACCGAATAGGTTTGCCTCCAATTCGCAGAATCCTAGTGTGCCTAATGTACGCACCGCAAACGCAGGTGTTTACGAGGTGTATGCAAAAAGTGATAAGGGGTGCAATTCCGATACTGCCCGAGAGAATGTAATTGTGGATGTACCGCCGGTGGTGGATTTTAGTTTCGACATTGATTACGGTTGTGGGTATGATACGGTTCGTTTCACCAATAATACTTCCGGCGCCACCAGCTATTTTTGGGATTTTGGTGATGGTACAACCGATACTGTCGAAAACCCGGTACATATTTATCGCACCCGTGGTTCCTTTAGTTATTACGTTAAGCTAGTTGCATCTTCCGGTTGCCGGATCGACTCAATCGTTACTGTATTAACCTTGAATAATCCGTTGCGTGCGGATTTTCTGATCAGCGAAGACACCATTTGCCAGGGACAATCAGTGAGCTTTGAAAATAAGTCGACAATTTCATCGGGAGCTCCTCTTAGCTATTACTGGGATTTTAAAGATGGTAACTCAAGTACTATTGAACATCCTACAAACGTCTTTAATGAACCGGGAACCTATCATATTATGCTGGTAGCCAGTGATACCATACCTTGTCACGATACTGCTTATCAGGATCTATGGGTAGAACCTTTCCAGGTTAAGATTTTAGGTGATACGCTTTGTCCGAGGGATATGCAGTTGGGCTTTGAGTTGATCGCGCCCGGTCATTATGGAGGATTTACTTATGAATGGACTCCTGCCGGTGCATTCGACGATAATACACTTGCAGAGCCGGTCTTGTTTGCAAGAGAAGAAGGGATATTTGTCGTGACACTGACCGTGAACTCTTCTTTTCCGAAATTATGTACCGCTTCAGATACAGCTACATTGGTCATTGCAACACCTCAGGCTCTGACGAACGTTACTCCCGATACTCTGATACCATATAAGGGTATGGTGCAACTTTACGCCGATGGAGCTGTCTATTATTCGTGGGCACCTACTGAAAAGCTGGATAACGCCCATATACAAAATCCTAAAGCAATCTTAGAAGAGACCACAACATTTGCAGTTTATGGGATCGATAAATACGGATGTTGGGATACTGCTTATGTTAAAGTATATGTAGATCCACCGGCAGATGTGTTTATTCCTACTGCCTTCACTCCGGATGGAGATGGAACCAATGATGTATTCAGAGTCGTTAACCGCTTGAACAGGAAAATCAGTGAATTCCGGGTATTCAATCGGGCAGGACAGGAGTTATTTTATTCAACTACCGGTAATGCCGGATGGGACGGCACCTATAAAGGTGAGCCGCAACCAGGAGGGGTGTATTACTATATCTTAAGGATAGCTTATCCTGACGGAACTGAGAAAGTCCATAAAGGGGATATTACCCTAATCAGATAGTTTTAGTAACAACAAATAGAAACAGGTATTGTGATTCACTAAGAACACAATACCTGTTTCTATTTTAGGGTGTATAATTTAGAATGCGGCGTTACCCGGGGTGCGCGGGAACGGAATCACGTCCCGAATATTGCTCATACCCGTAACAAACAACACCAGCCTTTCGAACCCGAGCCCGAACCCTGCATGTGGAGCTGTCCCGAATCTGCGGGTATCTAAATACCAGTACAATTCCTCATGGGGGATATGCATTTCCTGCATTCTCGCCATAAGAACATCTAAGCGCTCTTCTCTTTGCGAGCCCCCTACGATTTCCCCGATACCCGGAGCCAGGATATCCATGGCCGCTACGGTTTTGTCATCATCGTTCAAGCGCATGTAAAACGCTTTTATATCCTTTGGATAGTCCCTTACGATTACCGGTTTTTTGAAGTGCTTTTCTACCAAATACCGTTCGTGTTCACTTTGCAGATCCACGCCCCATTTAACTTCAAACTTGAATTTCTTCTTTTTATACTCATTCGATTGCATTAGAATGTCGATTGCTTCGGTATAAGTGATGCGTTCGAAATCGTTGTTTACTACGAAGGAAAGTTTTTCCAGCAAACTGATGCCGGTTCTTTCTGCCTGAGGTTTTTGTTTTTCTTCGTCTGCAAGGCGCTGATCCAGAAAAGCTAAATCTTCCTGACAATGGTCCATTGCATATCGGATAATATACTTGACGAACTTTTCGGCGAGATCCATATTCTCGATGATATCGGCAAAAGCCACTTCCGGTTCGATCATCCAGAATTCAGCTAAGTGGCGTGGAGTATTGGAATTCTCTGCACGGAAAGTAGGTCCGAAAGTATATACCTCACCCAGTGCCATTGCCCCTAATTCGGCCTCGAGCTGACCGCTTACGGTAAGGTTGGTGCTTTTACCGAAAAAGTCTTGACTAAAATCGATGGTACCATCTTCTTTGCGTGGCAATTTTTCCAGTGGTAAGGTTGTCACATGAAACATTTCACCAGCACCTTCTGCATCAGACGCAGTAATGATAGGCGTATGCAGATATACAAATCCCAATTCATTGAAGAATTTATGGATGGCATAAGCCAGTGTATGTCTAACCCGGAAAATTGCCCCAAAAGTGTTGGTGCGAAAACGCAGGTGAGCGATTTCACGCAGGTATTCCAGACTGGGACGATTTTTCAATTGCAGGGGATACTCTTCAGGTTCGCATGTACCCAGCAGCGTAACCTTATCGGCTACCAGTTCCACTCTCTGACCCTTTCCCTGAGATGCTACGATTTTTCCGCTAGCGCTGATTGCGGCACCTGCAGTGATTTCAATATCGTCCTCTTTCTGTTGCCATACCACCTGCAAATTACCCAGGCAGGAACCATCGTTCAAAGCTATGAAAAGATTATTTCTATAAGACCGCACCCAGCCCTTAACGGTGACATCATAATCGGTCTGCTCAGTTTCCAGTATCTGTTTTATTTTGGTCCGTGCCATATATTTCAGTAGTAGGTTTAGGCGATTTATTTTCGAAGAAGAGGTATTTAATTGCCACAATAATCATAAATATGGCAAAAATTTTCTTAATCACGTGCGTATCCAATGTATTTGCAAGTTTTCCTCCAAAATATCCTCCGATTACAAAAGTGGAGGCCAGTAAAATAGAGGACTGCCAATTGATATTACCATTCTTATAGTAGGTGTAAGCACCCATTGCAGCAACCGGTAGCGCCAACATCATCAATGACGTGCCTTGTGCCGTTTTCTGGTCCATCGCGAAAAGAAACACCAGCGCGGGCACTATGATAATTCCACCGCCAATGCCGACCATACTGCTCATAAAACCAGCGATAAATCCGAGAACCAGAAGACCGAGAATATATTCAGTACTCATAAAACCTAATATTAGAATGATAAAAACCAGGTGCTACTTACAAAGATAATTTGTAAAGGGAACAAAACTAACAGTTCTCATTTCAGCGAATTTTCTACTGCTTCCGGTAACCCAAACTTTTGTTCGTAGTCGTTGATAGCATGCTGCAAAATCTTCCGGGCAAGTCGCGCACCCTGGAACTCTTCAATTTTTACAATTTTTTGCTCCAACTTCTTGTACTCTTCAAAAAACTGCCTGAGTTCTTTAATGAAATGGCCGGCTAATTCATCAATATCATTAATATGGGCCACACTCATATCGTTGTTGCATACAGCGATCAGCTTGTCATCGGCCTCTCCCTGATCCAACATACGCATTACGCCAATCACTTTTGCCTCTACGAGACAAAGGGGCTGCATATCAATCTGAGAGATTACCAGTATATCCAACGGATCTTTATCGTCGCAATAAGTTCTTGGTACAAATCCATAATTAGCTGGATAATAAACAGAGGAATATAGAACTCGATCTAATTTTAACATCCCCGTTTCTTTATCCAATTCATATTTTGCACGAGAACCTTTAGGGATTTCGATGACCGCGTTGACGATCTCAGGAACATTTTCACCGTAACTTACGGAATGCCAAGGGTTGAAAGACATGTGATATCAATTATTCTGCAAAGGTAGGACGATTGGAGCATAAGAGACATCAATCTTACAAGCACT
>CAZWPF010000125.1:0-6675 GCA_964636205.1 uncultured Chitinophagaceae bacterium | reverse complement strand
GTGTAATGTAACCCAGGGTTGAATGCAGTCTTTTTCTGTTATACCAACCTTCGATATACTCGAATATGACCAATTTTGCCTCCTGTTTTGTTCTGAAATGATGCCGGTTCACCTCTTCCGCTTTCAGCGTCTTGTAAAAGCTCTCCATAGGGGCATTATCCCAGCAATTACCCTTCCTGCTCATGCTTTGCCGGATATTGGCGCCTGCCTGCCTTAGTGCTTCCTTAAATGCCCCGCAGGCATACTGTACACCCCTGTCGGAATGGAATACCATACCCTTTTCCGGCTTTCGGTTTGCCAGCGCCATCCGCAATGCGGGGATGGTCGTCAGCTCCGCCTCCATGCTTTCACTTTGCGCCCACCCGATGATTTTCCTGTCAGCCAGGTCCATCACGGTGGTCAGGTACAGCCAGCCTTCGTCCGTGGGGATGTAAGTGAGGTCACCCACCCATTTATCCCCCAGGTTATCGGCATGGAAGTCCCTGTCCAACAGGTTCGCGCATACGGCAAGCCCGTGGTCGGATTCGGTGGTGCACACCCGCCACTTGCGTCTTACGATGCTTCTCAGGCCCATGCCCCGCATGATGCGTGCCACCCGGGGCCTCGATACGTCGGTACCACCGGCCTGCAGTGCTTTGGTGATGCGCGGACTGCCATAGGTGCCCTTGCTCCCGTCATAACATTCCTTGATCTTCACTGACAGCTCACTGCGCTCAACCTCCCTTTTGCCGACCGGGTGCTTCAACCAGTAATAATATCCACTGCTGCTTACCTGCATCACTTTACACATCTTCCCAACCGGAAATTCCCCCTGGTGGGCTTTTATAAACCCGAATCGTTCCGGTCTCCCTTGGAAATGCGAAGCTCTCTTGAATGCCTTTAAAACAGACAAGACCATGAAAAAAAGATGCCTACTGCCTTTTTTGCTGCGTCCCACCACCCCACACTCATCCGGCAGCGAGAATAGTTTAATATATCCCTTTCAAGGGTCATCTCACGCAAGGCCTTGCGTAATCTCCGGTTTTCTCCCTCAAGGCCTCCGGAAGGTCCACTTAACGATGGCAAGGGGTGGGCATGGTTTTCGTTGAACCGGGGATCACGCCGCCATTTCGACAGAAGCGATGGATCCATATCCAACTCATCTGCTGCAGCCTTCACGCTGCCTTTCGCATAGGATAACTCAATCGCCATCCGCTTAAATTGATCATCAAATACTCTTGGTGTTTTTCCAATAATAACTGTTGACTTTTAAAGTTAAAAATTCTACACTAAAAGTCTCCAGTCAAATGTAGCAACTTCAGTAACCCCCTGCTCCAGTAACCATTCGCGTAATTCGTTCAAAGAACTCGTGTAGCTGTCAAAGGTCTTGGTCGCCTTGACCAGACCTTCGCCGTCTACTGTGGCCACAACGTTCTTCTCATGAACGTCCAAACCACATCCCCTGCTCACTACCTGCTCGAAGTGAACAGTCGGGGCTGCTTGTGATGCTCTCTTCTCCATGTCTTTTTTGTTTGAAGAAAGGTACGCAACTCCATTTACATGCCCCTGTGTGTGCTATAATCTCATGTGGGCTTCATATCATTTGTAACTTAGTCTACGTCAATAAAATTCCAATTATAGTATGATTTTCATATCTACACTACTTTAGATAATATCTCGAAATAAGCCATACACGCCTCTCCTTTAAGTATCGGGTCACTTAATTCCTTAAAATGGAATAACCATTGTCTACTTGACAATATTTCTTTGAAGTCGTGTAATTGGTTGTTAGAAAGCAATTCTTTTGCTTTTCCCAATGATGAATCACAAAAATCAGCAATGCTCACGGCAGAGTCCTCATCGTAACTTATCGAAACCTCTTCCAATGGTACACTAACAAGCTGCTTAAAAAAAATCTTTTCCCAATTCCTGAATTCGGACATTATCAGTGGCTCGTTACTCCCGGCAGAGTAACTATCGAAAAAACCTTTTGTCCCCCAAAACTGTATAGCCTTAAAGGCTCGATCATCAATCTTGACATCGTCAAAATATGTGAGAATCTGGTTGTATGACAAAAGGTCATTCTGCAAAACAGCTATTGGAATATCGCCGATATCACAGCCACGCTGAATCGCCAGATTCGCAGCTGTACCAGCCACCTGACCCAACCCCATCCAGAGTGGTTCCATTCGGACCGTCGAATACGCCACATGGGTTGTTGATGCCGCTACGGGCACAATTAGCCCTTTGATCTTTTCGGGGATTAACATCCGGTAAGGAATCTGATAAGGGGAAATTGGAAGTAGCCCGATGTAGCCTTCCAAGACTTTCCGATCGGGGGAAGGTTGCTTTCCCACAGGAAAGCTATCAATAGGGAATTCTCCGGCAATCACGCTATCGGCAAACACGGTATTTCGTTTCCCATCTGTCATCTTCTTTGCATCGTTTTCAGTCAATACATATTTACCCTTAAGTCTTCTTGCTTCCCGGACATATAACTGCCATGGAAAATGGTCATTATCTACGAATTCATCCTTGGCCAAATGATATTGCCTAGCAAGTTCCCTGTGGCTCTGCGGAACCTCTGCATCGTTCTGTACAAAATACAGCAATCCAAGCACTAAGTTTCTATGATGCTTGAACACACGCTCGCGTTGCTCCCAGTCCGCCTCCACATAGTCATTGTTTTCCTCGGGAAATGGAAATGCCAAAGGGCGAGGATTAACGTTTACATCATACTTTCCATTTGGTATTTCAGCAAAGGAAAATGCTCTCATCAAAGTATCAAAATGGGCTGCATAATATCCATGGCCTTCCGGAATCACCTTCGGGCCGCTCAACCTCCCTTCCTTTAAATCTTCAAAATAGCCTAGGTAGCGACCACGATCATAGCCATCAGGCGGGTCTTTTAATACAAAGCTATTCTCCGGTTCATCGGTCAGGCATAGGCGATAGGTATAAGCGGGCAATCCGTCGTCGCCCTTGCCTGTGCTGCCTTCCAAGATTACTTTTTCTTGATAATCGAAAAACAACTGTCCAGCATGATCCTCATTAAACTCATCCCTACCCTCTCTCCCCAATGAATAGGCAGCCCCCGCTAATGCATAAACATCACCCTCATAAGTGGCATCGACAACTATTTTCGATTTTAGGACTAAGTGCGTTCCATCGAGCCGATTTAAAAAAACAACACTTTCCACAGAATCATCATATACGCCTACCTTCTCGATCCGATGATTGAGCCAAACCCTAATACGGGTCTCCGCCTCGATCATTTTGTTAAATATATGCTCTGCCACCGACGGCTCATAGTAATAGCCTTTCTTACATTTAGCAACGTTTACTGATCCGGCCCCGTACTTGTCAACATAATATTGATATACGTTGTTCGTGAACTCCTTGAATAGGCCAGCAATAGCATCCTTATTTTCAATATCACTCTTGCCTAACCCACTGGTGGACATGCCGCCGACATGCCCATGGTACTCCACGAGATCGACCTCGCACACTAGCCTAGCAGCAGCAATAGCCGCCATAATCCCGGCGGGTGTTGCTCCTACGACCAGCACATCCCCCTCGCTCGCATCAATGCCCCCTTCGTCCCGCTGGGCACACCCAATGACAGACGATAGGAGGGGACAAAAAGCAATCGTTCCCACCGCCCCGTATTTAATGAATTGTCTTCTTTTTAGCATCATATTTCATAAAAGAGAAAGCTAACTATAGCCCCTACTAACGGAAACTTTCTTATTCGACCTCCCAACCAGACCCCCAGAAACGAATTTCGCCTGCAAACATATAATCTGTATTTGCCCATGTTTGTAGAACTTTCACACGGATATACCTAATCTCTGGTATGTCCTTCGGAAATATAAATTGCTCTCCCATTGCAGCATAAGCGATGTCTTCAGGTGCATTTTGCCCCATCGGCAACGCCGACGGTTTAACAGCCTCGCAGTCTAGCAACTTGACCCAACCGTCATAGCTCCCATCAGATGACGGGTCCAACGCACCCCATACTTCCCACTTGCGCAAATTCCCATTCGCATATAGAAGGTTATGTTCCGACACCGTGCCGCGCTGCCACAATTTGTAGTGGCTGAGTGTCGTTTTAACCCCCAAATCAATCTGGAAATGGTGGGGTACCCCGCTACCATTTGCTGTTCGATACCATGATCCGGTACTTGCGGCGGCACCGGCAAAGATCCCATTCCATAAATTCGACATGACATTGCCAGCAGTAGGCTGCGGAGATGCATCACCAGGCAACGGATATGCTGAAAACAGATTTTGATCCAGTTCAGCATCAACCTGATGGAAAGTGATAGCCCGCTCCACTTGTTCAGCATAAAAGGTGTCGATAGCATTCTCCATGGGAATGTAAGCGGTATGATAACGAATCGAGCTATTGGGCTTAAACGACGGCAATATCGATTCTGCTGACGCACTATCAATCCATATAACATGTTCCTTGTCCGCTACATCCGTATAATTAAGCTGTGTTCCAATAGCTCTCTGCCCTGCACTTTGCCAGTGTATGATAATATCCCCATTAATATATTCGATACGGTTTATCGTTCTGTTTAATAAAGAACCTGTATAATTTTCACCATACACTTCGGCCGACACGTCCACTTTTATGGAAGAATTCCCCAAATTATCAAATGTATAAATTTCAAATGTATGATACCCTTCAGACACATTGTCAAGTATAACATCGACCGTATCGACTTGCTGACGTCTGACAATCTCAACCGCTTGAGAGTTGGCCTTGTTATCCCAGTAAACCACTGCTTTGGATATTTTAGGGTCGCTAACTAGCAACCAAAGTTGAATACGATTCTTTCCCGGTGACACCTGAACAGAATCTGCCTTGCCAACATATATAATCTCACCCCCTTCGATATAATGCCGATATGTCGAATCCATTTTACCACAACCTGCACTTATTAAATCAAAGGTTAAACAACACGCCACTTTTGCAAAAAACTTAACGAATTTCATCATCACATAATTTAGTTTTCCAATTTAACTAATCCACTACTTGTCCGTAAAAATTTGTCTCGGCAATATGTGCGAAATTGGTGTTGCCCCAAGTATTTAGAAATCTAATCCGGATATAACGCACCGGAGGAGTATCAAATGGAAAGATAAACTCCTCTCCTCTCGAAGCATACTCAACATCTTCATTTGAAACCTGACCATTGGGTAATCCCGAGGGTTTAATGGATTCGCAGTCCATCAGTTTTGTCCAACCGGTAAAACTCCCATCGGCTGCCGGATTATCAGTCCCCCATACCTCAAACAGCCTAGGGTTACCATTGCCATAAGCCAACACAGTTGTTTGATAACGAACGCGTTGCCAAAAAACAAATCGACTCAATTTAGCGGTCACACCAAGATCAAACGTGATGTGATGGGGAAAATCTCCAGAGGCTGTGCGCTGAAAATTAGGCTCTTCAGCACTTCCGTCCCATAAAAATCGTGGACCATTATTGTTGTATAAGCCGGCATCGGTAGGCAAATATAATTCATTGAACTTACCTTTATCCAGTTCCTCTTCAAATAACGGGGTCAGTTCGCGCCACAGCGTGTCTGAGGTATTTTCCCATTTGTCACTTACCAAAAAACCGAATGTCCTACTTTGTGCTGAAAGGCCCCTTAAGGAAAAGACACCTTCCCTACGCGCGGTATAATACGTATCAAGGAGCACTCGTTCCTTGTTCTGATCGAGTACCAGAACAGCAATACCGATATCTGCTTCTGCCTCATTCACAAATGACAGACTGATTCCTCCAAAATCTTCAAACACCGTTAAGCTATTGAATGCCTCGACCACAGGGGGTCTCAACGGCGCCACTTGAATCGTCGTCGGTTCAGAACGGTTACCGCTACGGTCAACAGCATACAGCTTAACGTCATATTCTCCAGCATCTGCAAAACCTTCAACCAGGATATGGTTATTGAAAAATGAAGATTTAAATACGCGGGGCGTGGCATTACGGGGCAGGTATTCCGCGGCCACGTATAGCAAATCCGGATCATCAGGCAGTTGATAGGTAATTCTCACCGCACCACTCATGTTTTCGGCCGTTATATGGGTCAGCGGTTTAGGAGGCGTGTTGTCTTGAACATTTGGGCCTATTTTCTCTTCTGAGCAGCCATACATTGATATGATCACCAATGCAATAAAATATCTATGTAACATCATTCTAGGGTTTTATAGTTCAGTTTTATCATGGCCATGCAAATCACCATCCTGGATTCTGTACAAGGCTCTTGTTGACCAGCAAACTCATCTCCCGTATTGGCCAGAAATAATCACGGGGCCTGAACACTTGATGGTAAAACGTGGTAACCCGATAATATTCTTCGGCCGTCTCTCCAGTATTATCCCATCCACGAATGGGTGCATTCAGTACTTGGGGAGCCCTTTTCCAACGTTTCAAATCCCAATACCGCTGAGCTTCGAAAGCCAGTTCGATCATGCGTTCGCGTTGGATGATTTCCCGCAACCCCTCCTTGGTCAGGTATTTATCCGGCATTGTTGAATACGATGCCCAAGACTCCTCCACCGTAGGCAACCCTGCCCTTGCGCGTACGCTATTGATCCAACCCAGTGCGTCCTGACCGGGGCCATTGAGCTCGTTCAGGGCCTCTGCATACAACAAATAGACATCGGCCAGCCTAATGATC
>CAZWPF010000124.1:4099-6768 GCA_964636205.1 uncultured Chitinophagaceae bacterium | reverse complement strand
ATGCATGCCGGTCGATATACATCTATGGTTTGTCCATTGGCAAAACATTTTGCATTAACTCAGTCTGAAGATGAGAAGAAAACAGGTTCAGAAAATATAAATATCAGCGGAGCTGGATACTAATCAAAGTCCATGAATAGAAATTACGGTATAGATTTACTACGCGGATTGGCGATTATCGGAATGGTGCTTGCCGCTGTTATTCCATGGACGGCAGATTTCCCGGGATGGATGTACCATGCTCAAGTGGGGCCACCGGATTTTAAGTTCAATCCCGACAACCCGGGTATTACGTGGGTAGACTTAGTGTTTCCGTTTTTTCTCTTTGCTATGGGTGCGGCTTTCCCGTTAGCTTTGCGTAAGAAGCTGGAAAACAAAGAATATTCTGTTATCATTAAAGGGTTATTGCGGCGGGGGGTAATGCTGTTGTTTTTTGCATTAGCATTGGCTTATTTGACTCCGGACAATTTAACGGGGCCACCATTAGTCAATTATTTGACTGCATTAATTACGTTTGGGTGCTTTTTTCTAGTCTTTCTTCGCTTTGAAGGGAGCCGGGCGAAACGCTATGGCCTGCAAGCCCTAGGATTTGTGCTGGTAGCGATTTTGGTGTATTACCATAGCGAAATCCTGGGCAATACTTTCAATAAGGCAAAGAGCAATATCATCATCCTGGTCCTTGCTAATATGGCTGTCTTTGGTTCTGTTTTTTGGTTGCTAACAGCTAATAATCTATTGCTTCGTTGCGGTGTAATATTAGCGTTTACGGGCGTTTGGTTCAGCAAAGATATGGCGGGTAGTTGGACCCAAGCGCTTTGGAATTTTCATCCGGATTGGCGATGGTTTTATAACTTCTCCTTCTTAAAATACCTGTGTATCGTGTTGCCCGGATCGGTGCTGGGGGATTTGCTAGTCAGTCACGCAACGATAGCTAACCGAATGTACACGATGGTGGAGAAACGCAAAGTACAATTATTAGCATTTGCTTGTCTTGCCTTTGTCGCATTTCATGTCATAACCTTGTACATGCGCACATTAACCTTCAATTTGTGGGGCCATGTTTTATTTGGTGCACTTTTTTATGCTTTATTGCATAAGGAGCAAGAAGGCGTAACTCTATTTTACAAAAAACTGATGGGTTGGGGGTTTGCACTTGCTTCTATCGGATTATTTTTCGAACCTTTAGATGGTGGGATAAAAAAAGACCCATCCTCATTCAGCTATTGGTTTTTAACCAGCGGCTTGGCATTTACCTTCTTTGTGTTATGTGATTATTTGACAAAGGTTTATCCCAAAAATTTAGGAGTAACCGCGATGGTTAAGAATGGTCAAAATCCCATGATTGCTTACTGTGTGTCCGCGTTTTGTATCACACCTATATTAGGGTTGTTGCATATTTTACCAATCTTCGAGACATGGAGTGCGCAAAGTCCTTATTTGGGACTCATTCGGACAGTAGTATACGTTTTATTAGTCATTAGTATAACCCAATATGCGACCGACAAAAAATGGTTTTGGCGATCGTAATCGATTTTAAAATATAAGATAGAATGAAATTAGCTAACATTATATTGGGAACCTCGCTCATGATGTGTTCATTTGCGACAGCCCAAGAACAAGTTGCTATCGACAGCAATTATGTATTCTCGGGTTATACCCAGAGGTTAGAACAATTTGAGAAAATGCCTATTTCACGAGGTGCGACAGTGTTCTTAGGTAACAGCTTGACTGAAGCAGGGCGATGGAGTGATATAATAGGTCAGAAAGGCATTCTCAACAGAGGAATTAGCGGAGACATCTCTTATGGCGTCTTAGCTCGCATAGACGAAGTATTGCGTCATAAGCCTAAGAAAATATTTCTTATGATCGGTGTCAATGATTTAAAAAGACACGTCCCGACTGCAAATATTATTCAGAATTACGAGCGCATCGTGCAAAAAATACGTGAGAAATCACCACGTACACAGATTTACTTGAATAGTATACTTCCTGTAAATCCGGATAAGTTAATAGAATCATTCCTCGCGGTAAAAAATAGTGATATAGCTATACTTAATGAGGCACTTAAACAAATAGCTAGCCAGCACAAAAAGGTCCAATTTGTGGATTTGCACCAAGTTGTTGCAGATTCGAGAGGTTATCTCAAATCCGAGATGACCCCCGATGGCATACATTTGGAAGTGTCCGCCTATGTAGAGGTGGTGAACTATTTACGGACTATTAAAGCATTGTAAGATGAAAGGAGTAGGATTAATCTTGATTGGAATAATGAGTTTGTTTGCTGCAAATACGACGAAAGGGCAAACGCTCGCCGCCAAAGATAGTGCATATAACAATTGGTATTACGATTCACGGGAGCTATTATACCAAAAGCTGAAAGGGACGCAGTACGATGTGATATTTTTTGGAAATAGTATTACGGAACGTGGTCCTTGGGAAGAGTTGATTGGTAATCGTTATGTAGTGGGAAATCGCGGAATAGGTGGCGATAATACCTATGGAATGAAGGCACGCATTGCAGACATCATGCTATCCGCACCCCAAAAAATATTTCTGATGATGGGGATTAATGATATTGGGCGTGGTCTGACCACCTCCGCAACCCTGAACAATTATGAGCAGATCATACGGATTATCCAAGCGAAAAGTCCTAAAACCAAGATTTATTT
>CAZWPF010000124.1:0-4089 GCA_964636205.1 uncultured Chitinophagaceae bacterium | reverse complement strand
TGCAAAGCACACTCCAGCTGAATGAGGGTTTGCTGATTGTCGATTACATGAAGAATAAATCGCACATGGTGTACGCATTGAACGAAGGAATACAGAATTTGGCAAATAAATACAATCTGACTTTTATTGATCTCAATGAAGTTCTTGCAGATGATGGTGTGCTAAAAGCGGAATACACAAAGGATGGTATACATCTCAATGCGGATGCTTACATCCGATGGGTTGAATATTTGAAAGAAAAAAAGCATTTATAGATGAAGATTACGGGAACTTTTTTGGACGAAATCAGTCACGATATCCCTCACCAAAATTGGGGACGGGAAGAATGGGATCGCGATTTTGGGTATATGAAAGCGGTGGGAATCGATACGGTGATACTGATCCGCAGCGGCTATCGTCGATTTATCACTTACCCTTCGTCGTTTCTAATCGATAAAATGGGTTGCTACGAGCCGCCAGCGGATCTCGTGGAAATGTTTTTACAATTGGCTGAAAAGCACGGCATGAAGTTCTATTTTGGGTTGTATGATAGTGGAAAATACTGGGACACCGGCGATATGCAGCACGAAATTGACGCTAACCGCTATGTAATCGATGAAGTATGGCAAAAGTATGGGCATTATAAGAGTTTTGGTGGTTGGTATTTGAGTATGGAGATCAGCCGTAAAACCAAAGGTGCTGCCGGTGCATTTCGCATCCTCGGAGAGCAGTGTAAAAGTGTAAGTGGCGGACTGCCAACCTTCATCTCACCTTGGATTGACGGGAAAAAGGCGGTAATGGCGGCTTCTTCAGATCTCACAAAGACAGACGTAGTATCTATCCAGGAACACGAACGCGAGTGGAATGAGATCTTTGCTGAGATACAATATGCGGTGGATGCGGTGGCTTTTCAGGACGGACATATTGACTACCACGAATTGCCTGAGTTCTTCGCCGTCAATAAACGACTGGCTGATAAATACAATATGCAATGTTGGACAAATGCGGAATCGTTTGACCGAGACATGCCCATCAAATTTCTGCCTATCAAGTTTGAAAAGCTTCGTCTCAAACTCGAGGCTGCGCGACAAGCCGGATACGACAAGGCGATAACATTTGAATTTTCGCACTTCATGAGTCCACAGTCTGCATATCCGCAAGCAGGGCACTTGTACAATCGGTATAAAGAATATATTGACACATTAAAATTTTACTAAGGATTAGCATGCTAATGAAAGAGTTCATACAAAAATATAAGGGAGAGTTGTTGGATAATGTCATGCCGTTCTGGGAAAAATATTCCAACGACACAGAGTTCGGCGGTTTTTTTACCTGCTTGGATCGTGATGGTAGCGTTTTCGATACTGATAAATTCATGTGGCTACAGGGTCGACAAGTTTGGACCCTTGCGATGTTATACGATCGAGTAGAACAAAAGCCACTGTGGCGCGAAATGGCTGAACAAGGAGCTGATTTTATAATTAAAAATGGACGGGACGACAATGGTGATTGGTATTTCTCTTTAAATCGTGCAGGTAAGCCCTTGGTGCAACCATATAATATTTTTTCAGATTGCTTTGCCAGTATGGGATTGGGTGCGCTGTATAAACTCACAGGCAAAGATGAACATGCGCAGGTTGCCTACGATACGTTTAATCGTATCCTCGCCCGTCAAGACAATCCCAAAGGGCTGTACAGTAAGGCTTTCCCTGGAACACGCAATTTAAAAAGCTTTTCTTTACCCATGATATTGAGTAACCTGTCGCTCGAATTGGAACATATTGTGGGAACCCCTACTGTGGACAGCCTGATTGACAACCTTATTACCGAGGTCATGGAGGTGTTTTATCAACCGGATTCGGGGTTGATTATGGAAAACGTGGGTATGGATGGAGAGTTCTCTGATACTTTTGAGGGTAGGTTGGTCAATCCTGGACATATCTTAGAGGCCATGTGGTTCATGATGGAGCTTGCGGAGCGGAAAGGTGACCGTGCACTGATGGATAAATGCGTGGATATTGCCCTTCGTGCTTTGGAATTTGGTTGGGATGAACAGTACGGGGGTATTGTGTACTTTAAAGATATTTTGAACCGGCCACCTTTACAATTGGAATGGGATCAAAAATTATGGTGGGTGCATTTAGAGGCATTAGTTTGTATGGCCAAAGGGTATGCCTATACACAAAATGAAGCCTGCAAGCTGTGGTTTCAGAAGTTGGATAAGTATTCCTTTGAGCGGTTCTCCGATCCAAAATACGGAGAATGGTTTGGGTATCTCAACAGACAAGGCGAACCATTGCTTACACTTAAAGGAGGCAAATGGAAAGGTTGTTTCCATGTGCCGCGTGCCTTATTTAAAGTCTACAGCACACTGGAGCAATTCGAAGAGCAAAAAATGGTTTATTAGTTTTATCAATAGTGAGCCCGGACGTGAGTTCGGGCTTGTTTTTATGTGTTTCTCAGCTCGACAAACTTTTCGATGTGGAGGTCAACCTTTGTTCCCCGAGATAACAAATCTTTGGAGGGAGCAACAGCATGGAGTTGCTGTTCTCCGCGTGCTAGCACATACTCCTGGTACAATCCCCGAAACCTTACCTGCGCGATTTCCCAACTTCCTTGGGGATTTGTTTTACATTGAATCCATTCTTGGTGGATAGCCACCGAATTTTTGGTATGTATATTCAGGGCTTTAGCCTGTTCAACAGAGAGAATATTGCTCTTGGCCAATAGCCGGGCGACATACGCATTGGTTGGGTTGTAATACAAATCTTGCGGTGCGCCGTTACCTAAGATTTTGCCGTTTCTCATGATAAGCATGTGGTCTGCCATCGCGAGCACCTCACTCGGGTCGTGTGAGACCAGAATTACCGTTAGGCCGGTCTCTGCAACAATTCTTTCCACATCTTGCTGGAGGGAGTCGCGAAAAGCCGCATCTACTTGATTGAACGGTTCGTCCATTAGCAAAACTTCAGGCTCGTTGATGAGTGCACGGGCGATAGCCACACGCTGGCGTTCGCCACCACTTAGGTCAGCGATCCTTTGTTGTGCCAGGTGATCTATTCGCAGCCTTTTTAAGACTTTTTCCGTATTGCGCTGCTTGAGATCGATATCAATATTTGAGATTTGTGAAGCTATATTATCCCAAACTTTGGCGTAATGGTTGAGATCATCGAAACCTTGAGACACCATGCGCATCGCATCGTGTCCAGGGATAAGCTTGTCTTTGGGAGTGGGGACCAACCAACCTTTATAGCGAATTTCGCCTGCACTCGGCGCTAGTAGTCCATATATCAACTTAAGCAAAGTGCTTTTGCCACTTCCCGATTCACCGATTATTGCTGTGATTTTACCCGCTTCAATGCCAAAATCCACATTGTCTACAGCTATTACCCTATTTTTAGCTTCATAAATACAGCTTACCCCTGCACCGTGTATCAACGGTAGATCCTGTTGTTGTATATCGGAAGGTATGTATTGGCATGAAGTCGAGGTGTCATTCATAAAAATGGAACTTGTTGATATAGTGCAAAACTAAGGTTTAAAACGCACATTCGCACGCTATACGTGTCAGTTATACGTCTGATTTGGACATGTTTTCTTGTATGTGCCGGATAATCCCTTGTTCATCTTGCGCATCAAACCAAGTCGTGTTTCCATATTTTTTAAACCAAGTAATCTGTCTTTTAGCATAGCGACGCGAGTTCTGCTTAATGCGTTCTACGGCTTGTTCGAGAGAAATTTCCCCATCCAGATATCGGTAAAGCTCTGCATAACCCACCGTCAATAAGGCAGGCTTGTCCCGATAGGGAATTAATGTTTTCACTTCATCGAGCAGACCTGCATCCATCATCTTGTCAACTCGGCGATTAATGCGGTCATAGAGCTTATCACGATCCATACCCAATCCGACGGTAACAATATTAAATTTACGTTTTTCCGTATTCTTTTTTTGAAAAGATGAAATGGGTTGGCCTGTGGCTTCAAACACTTCTAACGCTCGGATTACACGCTGCGGGTTGTCGATATCCGCTTTTGCATAATATTCGGGGTCGATCTTTTTTAATTGTTCTTGTAGCGGGCCTATGCCCTCATTGGCATACACGGCATTCC
>CAZWPF010000123.1:0-6953 GCA_964636205.1 uncultured Chitinophagaceae bacterium | reverse complement strand
TGGCCCTTTCTTTATCGAAAGGAAACGGTAAAGGTAAAACTGGGAGGCAAGAATGTCAAAGCTATGATGTACGTAATGAACGAGGGTAGACCGCTTGGCCAGCCAAGTTGCTATTACTATACCACTATTTTGGAAGGCTACAAGGACGCGGGCTTTGACTTGGATATCCTGCGCCAGGCCACCATTGACTCTGTGGCGAAAGAGGTATCTACTGATGAATGAAAAAATTAAGGAGCAAATCCTCGCTATACGAGATAGTGGTGTCACAAATATGTTTGATGTGAATCGTGTGCAATATGAAGCAAACGAGCGCGGCTACTACGAACTGGTAGCTTACCTTATTGAC
Organism: uncultured Chitinophagaceae bacterium; assembly: GCA_964636205.1. GTDB lineage: Bacteria > Bacteroidota > Bacteroidia > Chitinophagales > Chitinophagaceae > JBEBVQ01. Next base: position 6,607 of record CAZWPF010000123.1, on the reverse strand, counting down.
CATAAAGCTGAATACTGTCGTTTCATTTTAACCGGTGAAACGCAAGAAGCAGACTAAAAGAATAAATAGGTAAAAGCAAAGGGCTTCTACGGAGGCTCTTTTCTTTTGCCTATTTTTATAAAGGAGGCGGCGCATATGCGTAAATTAAAGAAATACAAGCCAACCGCCTTCATGGCCGAAGGCTCTTATTATGATAAAGATGCTGCAGATTATGCGGTTTCTTTTATACAGGCTCTTACACATACAAAAGGTTCCTGGGCAGGAAAACCATTTGAGCTTATCGACTGGCAGGAGCAGATAGTACGTGACATCTTCGGTATTCTTAAACCAAATGGTTATCGTCAGTTTAATACGGCATATGTGGAGATTCCAAAGAAGCAGGGTAAATCAGAACTTGCTGCAGCTATTGCTCTTTTATTGACCTGCGGTGACGGTGAAGAACGTGCCGAAGTGTATGGCTGTGCGGCTGATCGCCAGCAAGCATCGATTGTTTTTGAGGTAGCAGCTGACATGGTACGGATGTGCCCGGCACTGTCCCGGCGTGTAAAGATACTGGCTTCAACAAAGCGACTGATATATCTGCCAACAAACAGCTTTTATCAGGTGCTCTCAGCCGAGGCCTATTCCAAGCACGGATTTAATGTCCACGGTGTGGTGTTCGATGAACTGCATACCCAGCCGAACCGGAAGTTGTTCGATGTTATGACAAAAGGTTCTGGCGATGCAAGAATGCAGCCGCTATATTTTCTCATCACCACGGCGGGATCAGATACACAGAGTATTTGCTACGAAACACACCAAAAGTCGCTGGACATTATAGAAGGCAGAAAGCATGATCCTACTTTCTATCCCGTGATCTATGGTGCCAAGGAAGATGATGATTGGACTGATCCAAAAGTATGGAGGAAAGCGAATCCTTCCCTTGGAATAACGGTTGGAATTGATAAGGTTCGGGCTGCTTGTGAGAGTGCAAAGCAGAATCCGGCTGAAGAAAACAGCTTCAGACAGCTCCGACTTAATCAGTGGGTTAAACAAGCTGTACGTTGGATGCCAATGGCAAAGTGGGATGCCTGTGCATTCCCGGTTGATGCTGTCAGCTTAGAAGGGCGGGTATGCTATGGTGGGCTTGATCTTTCTTCTACAACGGACATTACAGCTTTTGTGCTGGTATTCCCGCCACAGAACGAGGAGGACAAGTATGAGATCCTTCCGTTTTTCTGGATGCCGGAGGATAACATTGATCTCCGGGTACGTCGTGATCATGTCCAGTACGACCTCTGGGTAAAACAGGGACACCTTATGACGACGGAAGGAAATGTTGTGCATTATGGCTTTATTGAAAGCTTTATTGAGCAACTCGGAATGAAGTATAACATCAGGGAAATTGCCTTTGACCGATGGGGAGCTGTTCAGATGACACAGAACCTTGAGGGTCTCGGGTTTACAGTCGTTCCTTTCGGACAGGGCTTTAAAGATATGTCTCCACCTACCAAGGAACTAATGAAACTGACACTTGAGCAGAAAATCGCTCACGGCGGCCATCCTGTACTCCGCTGGATGATGGATAACATCTACATTAAGACCGATCCGGCAGGAAACATAAAGCCAGATAAGGAGAAGAGTACAGAAAGAATAGATGGTGCGGTAGCAACCATTATGGCGCTCGACCGCGCCATCCGTTGTGGCTCTGCCAGCAGCGAGTCGGTGTACAATGAGAGGGGTCTGCTTATTTTATAAAAACCTTAATGTTTTTAATAAAAACCGCTTGACATTTAATAACATGCAGGTTTATAATAAAAACCAGAATAAGTGAAAGGTGGTTTTTATATGTCAAGAGTGGTTCAGGTGTCGTTCACAGATAAGGAATTTGCCGATCTCGAGCGTTTAGCCCAAGAAGAAGGAGTGACCGTTCCGTTTTACATCAAAAGCAAGGTGCTGGAGGATACCGAATTCCAACAGTGGTTCCAAGAGTTGCTTATCCGCACTGGCCGAATTCCGAAAGATACTGCGTTTAACATCAAGGCAGTGTTCGGTACCGACTGGATTAGCATATCCAAGGGTGTCCGACTGGCTCTTGGAAGATCGTTTTATAATTATGTGAACGCCGGGAAGGTACCAGGTGTAGTGCCCACAGAAAAAGATAGTGCAAATACGCAGTGGTACAGAAAGGTGGAATGACCTTCATGAAGAATACGGCCAAGAGGAAAACAAACTTAACTCAGAAGCTTGGCATTGGAAAAGGCGGATTCAAATTATTTGATTTAATATGATGGTGTTGGACATTTTATGATATTATATTTAAAAAAAGAGGTTTGATCAAATGAGCGAAGATAAACTGATGAGCGAAAATAAACTGAAAAAATATCTAGGGGATAAGTACACAGATAATCCCATTATCAATTTCCTATTATATTGGTCAATTGGAAACGATACATGTCCAACACCAAAGAGGGTATTTGGTAAGGAATATAATGACTTATCAATGGAAGAAAGAGAAAAACTGAAAGCTATAAAGAATGAATGGCGAAAGATGAATGATCTAGATTGCATTTGGCTTGATGGGGACTTAAATGCAGACACCATTTTTTCATTATGGACACCACTAAAGATGTGTTTACAATGTTTAGCATCGAATCGCTTTAAGTGGGTCGGAAATGAGAATATTCCAATAAAGAATCAAAAGTACATTAACGAAATTAAATCTAATATCAATGCTTATTTACCTCGCGATGATGACTTAGTTAAGGAACTCTACAGGTTTGCTGAATTAGCATCTACAAGAGCAAATGTAATGCGGTTAATAGATTCTAATATGCAAGAGCGGGGAGATGCTAAATTGAAATATTATGATCAAATGCCAAAGACTCTTTATGAATGTTTTGACGGAGGTCGATTTAGTAAAAACTTTAGTGGCAATGAGCGTGTGCAAAAATGGGTAAGGGAAGAGGCATTGGAAATGTTTTTTATTGGCGGTGAAATATCAAAAGATAAAATCAAACCCTTAATCAAAAGAATGAAACCTTATGAGTCGGAATGGTTAACTAACAAAGAGGAATTAATGGAAATGTTGGAAAACTACAACTTTATACTAGAAGAACGCCAAAAATTAGTTTAGCCAGATAATGAATCATTGAATCAAATAAGCATCTATCAAATGGTAGGTGCTTTTTTCATGCCTATTTTCGGAGGTGAAAACCCATGATAAACCCGCTAAAAGGATTGTTCCGCTCCCGTGATAAGCCTAAAAATCGTATTGGCAGCGCATTTTCGTTTCTGTTTGGCAGTACTACCAGTGGTAAGACAGTTAATGAACGGACTGCAATGCAATCAGCTGCAGTGTATGCCTGCGTGAGGATACTATCTGAGGCTATAGCTGGACTTCCGTTACACGTTTATCAGTACCGAATGGACGGAAGCAAAGAACGTATACCACAACATCCGCTATACTATCTGCTTCATAATGAGCCTAACCCAGAGATGACTTCATTTGTGTTCCGAGAAACACTGATGAGTCATCTTTTACTTTGGGGCAATGCCTATGCGCAGATATTGAGGAACGGTCGTGGACAGCCAATCGCACTATATCCTTTGCTTCCAAACAAAATGAAAGTAAGTCGAGCTTCAAACGGAGAATTGGTATACACCTACCGCAGAGATTTCGAAGAAAGTCGGATCAATCCCAACAGCGGAACAGTGATACTCCGCAGAGATGAAATACTCCACATACCCGGACTCGGATTTGACGGTCTCATCGGATACAGTCCTATTGCTATGGCTAAAAACGCCATCGGCATGTCGCTTGCGACTGAAGAATACGGTGCTTCATTCTTCGCAAACGGAGCAAATCCAGGTGGTGTGCTGGAACATCCGGGAGTAATCAAGGACATCCAGAGGGTCAAAGACAGTTGGAACAGCGCCTATCAAGGCAGTGGAAATGCTCATAGAATCGCTGTGCTGGAGGAAGGAATGAAGTTTCAGGCAATCGGCATTCCTCCGGAGCAGGCTCAGTTCTTGGAGACACGAAAATTTCAGATCAACGAAATCGCTAGGATATTCCGTATACCTCCGCACATGGTGGGTGACCTTGAAAAGTCCAGCTTCTCCAACATTGAGCAGCAATCGCTAGAGTTTGTAAAATATACGCTTAACCCATGGGTGGTGCGATGGGAGCAGAGTCTTCAGCAATCGCTTCTATTGCCATCTGAGAAAAACTCTATCTTTATTAAGTTCAATGTTGATGGTCTGCTGCGTGGCGACTACCAGAGCCGGATGAACGGATATGCAGTCGGACGGCAGAACGGCTGGCTGTCAGCGAACGATATCCGGGAGCTTGAAGATATGAACCGTATCCCTGCTGAGGAAGGCGGAGATCTGTATCTGGTAAACGGAAACATGCTCCCACTTTCACAGGCAGGCAATTTTTATGAAAAGGAGGTTAACAGCCAATGAGGAAATTTTGGAATTGGGTGCGAGACGAAACTACCGAAGAACGCACTTTATACCTCAACGGAGAAATTTCAGACGAGACCTGGTATGGCGATGAAGTGACGCCAAAGATGTTTAGAGACGAGCTGATGACAGGCACAGGTGACGTCATAGTTTGGATTAACTCGCCCGGCGGCGATATATTTGCGGCAGCTCAGATATACAACATGCTGATGGATTATACCGGCAAAGTCACAGTTAAAATTGATGGCTTGGCTGCAAGCGCCGCTTCTGTCATTGCTATGGCGGGCGGTGATGTGTATATGTCGCCGGTATCCATGATGATGATCCATAACCCTTCGACAATTGCCATTGGTGATAGCGAGGAAATGCTTCGTGCCAAGGCCTTGCTGGATGAGGTCAAGGAAAGCATCATCAATGCATACGAACTGAAGTCAGGCCTTTCCCGGGCAAAGATCTCTCATCTCATGGACGCAGAGACCTGGATGAATGCGAATAAAGCAATTGAGCTCGGATTTGCAGATAAAATTCTGTTCATGGAGAGCGATGAGCGCATTCCTCTGGACACAGGTCAAGGCCTAATATTCTCTCGCGCAGCGGTGTATAACTCCCTGCTGGGGAAGATACCCAAGAAAACAAAACCGAAAACTGGTACCCCAATTGAGCAGCTGGAAAAGCGGCTCTTTTTAATTTCTCACTAATTTGAAGGAGGAACATCACAATGAGTAAGATTCTTGAACTGCGTGAAAAGCGTGCAAAGGCGTGGGATGCGGCAAAAGCGTTCCTTGACGCCAAGCGAGGTGGCGATGGGCTTCTGTCAGCCGAGGATACAGCTACCTATGAAAAAATGGAAAACGAAGTTGTGGCTTTGGGCAAGGAAATCGAACGTCTTGAGCGTCAAGCAGTAATTGATTTAGAACTCTCCAAAGCCACCAGTAACCCGATAACCAACGTACCGTCGAAGGAAACGGAAGAAAAGACCGGACGTGCATCTGCGGAATACAAAAAGGCATTCTGGAGTGCCATGCGTACCCGTGCAGGAGAAGGACTTGATCCAAACGTAAGAAATGCCCTGCAAATCGGTACTGATTCAGAGGGAGGTTATCTGGTTCCAGATGAATTTGAGCGTACTCTTGTAGAAGCGCTTGAGGATGAGAATATCTTCCGTACACTGGCCAACGTAATCACCACTTCTTCTGGCGATAGAAAAATACCAGTTGTAGCCACTAAAGGTACTGCCGCATGGATTGACGAGGAAGGAACCATCCCCGAGAGCGATGACAGCTTTGGTCAGGTATCCATTGGGGCATATAAGCTGGGCACCCTGATCAAGGTTTCCGAGGAACTGCTGAATGACTCTGTGTTTGACCTTGAAGCCTACATCTCCAGAGAGTTCGCCCGCCGTATTGGTAACAAGGAAGAAGAAGCATTTTTCACTGGCGATGGCTCTGGCAAGCCAACTGGTATTCTAGCCAATACTGGTGGAGCGCAAGTTGGTGTGACTACTGCAAGCGCTACGGCAATTACTATGGACGAGGTACTTGATCTGTTCTATAGCCTGAAAGCACCTTACCGCAACAGAGCAGTGTTTGTCATGAACGATGCAACTGTCAAGGCTATCCGCAAACTAAAGGATGGTCAGGGTCAGTATCTCTGGCAGCCTTCTGTTCAGGCAGGTACACCTGACACCATTTTAAATCGCCCGCTGTATACTTCGGCATATGTGCCCACTATTGCTGCGTCGGTAAAGACGATTGTCTTTGGAGACTTCAGCTATTACTGGGTAGCAGATCGTCAGGGGCGTGTATTTAAGCGACTCAACGAGCTTTATGCCGTCACTGGCCAAGTCGGATTTGTTGCTACTCAGCGCGTAGACGGCAAGCTGATTCTGCCGGAGGCTATAAAAGTTCTCCAGCAGAAAGCTTAATGGAGGTGCAGTATGAGCTATACCACTAAGAATTACATGGAACAGGGCGGCGATAAGTGGGTTGTTGGCGGCACATTGGAAATTCTGCCGGGGGCCTCGGTGACGGGGCTTCCTGTCGCGGAAAACCAGGCTGACAGCGTCGCATCTGATGTCGCAGGACTCACAGCGGATTTTAATGCCCTGCTTTCTAAACTGAAAGCGGCAGGGCTGATGGCAGCTGACGAAGAGTGAGCG
>CAZWPF010000122.1:0-6981 GCA_964636205.1 uncultured Chitinophagaceae bacterium | reverse complement strand
CAAATTATTCGAATACGAGGGAATCGAACTCATAGTCGATGATGAAGCACTGGATTACATGGTAGACAAAGCCGTGGAATTCAAATTAGGAGGTCGCGGACTTCGGACTATTTGCGAAATGATCCTTACTGATGCCATGTTTGACCTGCCGTCTGAAAAAACCAGCGATGTTTTTCATCTGACTGCAGATTATGCACGACAAATGTTGGAACATTCTAAACTAGAACAAATAAAAGCAGCCTGATTAAGCTTTCAATAACAAATTAATCAGCATTCACTTTATAAAGACAAAAAAATGCAAGAACTAATCAACCAACTCGTGGAGAAAGCAGGACTTACAGAAGATCAGGCTAAGAAATCAATCGACGTATTACGTGAATATATCCTCGGCAAAATTCCACCTATGATGCAACCAATGGTTGATAATTTCTTAGGCATAAAGGAAGAAGGGGAATAATTTACTCCCGGTATTTAAGGACAAAATGCTGTTTTTCCTGCAACTGATGTCGGAAAAACAGCAGTCCATACCTAAATAAATCTATACTCAACTGTACCTCCGCCTGTTTAGCGAGTTTTTCCCAGGCAGCTGCGTGGACTTTACTTCTGTATATGTCCCTAAATACAATGATCGTCCCGTCGGTATGATCCGCTGCTTGATAGGCCTCCCACCATTTATCAGGCTCAGCGCTCTCAATCCATTGAATCTTATTGGCAGGAAAATACTTTTGCAGCCTCTCACTTAGATGATGCATTGACTTATCGCCAAGCACCCGATCAATGAAATGATAGACGAAAGGAGAATGCACACCATGTCTACTCAGCGCACGCCGGCGATATTTCCAAAATGATTTTAAGAAAAACAGTTTCAATTTCTTACCCGATCGTACTGCAGAAATGTATAATCATATGGGTTCCGCTCATCTGCCTGATGAGGCTCTTCCTTAACCAATATCCATTCTTCAGGATTCAATTCAGGAAAAAACACATCTGCATCCTCTACTACTACATTCACGCGAGTCAGATATACCCTGTCTGTGAGTGGCAAAGCCTCCGCAAACACATATCCTCCTCCAATCACAAACACCTCCTCGCTCTCGGTTTCCTTGAGCATGGCGATACCCTCCTCTAAGGAGCGCACCTGTTTAACTCCCTCTGGTAGGTTTAAGTTGTCCTGAGCAGACAATATAATATTTAGCCGACCCGGTAGCGGACGGCAGCCCAAAGATTCAAAAGTTTTACGCCCCATTAGAATAGGTTTTCCCATTGTGGTGCGTTTGAAAAATTTTAAATCCTCGGATAAATGCCAGGGCATATCATTATTTATGCCGATAGCATTGTTGTTCGAAGCAGCGACAATAGCTGATATAATCATCAAGTAAATCCTTTTTGGGTTAAACAGCTACGGGTGCCTTAATATGCGGGTGGCATTGGTAATCCTCAAGCGTAAAATCCTCGAATGAAAATGCAAATAAATCCTTGACCTCGGGGTTGATCTTCATCTTTGGCAAAGGATAAGGAGTGCGCGTCAATTGAAGATTGGCCTGATCAATATGGTTGTTATACAAATGCACATCACCAAAAGTATGGATGAACTCACCGGCATCCATATCAGAAACCTGAGCCACCATCATGGTGAGCAGCGCGTAAGAAGCAATATTGAAGGGTACACCGAGGAAAACATCTGCGCTTCGTTGGTACAACTGGCAACTTAAAGTTCCTTTAATACCTCTGGCCGCTTGTTCCTCAGTAGGAGGTGTAGTGTAAAATTGGAATAAAGCATGACAAGGACTCAGCGCCATCTTAGGTAGATCAGCTACATTCCATGCGCTTACCAATAATCTGCGACTATCAGGATTTCTCCTTAATTGATCCAAAACATCACGGATCTGATCATAAATTTTCCCATCTGCACCGGTCCAACTACGCCATTGATGACCATAAACCGGTCCCAATTCGCCGTTTTCATCTGCCCATTCATCCCAAATACTTACTCCATTCTCCTTCAGATATTGAATATTGGTTTCTCCCTTCAAAAACCAAAGCAATTCATAAATAATTGATCTCAAATGCAACTTCTTGGTTGTCACCAAAGGAAATCCCTGTTGCAAATCGAAACGCATCTGATAACCAAAGCAACTAATAGTACCGGTACCGGTACGATCAGATTTCTTCACGCCCGTATCTAAAATATGCCTTAATAAACTTTGGTATTGATCCATCTTGCAAAATTCGCTTAAAGGTACGAAAACTCGAAAACTCATTGACCGTAAGAACGGACGCACCTGAATTACAAGCTATTCTCCACAACAAATACAACACACTATCATTATACTAATTAAACTGACTTACCTTATTACTGAAATATCTAGTACTTTTGGAGTCCACTTATAGGGTCCATGACTAAAACTCTTTCCATCGTAATTCCGGCTTACAACGAAGGCGCTACCATCCATCGCATTCTTGACAAAATCAGAGACGTGGTGCTACCCGGTGATTTAACAAAGGAAGTCATCATTGTCAACGACTGCTCCAAAGATAACACCGAGGAAGCAATTAGGAATTACCAAGTGGCTCATCCGGATTTGCCAATCAGCTACTATAAGCATGAAATCAATCAAGGCAAAGGCGCTGCCTTACGTACCGGAATTGAGCAGGCAAAAGGGGATTTTATTGTAATTCAGGATGCAGATCTGGAGTACGACCCAAATGAATACAATATCCTGCTTGGACCAATCTTATCGGGCGTAGCTGATGTCGTGTACGGTTCTCGATTTATGGGTGGAAAACCCCATCGTATTTTGTTCTTCTGGCACTCGATTGGGAACCGCTGGCTGACCATGCTGTCGAATATGCTCACTAATCTGAATCTCACCGATATGGAGACCTGCTATAAATTATTCCGCAGGGAAATCATCCATTCGATAAAGCTCAAAGAGAATAGATTTGGTTTCGAACCCGAAGTGACGGCAAAAATCGCCCGGATCCCTAAAATCAGAATCTATGAAGTGGGCATTTCTTATTATGGCCGCACTTATGAAGAGGGCAAGAAAATAGGATGGAAAGACGGCTTTAGAGCTATCTGGTGCATCCTGAAATACAATCTCTGGAGCAAATAATTCATTTAGCCGTTTTGCCTCAATTTCGATCTTGAAACAATCTGATATGCTTAGTTCAAGCTTCTGAAATCTACCGGCACTAGTTTACTCACGCCAGGCTCCTGCATAGTCACACCGTAGATCACATCCACAGCGGCCATAGTTTGCTTATTGTGCGTGACAATGATAAACTGTGAATTGTCAGAAAACTTCCGGATCATCTGTGTAAACTTGCCCACGTTGGCATCATCCAAAGGCGCATCTACCTCGTCTAATATACAGAACGGTGCAGGTTTGATCAGATAGATCGCAAACAAAAAGGCGGTTGATGTAAGCGTCTTTTCACCCCCTGAAAGCTGGGTAAGTGTACTAGGTCGCTTACCTTTCGGCTGCGCATAGATTTCAATTCCGCTGTCGGCCACATTATCCGGATCGGTCAGTCGGAGATCGCAGGTATCTTCTTCGGTAAACAAGGCTTTAAATACCTGAATAAAATTAGTACGTACCATTTCGAAAGTCTCCTTGAACCGCGCATTCGCAGTATTTTCAACTTCTTCAATAGTGGCCAGTAAAGATTCACGTGCTTGTTCCAAATCCGCCTTCTGCTCCATAATGAAATCGTAACGCGCTTTCATTTCGGTGTATGCTTCTATAGCTGTGGGATTAATTTCTCCCATGTTATCTAAGCGCTTACGGATTTTTTCAGTTTCAATAGTCAGTTCCTCAACAGTTTGCTCACCGGTTCTGGGTTGATCTAGGATTTCATTCAGATCTACCTTAAACTCCACGCTCAATCGCTCTTTCATTCCTGCCAGTTGCAATTTCATCTCGTTGAGCTTGTCCTTGATGCCATTCAGCAAGGTTTCGGCATGTTCCTTTTCTCTACGCTTTTGATTCAACGTACTTTCCTTGGCAGCAACTGCATTTCGGAATTCATAATACACTCGATCTTTTTCGTTCAACTCCTTTTCATCAGCTTCCTTACGACGCAGCAAGTCATACAATTCTTGATCACCCTGATGAAGTTTTCCTTCTGTTTCCGACAACTGCAAGGCTGTCTGTGCCAGTTGATCTTCGTTACCTGTAATTTGCTTTTTCAGTTCCGCCAATTGGTTGGTGCGGAAATTATGCTCTTGCTTCAGGTTTTCGATCTTGCTCTGCTGGCGGGTATATTGAATATTTTGTTGATTATACTGTTGTGTTGCGAAAGTAAATTCCTGCTCGACGACCAGAAATTCCTGCTGAGCTTGCTTGCCCCGCTCCTGCAGTTCCATCAACTCATTGGTAATTTCTTCGAGAACGGATCTGGTACCCGATATCTGATCATGAGTATCATCCAATTGATCTTGCAAGGATTGCAATCGTTGTTCCCCCTGAACATTGAGGTGCTCGAAATTCTCAATCCGGTTGCTAAGGTTGACAATATGGTTTTGCAAACGATTGATCTCTTGTCTTGCTTCCTCAATCGCCTTATCATTCAGTTCCTGATTGAATCCGGTAATCTGGGTTTGGGTTTCTGTAATATGTTGACGGAGACTGCCGGTAATTTTAGTCAGTTCCTCTATCTCCTGCGCTAGTCGCTCCAGATTTTTAGCACGACCAATTTTATTACCTTCAAAAGCACCGATCGAACCGCCACCCAGCGTATAGCGACCGCGCAACATTCTACCGGTTTTATCCACCATCACCACACCTTCAGGCACAGCATCAGCAGTGATGATACTCCCATCTTCTGCTATGAATACATGACCCAATAAATAAGCTGCGAGGGGTCGGTAAATGTCGTCTACATCCACCACGCTTAATGCAGGCACGGTTCCGGCAGGTGGGTTATATTCGGTACGTGCCGTATCTTTTAATTCATTTAGAATAAAGAAATTGGCCTTCCCCTTCTTATTCGTCTCCAATAATTCTACCGCGGCAATTGCCTCCTGCAAATTATCAACCAGATAGTAGTTGAGGTAATTGTCCAGCAAATTTTCCAGTGCTGTACGATATCCCTCCTTTACCACAAATACATCAGAAAGTAAAGGAGCATCACTGTTCCAATCCTTATGTTTCTTCAGGAATTTGATACTATCCGGATAACCCTCCAGACTCTCTACTAAGGATTTTAAAAGATCGTGTTCATTTTTCCTGCTGTCCAGTTTGCGATTTTCCTCTACCAATTTAGCCCTAAGCGATTCCAATTGCTCCTGACTCTGCAATATTTTACCCTTTATGTCCTCCTGTCTATCCACCAACCGTTGCAAATCGTCCTGACGATCCTGCAGCTGCAGTTTTGCTTCCTCGCGCTGCGTGTTGATGGTCATAATCTGAGCATCCCGTCCGGCCTTTTCCTCCTGAATCTGTTGGATACTCCTTTGCAGGTTCATTACCGAAGTATCGGCAACGGCGACTTTCTTTTCTGCGTCGAATTGCTCTCGCTGCTGTTCTTGATATTTTTGGCGCAGCTGCTCTACTACGGCCTTTTTGGCATCAAACGCTTCTCTTTTCTCATCAACTGTTTCACGTAAGGTTTCCAGCTGATCCCTCAATCCACTCAACACCTCTTCTTCATCGGTAATCTGACTTCCAGCGAATTGAATCGATTCTTCCAACTGTTTCAGTTGCTGTCCCGCACCGGCCAAAAACTCGGTCAGATTCCGCTCGCGTTCCTTAAGGTATTCGAACCGCTGGGCAGCAAGCTTTTTATCACTTTCTAGTTGGCGGACCCGGTTTACCAAATCATTGAATTGCTTTTGCAAACCGTTTAGTTCTTGCTCCTTTTCAATCAGCAACACCTTATCCTTCTCTACTGCGGCTTCTTCACCTGCAACCAGTGCTTCCAACCTTGTTTTATTATCAGTTTCCCGATCGTGTTGTTCATTCAGTTCACGATACTGATCATTGAAGTGCTCTAATGAAGCCTTTACGAGTTCGATACTCAGCTCCTTATAACCTTCCTTGATTTGATAATAGCGTTCTGCCTTTTTAGCCTGACTCTCCAGGGTGCGAAGGTTATTGCCTATTTCAAACAACAGGTCTTCTATTCGGGAAAGATCCTGTTGGGTTGCTTCCAATTTTTGTTTTGCTTCTTTCTTTCTGGTCTTATAAATCGAAATACCGGCGGCCTGTTCCAGCATTCTCCTTCTGGAACCATCCTTATCCCTGATGATATCGTCTACCATCCCCAGTTCAATGATTGCATAAGAATCATTGCTTACCCCGGTATCTAGAAACAGGTTGTGAATATCCTTCAAACGGCAGGTTACATCGTTCAACCGATATTCACTTTCGCCATTCTTATAAAATTTACGGGTAATAGTAACCGTAGTAAATTCTGTAGGTAAAAGATTTCGGGTATTTTCGAATGTGAGCGAAACCTCAGCCATACCACTTGCCGACCGGGTGCGGGAACCATTAAAGATCAAGTCTTCAAGGTTATCCGACCGGAGTGATTTAATCTTATGCTCCCCGATTACCCAACGGATGGCATCTACAATATTCGATTTACCACAACCATTCGGTCCCACGATTCCTGTAATCGGGTGATCCAACAATATATGGGTTTTGTCAGCGAATGACTTAAACCCCTTTATTTCCAACGACTTTAATCGCAAAGCACATAAGTTTGAAAGAACGCAAAAATAATCAATTTGAAATAGGAATAGCCAAGACTGTCCCGATTACTCCAGTACACCCATTACCAATCTATAAAATATTTTTCAAAATATAATAATATAATATCAGTTCACGCAGAGGATGCAAAGTTAATTCGCCGAGTACGCAATGAGGTAATATGTAGTAGCTACTCTGCGTTCTTTGCGAGAAATAAATCAGTTCACGCAGAGGACGCAAAGTCATTCGCAGAGCACGCAAAGATTTAAAATACGCAGCATCTTCT
>CAZWPF010000121.1:0-6992 GCA_964636205.1 uncultured Chitinophagaceae bacterium | reverse complement strand
GAATAAGATTAGCTAGGTCCAAGTCATTCACTGACACGTTAGTTACTTCGTATTCACTAGACGTAGCCTCGCATCCATTGGCATCTACAGTCCGTACGGAATATTTCCCATTTGCCGTAACCGTATAACTACGCCCGGTAGCTCCTTGAATGTCGCCGTCTTCGTCCATCCACTGATAAGCATCATAAGTTTGCTGCACAGTCAGGACCTGTTCGTTTACCGTAATAATAGGTATCTCTATTGGATTTAATGTCAGGTCGATCGTCAACACGCTATCACAACCGGCGGCGTTCGCTAACGTCTGTGTATAAATACCGGTTGCGGTATACTCCACCCCGTTAACTGTATATGCAGCACCACATTCTACGATGGTGAGAAGCGACGAACTGGTATCGGCGCAGCTATATTTTACTATAAAACCATCTGCACTGGCCGGACTAAGTTGTCCGTTAGCTCCACCAAGATTGAAATCTGCCGGATCCGACATAAAATGGCCGGTCAGATACAAGTTTCCGCTTCCGTCTAAGCCGACACCGGTGCCACTTTCGTACATGGTACCGCCCATATTTCTTGCCCAGATACACTGCCCGGAACCATCGTATTTTGCAACAAAAACATCCCCAATTCCGAGAGAAGACAGCGCCACACCGTTTCCTAAATTAACATTATCGGAGAAATTACCGGTAACATATACATTTCCGGCGCCATCCGCTTTGAGGCTCATGCCTTCATCCCATCCGGGGCCGCCAATATTCCGCGCCCATTCAAAATTGCCTGCAGAATCGTATTTTGCTACCATGGCATCTCTGCCGCCTATAGATGGCAGCATAATAGGAGTACCATCAAAATTCATGATTCCAGAGAAAGCACCTACGACAAACACATCTCCCTGCGGATCGAGAGAGACATCATGTCCGTAATCATCGTCCACACCTCCCATTCTCTTTGCCCAAACATAATTACCCGCAGTATCGTACTTAGCAATAAAAATATCACTCACCCCGGCGACCGCCAGGTTAGCTGTACCATTTGGATCAAAATTGGCAGTCCCGTTGAAAAAGCCGGTCATATAAATATGACCCCTTCCATCTAATGCCAGGCCTCTTCCATAATCATCCGAAGAACCACCCATACTGTTTGCCCATACATAATTGCCGTTTGAGTCGAGCTTCACAAGAAAAATATCGGATCCACCTACGGGACTTAATATATTTGACGAGGAGCCCGGATCAAAATCAGATGAGGAGAAATATCCGGAGAGATAAACATTTCCATCTTCATCTACGGCCAATCCTTCACAATAATCCCCTTCGGAACCACCCATGGTGGTCGCCCATTTAAAATTTCCGGCATCGTCATATTTGGCGACAAATACATGATTCCAACCTTGTGCTGCGAACGACTGAGCACTACCCTCGGGTGTGAAATTTGAGGAACTGAAGCCACCGGCAATGTAAACGTTTCCACGGTTGTCCACAGCAAGCTTGGTACCGGTTTCACTCTGATTACCTCCCAGATTCCTTACCCAAACGAAATTTCCTGATGCATCCGCCTTGGCCAGGGCAATATCAGAACTTCCTGCAGAGGTTACCGATAAAGATCCAAAATTAGCGCCTGTCCCATTGTAAAAACCGGTGGCGTAAGAATTGCCTTCCTTGTCAACGGCTATCGCCAAACTCTGATCATAATCAGTTCCACCCCATTTCAGTACCCAATCGAAAGTGGGCTGAGCCATTACTGAAACACATGAAAATATCATGGCTACTAACCCAAAATAGCATTTAACGTATACTTTATTCATAATTAAATATTTAAAAGAATTATTGAATGAATAGCAAGTCATTTCAGCGGCTCGCGCCTCAGATGCCGGAACTTCAAAAGAGTAAAAAAACTGCACCAAAATTGTCTCTTGTACTTATTGAAGGCTTATAGCAAAGATATCCTTACCCACTACACACACCAATGGTATTAATAGCAATTCTTGGGGTGGTGGAAACCACAGTTTTTGGAAATGACTGCCTTAAGCAGATGATAAATCTTAAATTGCAATTAGTCCACCCGTGTAATGTAATCCTGATGAATCGTAGTCGAATAATCTTCATTTTATATTTCATACCCATAACGGTGCTGACGCTCAACGGTTGCCGCTCCGGAATCGCTGACCGTCCGGCATCGGTTTCTTCAGATGATAGCGTTAGGATTTTTCAACTAAAGGAGCGCGCCGATAGTTTATCCTGGCAATATCCGGACAGCGCTGTTCAAATCTATAAACAGGCGCTCGAATTGAGCAGGCAGAAGAATTTTAATTTAGGAATCACTGCCGGTCTTACCGGACTTGGCTTTGTATCTATCAATCACGGGAGATATGCCGATGGGTTTCGCTATGTCCATCAAGCTATTAATCATCTAAAAGACATCAATCAACCCGAGGGTAAGGATTTGGCAACGCTATATAATAATATGGGTGCTATTTATCTCCACACGGGGGATTACGATGAAGCTGCAAGTTGGTGTATCAAAGCGACCGATATCGCCACCAAACATCAGGATTTCGGATTTATTGCGCGGTCGGCCAATAATTTCGGGGCTATTCTTTCGGAGATGGGCGAATTGGAAAAGGCCATGAGTTATATCGAGAGAGGTAAAGAAGTATCGGCAGCGCACGGTATCACCAGATACCTCTCATATCTCAATTTAAACGAAGCCAGAATACTTTTCTGGCAAAATAAATTGGATGAAGCCTTAGAAAAATGCCAATTATCGGCTCGACTAGCCTCCGAGAACGGTCAGTTCAGCGCGCAGTGCGATGCTATTCATCTAAGCGGGATGATACACGAAGCCCGGGGTGCCCTAACCGAGGCTAGAGAGAGCTTCCGTCAAGTGTTGGAGATGCCATCCGATTACCCGATCGGAAAATTAAGATCCGCTTTGTCGATGGGACAACTGGAACTGAAAGCGGACAATAATCAAACTGCTTTTGTTTATCTCGACTCGGCGTTACAAATGGGCACTCGTTTGAATGCACGCAAGGAAATGGTAGATATCCATAAAGCCCTCACCACTTATTACCGAAAAAAAGAAGATTTTAATCGGGCTTTTGAACATCGGGAAATAGCGGCAGCCATTAAAGATAGCATCCTAAATCTAGACCGACTGAATGCAGTCAATCTGCTTGAAGTAAGATATCAGATGGCACAGAAAGACAAGGATTTAGCAGAACAACAATTGATGATTGCAGCCCAACAATCAAAACTCATTCGGAATAACATCCTGACCGCAGGATTGGTACTGATTGCAGCTATAATCATCATAGTGTTAAGAATCAGCTACCGAAACCGCCAGAGATCAGAAAAGCAAAAACGGGCAATTGCAGTATGGCAGGCACTTTCAGAAGGTGAAGAAAAAGAAAGGGCAAGAATTGCCCGAGAATTACATGATGGAATAGGCGGCTTACTGAGTACCCTGAAAATGCAACTGAGCATACTGGCAAAGCGGGTACCGGAAGTAAAAGAAGCAGATATTTATCTGGAAGCGGATCAACTATTAGACGATACAATTTCTGAGGTGAGAAAGACCGCACATAATCTAATGCCGGAGTTAATATTAAGGCACGGACTGGTAGAAGCAATTAGGATGTACTGTAACAATATTCAGCAGGACGAGGGATTGAAGATGGATTTCCAATACTATGGCTTTATTGGCAGTCTGGACTCCGGATTTCAATTGGCAGTTTACAGAATCATTCAAGAATTATTGCAAAACATATTGAAACATGCACACGCAACGGCAGTATTAGTGCAGCTAAGTCGACATAACGATGTAATGGACATTACTGTAGAGGATAATGGAATTGGATTTGATGCCGGAAGCGAAAGAAAAGGTATGGGATTAAATAGTGTAGAACGGAGGGTAAATGAATTGAATGGACGCATCCATATTAATTCTGAAATTGGAAAGGGGACCAATATTTATATAGAATTCCATCTGACTGATGAAAAACAACTAAGTCGATCCGAACCCGAAGCGATTGGTCAATAAACTAATGCAAAATGAAAATTAAAGTATCTACACTCGACGATCATCCCGTTGTGATTAATGGGATCCGAAATATGTTGAGCGAATACGATCAGGTTGAAATTTTAGACACCTGTACAGATGAAAAAACCTTGTTGGACTTATTGGTGGTGCGACAACCGGATGTATTGTTATTGGATGTGCAAATGCAAAACCAACAGGGTGATGAACTCGCTGCCATCATCAGTAAAAAACATCCGGAGATAGCGATTCTGGCCTTATCCAATCTCAACCAAACTTTTCATGTGAGAAATATGTTTATGAGTGGCGTCAAGGGATATGTTTTGAAGACGGCTGCTCCTGACCAGATTGTCGAAGCGATTGAATGTGTGTATAACGGACAACAATATATCGACCCTGCATTACGAAATAGTATGCTGAGTGATTTATTGGTGGATAGCAGGGCAAAAGCACACGATATTCCGGCGCTTACCTCCCGGGAAAAAGAGATTTTAGAATTAGTAGCAGAGGAACTAACGAGTCAGGAGATCGCAAAAAAGCTATTCATCAGTCTGAGCGCCGTGGAAAACCATCGGTTGAATCTGATGTTTAAATTGAACGTTAAAAATGCGGTAGGCTTGGTGAGGAAGGCTATTCAGATGGGACTTATAAAGCCCTAAGCTTTTCTTTAGTGAGGACGAAATTCGGCAACTATGATCAGGTATTACTTGAAAGGGATATTGAAAAAATAGATATTGAATGCCTAATTTCAGATCTCACTATTTACACTGAGACGATGAGAAAAGTCATTGCCGCAATCAATATGACCTTAGATGCAGTTTGCGACCATACTGCGGGATTGCCTGATGAAGAGATTCACAGTCATTATACAGATTTACTTAAGCAAGGAGATGTAATATTATACGGCAGAGTCACGTATCAGCTAATGGAATTCTGGCGTCAATTTTTGGATCAGCCTTCCGAGGAGGCCTCGATGAACGAATTTGCCGAAGCTATAGATAGCATTCAGAAGATTGTGTTTTCCAATACACTGAGAGAGATCGACTGGAGTACTACCGCCATATCAGAACGCGGTCTTGAGGAGGAAGTTTTAGCATTGAAACAATTACCGGGCAAACCGATTTTTGTAGGTAGCCGCAGTTTGATCATTCAATTGTTACAATTAAATCTGGTGGACGAATTGCAGCTGTGTATTTACCCGATGGTAGAGGGCAAAGGCCTGTCGTTATTTGAGGGCATTGAGCAAAGGATGATTTTTAAATTGGTGGATACCAAGACATTCGAAAGCGGAGCAGTGATATTGTATTATCAAATAAAGAATGAATAAGACGCACTGCAATGCGTCCTTACGAAATCTTCTCTTTATTCTTTTCTTACATCCCTTCGCCGTTCATTAACATTTTTCGAAAAATATTTTGTGAAACCAAATGGTTGCACTTATATTTGCAACTTATTAGTTGCTTAATTAATTTTAAGAAATGCGTAGAGATATATTTCAGGCTATTGCGGACCCCACCCGGAGAGCAATCATTGCGATGATTGCGATCCAGGCAATGACCCCTAATGCCCTGTCAGAACATTTCGAAATCAGCCGACAGGCAGTTTCCAAACACCTGCGTATTCTACAGGAGTGCGAACTAGTTTCGGCCGCCCCACAAGGGAGGGAAATCTATTATGTACTTGAAATTGAAAAAATGAAAGAAATAGATCGTTGGCTGGAACAATTCAGAGCCATATGGGAACAACGCTTCAGTCAGCTCGACCAATTATTAAAAACCATCAAAAACCAATAATAATGAAATCGATAATGAATTTTGAATTTAACGTCAACAAAGAAAACAAAACCATCCATGTCGTTCGTGAATTTGATGCCGACAAAAGCTTGGTTTGGAAAGCGTGGACTACCGCAGAATTGCTGGATCAATGGTGGGCACCACTACCATATAAAAATGTGACCAAATCCTTGGACTTTCGCGAAAGTGGCACCTGGTTGTATAGCATGGTAAGTCCTGAAGGTGATGTGCATTGGTGCTTGTTCGATTACCATTCCGTAGACCCGGAAAACAGCTATAGTGGCGAAGACGCCTTCTGTGATGAATCGGGCAAAATCGCCGATACCATGCCCAGATCCAACTGGCAAAACCAATTTAATGAATCCAATGGTCGCACCACTGTTTCTATAAATATCACGTTGGAATCGTTAGAACAATTGGAACAAATGATAGCAATGGGCTTTAAAGAAGGATTCACCGCAGGATTAAACCAATTGGAAGAATTATTGGCAACAATAAAAAACGGCTAAACCATGATCGCGGCAGAAGTCAAAAACTACAATTCGACTCAGTCTCCAACCGACCAAGCAATCTGTGATCTGCTGGCAAGAGAAATCACTGAATACCTGAGCGAGTCAGAACACAAACTATGGCACGGTCACCCAGTCTGGTTTCTTGATGGGAATCCCACCGTCGGCTATAGCAAAGAAAAAAGAGGTACCAGACTGATGTTTTGGAGTGGAAAAGACTTTGAAGAACCCGCGCTCAATATCGAAGGCAAAAAATTCAAAGACGCATCCATTTTCTACAACTCCGTCTCCGAAATCATTCTCGAAGACCTAAAACGATGGCTTGAAAAATCCATAAATATCCAGTGGGACTATAAAAATATAGTCAAAAGAAAAGGCGTTTTGGCACGTTTGAAATAATCCAAGACTAACCTCCCAATTCGTCCTGCAATAATCCCCGCATTAATGCAGACCATTGGGCTTCTGATAGACCGATTGCCGCGCCTGCAGCTACCAATGTGTTACGAACATTGTCTAAAACACTCGCTGTCTCGTTGTTCGGCTTTTCATTGCGTCCGTGATAAGAAGCGATCACCTTTTTACCCTCCCGCTGCACCACAAATGTGGAACTTTAGTCGCTTTCGAAGAAATGAGCCACGTCAGATTTACATGCCGG
>CAZWPF010000120.1:3808-7152 GCA_964636205.1 uncultured Chitinophagaceae bacterium | reverse complement strand
GAGGAGCTACCAGTACATTCTATTTGGGGTAATTGACATGCTCCTACTTCGCAACCGATTCCGCTTAATTGCCAAACTGAAACCGGATGATTTGTTTGGATGTATGATGATGGGGTCGCGACTTGCAATTGATATGTAGCGCCTGCATTAATGGTTGCTACAATTACGCCATTATGTGTAATAGTTGTTCCGTTCTGCGACGCTGTTATAAAAACCTGATCGAATGGGCTAGGTAACCGGCCCCGCATAGCAATGTATTCGGTTCCCAATAAATTAACTGGGACAATTTGATCTCCTGCCAGGTCTGCGCATCCACCATATGGAGCTCCCACCAATAAATCGTCCTTTATGGTGACCGCTATTGGCTTATCAGCTGAAACTCTTGATCCGTGTAAATGTTGTGTAGCGAGATAAGAAGTCGCGGTTCCCGACCATGTTTGTCCAGCGTTTAAAACAATTGAAAATGTACTTCCGGCAATATGGCCTACGATGTTTGCAGATGGCGTTATAGTTACCGTTGTGTTATTCTCGGTAGCGACAATATCAAAAGAATTATAGGGAGTTGGACTATAAGCAACATTTGCATCATTACTGAGATAATTCTGAGAAGGGATAAGAAAATCTGTCCCTAAACCATTCATGCCCTTTAATCCAAAAGCTTCTGGATTATTTTTTGCATTCAGTCCGCCTCCGCTTACTACGTCATAATATGCTGATATCTGAGCAGTGGAGGTAATTTTAATTCCATAGTTTAGAATAGTATTAGCAGGTTTACATTCGATAAAATCAATCCAAGGTGTCAGGTCAACACTTTGGGTACTATTTGCTGCGATATTAACGGTTTGAGTAGGCATGCCTCCGGCTGCGGGCTGACTTATCGTCACCGTTGCTGGTTGTGCATAAGTTGTAAGGCGTAAATATATAGGGCGGTCTAGGACACCGGCGCTGATAGAATGAGACACCTCTGGTGCAGCAAACCAGAACAATGTATCCACCTGAGCTTTGGAGCTCAGCGATATCAACAGGATTATAAAAAATGACAGAGTTTTAATGCAATGCTTCATCAACATCACTATTTTGATTTAAAGTAGCACGCCCGAATATTCGAAACAAATAAACCGACGTGCTACAAGCGATTAATTAATCGCTATTGGTTAATCTTAATTAACTGTGAATTTTTTAGTAGCAGCCCGTCCTCACCGAAAATCTGGAGATAATAAAGACCGGCCGGTAATTGACTAATATTTAGTACTTCTACCCGCTCTTTACGATAGATCACCCGACCATCCATGCCTCGCAATAAAACAGAAATTCCCTTTGGACCATGGATATAAACCTCGTTTGTGGCCGGATTGGGGTATATAGCAATTTCCTGAGCCTGTAAACTCTTCACACCGGAATGTAATTCATTGACTTGATAAGCAGAGGAAGTACCGACACATCCATTGCTGTCAGTAACCATTACAGAATAAGACCCTATTGTATCAGGTTGATAAGACGCTCCTGCGGCTCCTATAATCGGCTGTCCGGCTATCATCCATTGATAGCTATCGTAATAATCATCAGTGGTAAGCAAAGTACCATCCCAGTCGATCGATGGTGTTGGAAGGGGATGTACCTTCACTTCTACTTCCGCTGCGCTATCGCTACATCCGGAAATATTTTTTCTTGAAACTATTACCGAATATATACCCGAAGTATTTACCTCCAGGAAGTCTGCAGTTGCCGGCACCAAACTGTTATCTTTCTTCCATTGATAATTAAGTCCGGTATCTGAAGAGATTGCTTCCAAGCGAACAAATTCTCCATTACAGAACGCCGTATCGCCGGGTAGAATACTTACCTGCGGTAAGGGTACTGAGGTTACCAAAACCGGTGAAGAACTGTCTTTACAATTGTTGCCGTCGGTTACCACGACATAATAATTTCCTGTTGCACTGGCAGTGTAGCTACCTCCGCTACCTACAGCGCCTTGAGCATTCTTCCATTGGAAACTATATCCGGCACCACTACCCGCTGTTAATGTTGCTGATTGACCTACGCAGATTCCAATAGGACCGGCCGGGGTAATGCTAGCATTGGGAAGTGCATTAATTATCACGCTGACATTGGATGTTGTACTCACGCAGCCCGAGGAGCTATTACGCATAGTTAATGTACCTGAGTAGGTAGCCGGTGTTGCGGACCCCGGCACGGTAACGTTTATCGGACTCGATGCGATTGCCTGATTGGTGACATTGGTAAAGCCGGCAGACTGAGCGGCTCCACTCCAGGCGATGCTATATTGATTTGGGGATCCCGTTGCCGTATATGAAAGCGGTGCGGAGGTGGCACCTTTACACACCGCAGGTGTAGCTCCCGGCGTGATGGTTACACCTGAGGTCAATATAACGCTGAAACTATAGTTACCGCTGACACAACCTGTAGAACTATTCCGAACGGTAAGCGTTCCGGTATAAGTATTACCTGCAGTTGCCCCTCCGGGAATTGCTATTGAAATTGCGCCTCCGGGGAGTGTCTGATTGGTCTGATTTACAAACCCTGCTGATATAGCTGCGGCCGACCAACTTATGTTGTATTGATTTGGGCTACCGGTAGGATTACTATAAGTCAGGGAAGCGGTGGTTACACCCACACAAACTGATGGATTTGCACCTAATGCAAGAGTAGGTCCGCCCGAAGCTGATACCGTCACTGATGCAGTTTGAACACAACCGTTGAACCCATAAAGAGTGGCGGTGTAATTGCCCGCTTGTGTAGCAGTGAGAGTGTCCTTTGGTAGATTTACTGTAAACTTTTTAATTTTTTGTGCATTGGCCTCAGCAAAGAATATATGTCCACTATCGGAAACGTAGAGGCCGGCAGCATACTGTTTAAAAACACCACTGCCTCCGGCTATAATTTTGCCCATCGTTGAACTACTGCTATTTGGGGGAAACACCATTACTCTGGTGTTGGTTGGAGATCCATCGTCTGTCACATAAATGTTCCCATATCCATCAACAAAGACTGCCCTTGCTCTATTGAATTGATTTAACCCGTTCCCAACGCCATTTCCACCGGCTACTACCGTCCCCATCGTCGCACTAGTAGAATTTGGAGGGAATTTTAAAACACGTTGATTGCTCATATCTGCTACATAGACGTAACCCTGTTTGTCTACATGAACTCCGATAGGGTAGTTCAATTGGTTTAGTGCACTACCTGCGCCGTTGCCACCAGCGATTACAGTACCGGCTGTCCCAGCTTTAGATCCCTTAGCGAACTTTAAAATTCGATTATTTCCTGCGTCAGCAACATATATATTTCCATCGGAATCAACTCCTACTCCCCTTGGCCCGTTT
>CAZWPF010000120.1:0-3798 GCA_964636205.1 uncultured Chitinophagaceae bacterium | reverse complement strand
ATATTTCCATTGTCATCGCCGAACAAATCGTACGGATCCCTCATCATATCCAACGAACTGCCTGCATTACCCCCACTGGCAGGGCCTGCGACTATAGCTCCGTTGGTAGCACTTGTAGAGTTAGGCGGAAACTTCATTATTCGGTTATTGGTTAGATCTGCGACAAACAAGGTATCCTTATCATCCATCCATAGTCCACTAGGTCTATACATCTGATTCAAAGCGGTTCCTTGGCCGGTGCCTGCAACAACTGTGGGCGAGGTAGGTGATCCTTGGTCATATAAGTAAATAATATTAGATCGCAGACCGGGGAAGTAAACTTGCCCCTTTTTGTTAACCCAAACCCCGCCGGGGTCATCAGCAGTGCTTGCTCTGTCCCCCATGATTATCCCAATTGACGACCAAGATGCACTGTCATTTCGAATAGTACTTCCATCGCGCTTCCATTCGATCCGATAAGGTACAAAATCAGCTTCCGCGCGTAGAACCGCAGGTACCCCGCAGGCAGTAGAAGATGTCAACTTTACGCTGCATTGAGCCCTAGTAAATAAAGGCGCAGCGCCCATTACAATTAAAAGGACGATTAGAGTAGAATGTTTAATCATAAAATTGGATTTTTACCTGTTTTCATCTAAATCTTAATAAGATTAATAATTGAATTTATATTGCATTTTCAAAAGTACCTTCCGTACTATTCCGGCCCATGGTGGTTTGTTATTATATTTTATTTCCTAATATAAAGAATTAAATAGGCTTACCGTGTTTTTCACGTGGTCCTAAGCCAGGACATTGTGAACAACTTAAAGTTTTATTAGTAATATTGGCAATATTTGAAGTTTTAACTGAAATTCAGGGCTCAACTCCAACCCGCAGCAATAATGGTCGTCCTAATTCGTTACATAATCTTGCTTTTGGTCGCCATTTTACTGGGCTCTGACAAACGCTTAAACGCCCAGATAACTTTGCGGCAAAGCGCAGTAGAACAAGCCAAGGGTGAGTTTGAATCGGACAGTGCTGCCCTCTATCAATATTTGTCTATAGCAGCCTCCATCGGTAACGAACAACCGGATTCAGCATTGATAATGCTAGACCATGCCCGATGGCAAAGCAGTCAAATTGGCTATTCTTTTGGAGTCGCTAAAAGCCACCAACTTTCAGGCATTATCTATTCGCATACCGGCAGGTATGAACAAGGGATCGAGCAGCTGATGAGATTGATTTATTATTGCCTTACAACAGGAAAACACACAGATATTTTAGCTGTCGGTTACAACATTCTTGGCAATATCTATCAGACACAAGGCAAATATGACGAGGCAGCTTATTACTATCATCAAACCCTCCAAATCCCATACAGTCAGCTAAATCCTTCAACAAAAGCACTGATTTATGTCAACCTCTCAACACTAACCCAAAAACTAAAGCAACCTAGAAAAGCGCTGTACTACTTAGAACAAGCAGAAATCACCGCTACTCAAAACAACCACTACGATTTACTGAGCATCATTAATTCAAATCGAGGGATGATCTATGGGGCAATGAAACAAACCGATTCTGCAATATTCTATTTGCGAAAAGCAAAGAATTTGATTGACGAACATAAAGACTTGTACAGGGGCAAATTAGAAGATATAGAATACACATGTATGGTCTATATGGCGGACATATGGCTACAGAAGAATAATCTGGATTCTGTAAAGGTCTGCATTGATAGAATCAATGAAATCACCATTCCTGTTGTTCCACTCTATTGGAACAAAGCAAATTTAGCGATAGGAAAGTATTATACCAGAGTCGGGGAATTCAAACTTGCCGAAAACTATTTGCTCATAGCACTTGATAGCATGCAATCATCCCATGCCAACAATGATTTGAGCAATGTACATATGGCACTGACTCAACTTTACGATACCATAGGCAAATATGAAAACGCACTTCGGCACAGCCTTCAATATATCCGACTTAAAGACACATTGGAAAATGAACAGATTTCTGAAATGGTACACCAATTGGAAGTCCGCTACAGAACAGCTGAAAAGGATAAAGAATTAATTAGTCAAAGTCTGATGATTAGCAGACAAGAAAACGATGCCCGAAAAAAGAACATTTGGTTTACCATGATCAGCGCCGGACTGATTGTATCCGGAATTGTTTCCATTTCCCTATTCGCTAAAAGAAAGGCAGATCGAAGACTGCAACAGAAGGAAATTCAAATACTCAGACAACAGCAACAAGCCATGTTGCAAGCGCAGGAAATCGATCGATTAAAAGCAATGATGAAGGGCGAGGAACAAGAGCGAGGCCGACTGGCGAGAGAGCTGCACGACGGCATTGGCGGGATGTTGACAGCTATGAAGATGAACCTTAGTACCGCAAGAAGAATCGCTCCGGAACTTGCAGCCAATTCTTCACTTACAGATCTGATGCACATGCTCGAAGATACCAGTTCGGAAGTGCGGAAGACCGCCCATAATCTCATGCCCGATGTATTGGTGCAGCACGCATTGCCTGAAGCTTTGGTAATATTCTGCAACCATATTCACAAAGAATTGGAAACTGAACTGTCTTGCCAGGGAGATTTCAGTCAGCTCGATAAAGCTACCGAACTGATGCTATATAGAATGGTACAGGAACTAATACAGAATGTATTAAAACATGCGTCTGCTACCCGCGCATCGATAGAGTTGATAATTTATCAAGGGAGATTATTACTTACAGTTGAGGATAATGGCGCAGGGTTTAATACGGATGATGAAAATGATGGATTCGGGTTGCAAAATTTACGTTATAGAATTGCAGCCCTGCAAGGGAAAATAACCATCAACTCAAATAAAAATACGGGCACTTCGGTCCATCTGGAATTCGATTTGGAAAAACTAAAAATCAGCTGATCATGTTGAATTCAAATAGGCATTTCGTACCTAACCAAATAAAAGTAGCTATCGCAGATGATCATCCGATGATCATCAAAGGGTTGCAGAATATGCTGGCTACCTATCCTCATATACAATTGATTGAAACCTATCTGAATGGAGCACTGCTATTAGAGGGATTGGCAAAACAGGTTCCGGATGTGTTATTGCTCGATATTCAGTTGCCAGGAAAAACAGGAGACGAATTAGCACCGATAATTCTAAAAAAATACCCTTCGATCCGTATACTTACCTTAACCAATTTTGATAGTACCTTACATGCCAGTAACATGCTTCGGCAGGGTGTTCATGGTTTCCTCATTAAAAACGCAGATGAAGCTATCCTCATTGAAGCAATTGAGAAGGTTTACGCGGGGGAAACTTTTCTTGAGGAGAGCATGAAGGAAAAATTGCACGATCTGAATATTCGAATTACCAAAGCTGTTAGTAGTAAATCGACTTTAACCTCTCGGGAAAAAGAAATATTGCAGCTGATTGTAGATGGTCTGACCAGTCAGGAAATTGCTGAAAAATTATTTTTAAGTCAGAATACCGTGGAAAATAGCAGGGCGAGCATCATGCTAAAGATGGACGCACGAAATGTGGCCATGCTCATAAAAAAAGCCTTGCGAACGGGGTTGGCACATTGATATGAATAACAGGCGGATTTTTTTTATCAGTCAAATTATTGAATTGGCCCATAGCATACGCTTTGCGTCTTCAGAGGAAAGCCGTACGTCGAGGATG
This sequence comes from uncultured Chitinophagaceae bacterium, assembly GCA_964636205.1. Lineage (GTDB taxonomy): Bacteria > Bacteroidota > Bacteroidia > Chitinophagales > Chitinophagaceae > JBEBVQ01. The sequence continues at coordinate 139 of CAZWPF010000120.1, read as the reverse complement.
AAATTCGAGACTTGTACGCAGATTGCTGACGCAATCTGTGCGCTCGTTTTCGCGCAGAGCGCAGAAACTCAGTCCCGGAGCGAGTCGGAGGTTGTCTCAAAAGGCAGCCTCTTTTTTTATTTTGAAATTGATTTAATTG
>CAZWPF010000119.1:0-7248 GCA_964636205.1 uncultured Chitinophagaceae bacterium | reverse complement strand
TGCGATCAGCAATCTGTTCGCACGTTTCCGCGTGTCAGCGCGGAAACCCAACTGGCATGGGCGTGGTTCAAGCGCGGCAAACGCAAAATAAATTTTTCAGATACTGTTGATTATTTGTGTAATATTGTGTACTTTCGTATAAACAAGTTTAAAACCAGAATTTGATACAATCGAAAATCATAACATTTAAACAATAAAATTAACTGATGAACTAATATTTACTTTGAAACCTGTCGATTCTTCGGGCTTAAAAATGGATCGATTCACTGACATAAATCGTCGTAGTAACTGACTGTCGAAGATGCACTACAAACAGGTCGGATGATCGCTCACGACCCGGGCGTGGGTGAATCCTACTCACAGAGTGCTATCCTACCTCTCCCCTATGACGATCAATTTGTGTCGCTAAATAAAATAAAACGACGCAATAGGTTGACTGATTGCCAATTTCGACATGGCAACCAGACGGATGTGTACATCCTATAGAAAAGTCGAGGCAGATAGGCTATCAACTAGCCCTCCTGGTCTAGCAGGGATTTTAACTGCTCGTACTTCTTCTGCAATTTGAGGTGCTCTTCCAATAGCTCATAATGCTTGCGTTGTAACACCTCCAGTGATTCAAGGGCTTCGTTGTAGTCGACAGGTTTCAATAACAAATCCTTCTCGAAGAACATGTATTTACCCATCTTCGGAAAATCTTTGGTAAAGTCATAACCAAGCACCTTTCCATACCTCTCCAAGATGGCATAATCCAAATCTTCCTTCTCGATATGCTTGTAAAAAGACGAACGGGAATACCCGGCTCGTCTAGCTATTTCATCAATAGGAAATGTACTCCTGTGAGCTACATCCCTTAACACATATCCTCTATGAATTTTCTTCTTAGCCATTAGAGGATAAAATAACAAACACCCACGTGCATAAAAGTGCACAATATACATTTACTAATCGTCTATTTTTGTTTATTTTTGTGTAAAATACTTCAAGATTTATCCTTCATACTTTACGCGCACAACAGCAATAACCAAAAATTAAAAACTCTTTTTAATACATTATATCCCAAACAAAGGATTCCCCCATTCGCCCAAAAAGTCAATAGCTACAGGGATCGCGCGACAATCACCACCCTCCCCTGCTCACGTAACACCAATCCCGCAATAACAGCTAAATCGACCGCGCGACGAATTATCGGTTCCATCTGCCTTCCCATCTTGGAAAACCCAAAAACCTTCGCCAAATAACGTAACAATTCCTCTTCCTCAATGCTGAAGTTATGCACCAACAAATCCATCATCGCAACCATCAATTCCTCCGGCGCTATATCCTCCATATTCCGGCGTTCCACATCATTAGAACGATAATAGTCCATCACAGGCGGACCGCTCCAATAAAATACCTGATGATGCTGCGTTGTCATTAATCGCATTTCATCCAAAATTCCCGACAGATGCCTGTCCAAACGAGCTCCCGCACGTGAGATATTCCATGCGCCAAGTATCCGCCTGTACAATAATGACTTACTAATCGGCGACTCTGTACTCACCACCTTAGTTATCTGATTCCTGATCACCCCCCGATTGCGCAAATCAAAAATCGTATCTCCATCAGCACCAGGTACCGATTCCAAAGTCGCAACTACATAGGGTCTTCGCTTATCTGTCAACTCAAGACTTTCCTCCTCCATATATCCATCCTCTTTCACCCTTTCCTCCACAAGAGGCGCCGCAACTTCCATAGGCGGAGCTGATTGCAATTCTTTTACCCGATCTACAATCTCGTCTATGATAGTATCGGCTCGCTCCATCCAATCCATCGTCCATACCCGATACAGCTGCCATCCCAATCCACGCAATACCGATGGCATCACCATCTCCCGATCATTCATGGTTTGTGCCTTGTAATAATTATATCCATCAATCAATACTCCCAATATATACTGGTGAGGATGATCCGGATGAACAATTCCTATATCCAGTCTATACCCGGAGGTGCCGATATGACATTTCACATCAAAACCCTTATCGCGTAAACGCTGTGCAATTACATTCGACAAATGCCTCCGTCCCTGCAATTCATTTAAATCCTCCGGCCGCACCGGCAACTGTCCTCGCTCAGCGAACTGCAAGAACGCCTTTAATCCTGCTACACCCTCAGCGGTAGTTCGACTCAAATCTATCTGATCTGCACGCAGCGTCGCAAATACATGCATTTCATATCTCGCACGGGTCACAGCCACATTTAATCGGCGCCAGCCGCCCTCGCGGTTCAAGGGACCAAAATTCATACTCGTCACACCCTCTGCATCCGGAGCATAGCAAACCGAAAACAAAATAATATCCCTTTCATCCCCTTGCACGTTCTCCAGATTCTTAATGAACAATGGCTCCTCAGATTCATTCGCTACTTGCTCCAATTCCGGATCTGCAACAAACAAAGCTTGTAGTTTATCTTCAATCAGTCCCTGCTGCACCTGACTAAATGTAACCACACCCAAACTGTATTTCTTACGCTCCGGATGTTTGTAATGCGAGCGGATATACTCCACTATCCGGTCAGCCTCAAATTTGTTAGTTCTTGTCCTCCCCTTATCATAATGTCCCGGCACATGATGATAGTTCACCTTACGATTCAGATCGTCATAAGAAGGGAAAGTAAGTAACTTGCTATCGTAAAAGTTTACGTTACTAAAGGCTATCAAACTTTCATGCTTGCTTCGGTAGTGACGCAAGAGGTATTTTGAAGGTACAGATAAGGAAAGACAATCATCCAAAATACTCTCCAGATCCTCCACTTCCATATTATCTTCATCTACTCTTGCACTCGCAAAAAACGAAGTGGGCGGCATCTGCTTGGGATCTCCAACTATCACCACCTGACGCGCTCTGGCCATCGCACTGATCGCCTCACAGGTCGGAAGCTGCGAAGCCTCATCAAAAATCAGTATATCAAAATGACGGGTATCTACATCAAAGTATTGAGCCACGGAAATCGGACTCATCAACATACAGGGCGCCACTCTAGGCAATAGTGTAGGTATCTGATCAAATAACTTTCGCAAACTCCATCCCCGTCCGCGACTTTTTATCGCTCGCTTTAAAATCCCCAATTCCGAACTTTGCATGGCTTCGACGGAGGGATTAGGCAATTGAGCCGCCAGTTTTACACGCAGCTCTTGTACTGTCAAACTCTGAAAATCCTTAGCCGCTTGTCGATACTGCGCCAACTTCTGTTCGAACAGTGCATGGTTAAACAAACTAAGCGATTCATGGAGAGCGATCACCCGGTGTGCAGTAGAAGCGTAGGCGGTGTAATAAAAATAATCTACCAATTCATGGACCGTACAATTCCTACGCTCAAATGCGGCCACCAACCAACCTAATTGCATCTGCTCACCCACTGAGCGCAACTGCACATAGTTCATCCAATCTTTTAAATTCGGTAGCTGCTCTTTAACCCCTTCTAATGTGACTACTGCCTCCGTATACCAATCCTTGCCCTCCGGCAATTTAAACCCGACATATGCTTCCAACTCATGTCGCCGTCCTGAAAAGTTCTCTAAGGATCTCTTCAATTCTTCTATAACCGTACCGTGATTATGGAATAATTCAGAACCGGTTTCTACGCCCGACTGCTTTAACGTCAACATCCATCTTCCAAGCAATTGCTGATCCCATCCCGATGCCAATTCTTGTAGTTCACGCACCCAACTCGCCAGTCTGAGCATCAAGTCCATATCCGTATGCTCCTCGCGATAAAGTCCTTTCAACTCCGCAACCACCCCATGATAACGTTGCAGTTGCCGTTGCACATCCTGCAATAAATGATAGCGCTCAAATAAGTCGGTGACCTCCTTATTATCATTCACACGAACTTTTTTAAATAACGATACCTGCTTCCGAATCTTTCCGGTCTTTATCCAACGGGGTAATAACCAACTTTGCTGCGCCACTTTCCAGTTCATCTCCCAGGATTCAATATCCTGATCCAACAAATTTCTGTTGTAAGAATTCAGTATCCAGTTCAAATGATTCAGATATTCCTCATAAAGCGCCGCCCAACTTTCAAATAATTCCAGCTGTTCCCGATCAGATAGATAACTAATTAAATCCAATGATACATTGGGCATCGACTGCATCAACTCGAGCAGTCTACTCAATCGATTCCAGTCTGTAGGATACAATACTGATCCTGAAAATGAAATTTTCTGAGCAAGCGCTCGCACTTGCCCCTGTACGATCGGTAAAGCTGACAATAAAGCGGTGGTCTTTTGCTCCAGATCCTCCGCCAATCCGGGAGAATACTGCGGTAAATGCAACTGGTTCAAGGGCTGTTCTAAGGGATGTGTGACCAAGGCAGCGATCGATTGATACTGTGGGATCCAATCCACCCATCGGGTCCACAAGTCGGCGTCTAACTGCTGCAACACCGTCTCCGGAATAAAATCCTTTTTAAAACCTTTTTGCTTATAATCTTCAAGGGCTGCTATCGCATCGTACAAACTCCAGCCCCAGGGTTGCTGCTTATGCAATATGGTAACATAATCACTGATAGCCGCCTTTGCCGCATCCAGTCTTTGCGCTTCTTGCAAAAAATCTGCGGTTCGTCGCATTCTCGCCGTTTCCAATGACTGCGCCAATTGGTTCAGCACATCCGATTTCTTAGACTTATTAGAATGGAGTTCTAGGGTAAACGGACCGAGTCCTATCTGCTCCAGTCGACGATGTACCACATCCAAAGCGGCCTTCTTTGCCGCCACAAATAAAACACGCTTTCCACGATACAAAGAATCGGCAATGATATTGGTAATCGTTTGCGACTTACCGGTTCCGGGAGGACCATGCAAGATAAAACTTATACCCTGCTGCGCTGTCAAAACCGCTTCCATCTGCGAGACATCTGTGGGGATAGGCAAAACCAGCGACTGCGCATGTATCCGATCAAAATCGTGAGGCTCGTAAGCTTCCCTATCGAGATTCACTTTGAGCTTGCCTTCGACCAAACTGCGCACCATCTCACTTTTCACCAAATCATCCTGATGCACTACAATATCCTTCCATAGAATCAGTTTGCTAAAAGAGAAATTCCCCAAGACCAACTGTTCTACGACATCCCATCCTTTCAATTGCATGATCGCCCGACGGAGAATACCCATAACCTTGGCTACATCCACCCCCTTCTCATCTGCGGGCAACTGTTCTAATGCACCTAAGTCCAACTCATATTCTTGTCGTAAAAACTCGATCAATGTAATATTGACCATCGCCTCCTCCTCTCTGCTCCGAAGTGTAAATCGACTGTTGACCGATCGCCGACTTATCTCTACCGGTATCAGCAATATGGGTGCATACCTCGGTTGTTCAGGAGATTTCCGGTCATACCATTTCAATAATCCTACACCCAGATACAAAGTGCTAAATCCATTTTCCTCAATTGAAAGTTTTGCATGTTTGTGAATATGGGTAAGAATATGATCGAGATCCTGCTGATGGTAATAGGTAAGTAAACGAAACTGCTTCAATTCATCGTTCGCCAACTGGTAGAGCGAAGAAGATTGGTGCAGGGGCGACATAAATAGATTGTATCGCTTCAAAGGCTCGGCCTGCGAAGCCGGCAAAATTGAAAAACTCCGACCGTCAGAAAGCACATCCTCCAAATGACTGATATCTATATCGACCAGCTGAATCATGTTGCGGGTAAAGCGTAAACTCAGCAGGCTATTGCGGAGCGACAGATCCAGTAGCTTCCTTTCCCAAACTTTTTGTTTGGTAACCGGCTGCCGCCCTTCCGACAGATCGTCTTGATATATCTCTCCTATATCGAATGGGCCAACCACCGATAATTCTCCTTTAGGGTCTTGCTCCGCAGGTTGCGACTCATCAACAGCTAGGCCTAGTGGCAAAGGACGAATCCGGAGTGTTCTGGCACGTTTTATATCCACAGAAAGAAGAAAGCGTTCGCTCTCCACCAGTTGGGCCTCTGCAGCATCCACAGCTGCACTGAAGGAAAGGCCGCCCCCCTTGCAGACACTGGTAGCCTCCACTGCAATCATTTCCCTGATCCCTTTGGAAAGTCTTTTGGTAATAGCGGTCTTATCGTCATTGATCACCTCCGGAAACTTCTCATCCTGTAACCAGCAGCCCACAAATGCATGTCCCCTTATAATAATTATTATGGGATTTAGTTCTACTGCTTCCAGGCAAGCGGCAAATAACAGGCTTAGATCGATGCAATTGGCAAACTGCTCCTTTTGTATGGTATCCAACAATCGAATTCTTTGTCCTGTCGCTTCATATCCCGGCGGCAAAGCGCTATAGACAATATTTTCGTTATTAATCGCTGCATATATTGCGGCAACTACTTGTATTACACGCTCTCTGTCATTGTTTCCGTACCCCTCAAACGCTGTTTTCAAACCCATCCGCTCCATGACCAGAATTGCCTGTCGCTTGATATGGTAAACATAGGGGTGGTTGGGAGTGACGAAAGATGCGATCAGCTCGGGAAGAACTTCGAATCCACCAAAATGTGCTATTGGATGGATTTGAATATCGAAGTTATCTTTTTGAATGTTTTGTCCCTCTTCTCTGACTTCTATAATGATGGAAGCCCGTTCTGATTCTGAAAGACTGTTTAAAAATTCCCGATTAACTTTAAGTTGTGTCAAGGGGATTTGCACAGAAGTGTTTGCCGGAATGCTTGCGAGTCGGTAATTAAAATCTTCCAGACAGGGCAGGTCGGCCTTGATGATCAGTTCGACGGCTCCCGTGTCTTGGCTATTAGCATTTTCTACTGAAAGATTTAGAATGGGTTTAATATCGTTCAGATATAATGAAAGGTTAAGAAACGGTAGTGTTTGTTTATGAATAATCAGACGGGGTTGCTCTTCCATGATCCAGATTGAGTATAAACGTATTATAAATTTAATAAAGCGCCGGCTTGACAGTTTTACAGGGTGTGAATATACGGTTCCGAATGCGGCTGATTAAAAATAAATAATTTAGTAGGATTTAGGTTAATTTCTTGTTCCTTTCCATTGCCGGGCGAAGGGAGTATATAGGCGTGCGATTTAGCTTTGCGTCCTCTCCGTGAACTGATTTATTTCACGCAAAGAGCGCAGAGAAGCGTTACATATGCTAAACCTTTGCGTCCTCTGCGAATGACTTTGCGTCCTCTGCGTGAACTGTTATATCTCACGCAAAGAGCGCAGAGTAGCTCCTACATATTCTAAACCTTTGCGTTCTCTGCGAA
>CAZWPF010000118.1:0-7333 GCA_964636205.1 uncultured Chitinophagaceae bacterium | reverse complement strand
GGGGGTGAATGGTATGAGCGTGAAATAAGACGTAATGAAAAAGGAGAACAATAACCATCCCAATAACAAATACACTTCCTTTTTGACCCTTCATTTTTGCTGCTTTGTGGGAATGTGTGAATCTGGATTAAAATTTTACGGCCAGTTCAAACGTTTAATTAAAATTTCAGGGTGCTGTTTATTGAAATTCAACCTGAAATATAAAGATTGGGTTAAAATCCATTAAAATTTACACCGGGCAAAATAGCCTTTTTCAGCCAGTGCATTTTTCGCACTTTTTTATAATTCTTTAGTTTTCAATAGTCTTTCTCTTGTAGTGGTTAATTAACCTTTATTATTACCCCCCACAGATGACCAAAGGATATATAAGGAATTATTAAATCAGTGTTTCCCTGTCTTTTTCGCCGAGTTTTAGAAAATACTTTTGTTTTATCCAGAGAAGATGCGTGTAAATCGTTTTTTGAATTCGTCCAGCCTTCCACTGATGTTGTGCTGTATCGTTGGAGGAATAGCGCTTATTGTAGCATTGGTGTTACTGGTGCGTAACCGGAATGATCAGAAGCAGATGGAAGCTTTGGTAGATAGCCATCCGGATGCAGACTCACTTGTGGAGCGCAATAACAAAGGTGTAACCAACTGGATGTATCCGTCTAATGGTCAGGCCTCTGGATTATATGTAAAACCCGAGCCGTTGAAGTGACGCAATCTCTATATAGTTTTCATCTTCTAAAATTCATTTTATGCAAAGGAATAATTACAAAAGTTATCGAAAATTCTTCTACTCTTTTTTCAACTGGGGTAAACAAGCCAGCCTGGCATGTTTTATCGCTATAGGCCTTACCTGCTGGAATCAGCATGTGAGTGCGCAAAATCTGTTGTGGGATTGGGCATGGGTTGCTGGTAGCAATCGGGTTGACCAGGGACATCAGGTGACTACGGACAAGGACGGCAACGTGTTCGTTGTCGGAGGTTTTCAGGAAACCGCACATTTTGGCCTCAATAGTACAACCGTTACCGTGCCGGGTAGCGCAACCGCATTCCAGGGATTCCTCGCGAAATATTCTTCGACCGGTGTGTTTCAGTGGGTCATCAGTATCGGAGGCACCGGTTACGATGAATCCTATGGGGTGACTACCGATAATCAGGGAGATGTGTACGTAGTAGGGTATCATGGCGATAACGCTGATTTTGATAAGGACTTAAGTAGCGCCGGCAGGGTTGCCAAATACGGTGGGTTTCTTGCTAAGTATAGCGGAAATAATGGATCCTTCAAATGGGTAGTAGCCATTTCAGACGCGACTACAAACGATGTCGTGACAGACAATCAGGGCAATGTGTATATCACGGGCAGGTATTACGGCGGTGCCAATTTTAACCCGAGGGGAACAACATTTAATTTACCGGGTGCTAACGATTACGAGGACTGTTTTCTGGCGAAATACAATTCGGATGGCATTCTGCTATGGGCAAATGGTATCGGTGGTACGTTAATTCAGGACGGGAAACGTATAGCCGTCGACGCCAATAATAATATTATAGTTGCAGGCACCAACAATGGCTCGATTGTATTCCCATCAGGAAGCCTTGCTTCTAATAATGGCACCATGGATATATTTGTCGCCAAGTATAAAAATGACGGTACGTTCGTGTGGGGACGGCAGTACGGAGGTGCCAGAAACGATGATTTGACGGCGTTGTCCGTCGACAAGGATAATAGCATTGCGCTGGGAGGTTCTTTTGCAGATTCCATTCATTTTAATCCGGGGCAGTCTACTGGTAATATTGTCGCTGCTTTTGGATCTTCCGTACCCTTCAGTGGCGAGTTCGCTGGTTATTTGGTGGTGTTGGATGAAGATGCGAAGTTTAAATGGGGACACAGTATCGGGGCCGCGAATCAATATGACAGAGTAGGGGACGTCCGGTTTGATGAATACAATAACTTGTACGTATACGGATATTTTTCGGGTACAATCACGTTTGGATCTGACGTACTGACTAGTACCAAGCAGGCGCTTTACTTGGCAAAATATTCTTCAACCGGAGCCGACATATGGGGAAAGGTAGTGGGCACAAGGGAAGGAGATATTCCCGCCGGCATGTACGTGGATGATTCGAAAGGTATTTACATCACCGGTAATGTAGGGCACCTGAACAACAAGTTGGTGAGTTTTAGCTATGGAAATGATACGGCAGTACACATAGGTGGGCCACGCAACCGTAACTCGACTGATTTCTTTGTGGCCAAATTTTATGAGAACTGCAATGTAATTACAGACACCGCCGTAGTAACATGCGACAGCATTCGGTTTAATGGTAAATTGTATACTGCTTCCGGTAATTACAACGATACTTTTGCCCTCGGAGGCGGATGCGATAGTATTGTAAGGCTGACACTCACTGTGAATCAAAGCACTGTAAACTCTCTCGTTACCGGAGTGTATTGCGACTCTGTATCCTTTAATGGTGTCACCTACTATCAAACGGGTATTTACACTCAAAATTATAGCAATGCCGCGGGTTGCGACAGCAGTATAACATATGATTTGGAAATCGGCCACACAAGCCCGGTTACTAACCTGACGGAATTTGGATGCGGCTCATTTACCTATATCGATTCGGTAATTAGCCAGTCAGGAATTTATCTGTTCAAATACACCAATCAAAGTGGATGTGATAGTACAGTGGTGTTAAACCTTACAGTAGAACCTGTACCAACAGCAACCGTTACGAAGGACAAAAATACACTGAGTTCCGTGCCCGCAGACAGCTATCAGTGGATCGACTGTGGAGCCAATACGCTCATTCCGGGTGCTACCGGCCAGGATTTTATCGCAAAAGAAGCGGGAAGCTACGCTGTGGTAATCGACATAGGCGGATGTACCGATACGTCTGATTGTGTAGCGGTGGAGAGTGTCTCTTCTGTTTCCGACCAAGTGTACCAACGTTTCGCCACAGTGGATGTATACCCGAACCCTGCGGCTAATCAGCTGAATGTACAGACCAATGTGTTGATGAAGGACGCCATTATCCGGGTCGTAAACCCATTGGGACAGGTTTTATTGCAACAGACAGCTATGCATGGATACCGGGTTCGGATAGATGTTTCCAGTCTGGCCAGCGGACTTTATTTTGTCGTTCTCGAAGAAGGGTCGGCCGTGTTCAGAAAATCATTTGTAAAACAATAGCTTAAAGTCCAGGTCTGGAGTGAGGGATGTTGATCTCTCCTCCAGATTATTTCGCTTATTAGCGCTCATCCATCACACCGGATTTTTCGGTATTTTGTTTCAATGTCTGAGTTATGAACGTACGCTTTCAATTGACGGTATTATGGTGTTGGGTAGCCCACCTGCTTTCTTGCCCCACTGTCGTATGGTCGCATACTAATCAGGGTACTTACCCGGCTGTAGACGTACAGCAATCAACCGCTATTGACTTTATTGAGAATTTGGGTCAATGGACAGAAGCTGCACGTTATAAGGCAGAGATACCAGGCGGGGTGATGTTTTTGACGGAAGCGGGGATAGTGTATAATTTTGTAAGTTTCGACGATCTGAACAAATGGCATGTGTGCGGATCAATGGAGCAATCGCACGACCTCGTCGATGAGGTCGTGCGATTTCATTCGTATAACGTTCGGTTCCTTGGAGGAAGATCTGACAGGTTCGAGCCATTTGACCGAAAACCTTATTACCATAACTATTTTTTTGGACGCGACTCTTCGCGATGGAAGGGAAAGGTGGGCGTGTTTGGCGGTGTTGCGCAACGCGAAGTATATCCGGGAATTGATTTTGTATTGTACGGCGCTCAAAACAACTCGGTCAAGTACGATTTTGTTGTAGCACCCGGTTCCGATCCGGGTCAGATCCGCTTATCGTTTGAAGGCGTCACTCCGCGCATAGCGAGCAACGGAGACTTGATCATTCAGACTTCCGTCAATGAGGTCCGTGAACTGGCACCTTATACCTATCAGTGGATAGATGGGAAGAAAGTCACAGTCTTAAGTGAGTATAAGTTGGATGCTGATGGAACTTTATCATTTCAGTTCCCCAATGGCTTTGATGCCGGTTTGCCGCTTGTTATTGATCCGAATCTGGTATTTTCTACGTACAGTGGTGCAGGTTTTGGTCCAAAATATGCTCATTCCACAGCTTACGATAACGACGGGAATGCGTATATCGCCGTCTTGTCAACCGATCCCGGATGGCCAGTTACCACCGGCGCGTATCAGATAGCATTCCCCGGACTGGAGTGGACTACTGCTATGAGTAAATTGAATTCCGATGGCTCTCAGTTGCTCTTTGGTACATTCTTCGGTGGGTCTGGTGTGGGCAACACTCAGCCCAATACCCTTCGGATTAACAACGAAGGAGAAATTGTCCTGGCGGGTAACACTACGAACGCTAATCTGCCAGTGACGCCTGGGGCGTATCAACAAAGCCTCCGTGGTTCATCGGATATTTATATTGCCAAGTTTTCCGGCGATGGATCTACACTGCTTGCCTGTACCTATGTGGGCGGATCAAATCGGGAAGCGCTGATGATTGGATCTTCGGTAAATTATGTAAGTATTGGTGACTCCGAAAATCCGATTAACCCAGTCGACGTTGCCTTCGATGATGAGGGTAATGTATGGGTGACATCGAATACAGAATCGCAAGATTTCCCTGTAACTGCTAATGCCTATCAACGGAATTTTTCTGACTGGCAAGACGCCGTACTCTTCCAGTTGTCGAGTGATTTGAGTGTGATGCGATACGGAACTTTTTTTGGTGGTGACCGGTGGGACGGCGGTATTGGTATTGAGTTTCATCCGATCACAAATCGAATAGTAGTTGCAGGATTCACTCAAAGTGAACAATTGCCCACTACAAGTGCAGCCTATAAGCCATTACACGGCGGTAAAGCAGATGGTTTTGCAATCGTAGTAGATGCAGCTAACTATCAGATTGTATCTGCATCTTACATTGGGACCAGTGAAGACGATATTGCAATGAGGGTAAGTTTTGATTGTAGTGGCAATATCTATATTGCCGGGAGAACTTCTGGAGATTACCCCATAACCACTACTGCAGCCGACGGCGCTGTGGTCAACGGCCCTGTCTTCATCCACAAGTTCGATCCCGATTTATCCATATCGCTTGCCTCCACGCGAACCGGAACGAATACTTGGACGGCGGTGCCTACGGCCCTGATGGTGGACAAGTGTGGCAATATTCTGGTTGCTGTGATTGCAGGTGGCCTGCACATCGGTGCTCCGGTAACACCAGATGCCATACAGTCGGATCCAAGACGGCTATACTTTGCAGCATTCAAACCTCAATTTAAGGGGTTATTATTTGCCACATTTTTCGGCTCGTTGGAGGACGATCACTATCATCCCGGCGTAGCTCGAATGGATCCCGATGGCGTGGTATATCAGTCGGTATGTGCGGCAACGCAGGCCTTCCCAGTGACTCCCGGATCATATGCTCCTACAAAGATGAATGGGTTGTCCATGGTAGATAATATCTCGTTTAAATTTGACTACGATCTGCACCACGCGGTCGATGTTGATATAAAAACCGGAGGCGGTGCCAATGAACCGCGAATTCACACTGTGAGAGGGTGTTTGCCTGCAGTGCTCCATTTCACACGTAATACATCGCCCAGCGAACCAGAGGTGGTACGGCTAATCATTGAAGGTGATGCCGAGAATGGTAGGGATTACGAATTTATTGCGGATTCGATCGTAATCCCGCCCGGACAAATGTCTGCATCGCTTAATGTCAAAGGCTTGTTGCTAACGCAGGCGTCTGAGCCAAACCCTAAACACGTGGTCATTACCACGCTTAAGCCGTGTTTCTGTTCAGAATCATATGAGGATGATATTGTTTCCAGAGATACGGTGTGGATTTATGATTCGCTTTATGTAAAGATGTTGACACCTCCGGATACCACCTGCCCGGGAGCTGTCGCTATCATAGAGGCAGAAATTGATACCACACTCAACTATGCCTGGACTCCGGTCAGTATGATCGTCGACCCACACACGACAAAAATAGAGACGCGGGCGATCAACCGAAATACAACATTTGGTATCACGGTATTTCAACCTGGCGCTCCAGCTACCTGCCCGCCCCGTACGGCGCGTTATCATCATGTCATAGAGCCTTATCCAAAATTGAAACTTCCTAACCCAGAACCTATATGCCTTGTTGATTCTTTGGCGCTAACTATATATGCACAGCCCGACTCGATTGACCTGACGTATCGATGGTCTCCCTCAGAAGGACTCAGGAATGACCACGCCCCCGACAATAAATTCTTTGCAGTCCCGGGAGTCTATGTCAAGAAGGTTTCTGCAACAACTGCGGTTGCAGGATGCACTTCAATCGATAGCTTTGAGATCCATATTATCGATCCTGCTGGTTTTTCACGCCTTTCCAGTGATACTACGATTCATTATGGCGATACCATTCAGCTATATGCGGAACTAACCGGAGGTGGTCAAATAACGTGGGCGCCGATACATGCCATTGTGTCAATGAGCGATCATACAGCACCACTGGTGTCTCCATTAGTGCCCACACGTTTTACAATATCTGGCTTGGATCATTTCGGCTGTCTGAATGTGGAAGATATTTTTGTAGATGTGGTTCATCATTCAATTGCCGACCTTCCAGATGCATTTACACCGAATGGTGATGGAAAGAATGATGTGTTCCGTCTTGTGAACAGAAAGTTTGAGAAACTTCTGGAATTTAAGGTGTTCAATCGTTACGGCCAGCTCGTTTTTCAGACAACAGATGTACGAGAAGGCTGGGACGGCACATTTAACGGCACACAGGCAGACGTCGGGGTTTATTTCTATTTCGTGAGCTTCGTATTGCCAGACGGACAGCACAAACAGATACAAGGCGACGTCACATTAATCCGATAGTATAAGCACAAGCCAGGATGAACTGTTATCTTGGCTTGTATTTTGCATCCTGTAGGATTTTTTGGCCGTTTTCAATTTCCAGCAAATCCGTGAGCGACAATTCCGGATTGCGCTTCATGTAGGCTTCCACAATCCTTAATCCCAGCCAGCTACCGATATTCCCCGGACTTTCTGCCGGCATTCCCGTACTGGTAGGTCCATCATTCACATAGCGGAGGGTCTTCTGCCAATTGGTCTCGTACAGCAGGTTTTCGCGGATAAAGAAATTATAGATCATCGCTTCGTTCGCCGCACACCAGTCCAACTGCTCTTTTGTATAGCCCAGCCGGAGCGTATCTGGTATAAACGGCAGTATGTGTGGGGGTTGTCTCAGAACAATGCACGAAGACGACGACCTTGATAATAACAAAGACG
>CAZWPF010000117.1:0-7461 GCA_964636205.1 uncultured Chitinophagaceae bacterium | reverse complement strand
TGTATAGCTGACACGGTTTTGAATCCTGAAACGAACATTGAGTTGGTAAAGGCTGTCTGGAGACGTTATACCAAGTCCTTTTCGATAACTGTAATAAGGTAATGCTGTAATTTTTTGAGTGTCGGTCAAAGTGTCCTCATGTTGTGCGGAAGCCGCAATGGGAAAGGTAAAGAGTGCAATTGCGAGGTAGGTGCGGATTGTTCGATTCATAACGCTTGAATGGGTGCAAAACTAATTCTTGAATGCGCACCAAAAAAATCTGTGCAGGATTGGAATAAATGATTACCTTTGCAACCCGGTTTAGCCGTCGACCCAATGGCGGGTTTCTTTCGGGAAGTAGCGCAGGCCGGTAGCGCACCTGGTTTGGGACCAGGGGGTCGCAGGTTCGAATCCTGTCTTCCCGACGAATCTAGCTCACAACATCAGTTGTGGGCTTTTTTTGTGCCTTGCAAAAGCTGAGTTCGATGTCGTGAATCCGGATTTCATGGTTATGGACCGGTTGGTTTCAAATTCAATCGCCGAAATTTTATCCATTAAAAAGAGGCTACCTAGTTAGGCAACCTCTTTCGTTATCTTCACGATTGGGGCGATTATGCAGGTTGCAGTTTTTCTTTTCGTCTTTTCATTTGATTCACCATGCTGTTGAAGGCAGTGCTGAAGGACTCTTCAAAAGTCTTGCTGGAAAATTTTACGAAATAGGAATGTCCCGGGACATAAACTTTGATTTCTGAAATCTTATCCTTGATTTGGTGAGCCAAATTGTCGAGAATGAGATAGACCTCTACGCTAATGATTTTGTCATGAAAAGTCTTCAGTTTCTCGACCTTCTGACTTACATGGTCAATGAGTTTGCTGTCGGCATCAAAGTGCACGGTTTGAATTTGCACGTTCATAGTGGCACATTTTATGGTTAAAAAAATAATATTCATTAACCGCGAGGATGATTCTTTCGGTGAATCTCCAGCAGTTTTTCCACATTATTATGCGTGTACACCTGTGTGGCGGCAAGACTACTATGACCTAAGAGATCTTTTATAGCCTGAATATTGGCGCCATTGTTTAAAAGGTGAGTCGCAAAACTGTGCCTCAAAATATGAGGACTTCTTTTGGATAAAGTTGATGCGATAGACAAATACTTTTTGACGGTTCGATAAATATACATTGCGTAAAGGGGACGGCCCGAGGGCATCACCAAGAGGTAGTTATTATTTGATTCAGGGAGGTTTCGCTTTTCAGCGATATAATGACGTAGTAAATCGAGTAGTTGATCACTTATCGGAATCAGCCTTTCTTTATTGCCTTTTCCTAAAACTCTGATTTGTTTGAGTGGCCATTCGATATCATTTTCACGAAGGAATTGGAGCTCACTACGACGAATACCGGTTTGGTACAGCAATTCACATATCAACCTTTCGGTAAGTCCGGAGAAATCCGTTCCAAAATCAATATGCTCCAATAAATGTTCGGTTTCCTGCTCCTTTAGATATTCCGGCAAACGCTCAGATGTACGAAGAGCGTGTAATGGCCGGGTAGGGTTTACTGATATACGCTGCTGGCGCTGCAGATATCTGTAATAAGCCTGAAGAGAAGATTTTTTTCGATTGAGACTCCTGGGAGATAAACCCTGTTCCCGAAGGTCCGCCAACCAAGAACGAAGGTGGAAATGAGTAACCTCTACATCATTGTCCAGATCAAACTGTTGCTTCAGAAATTGGGCAAACTGCTCTAAATCACGACGGTAGGCAACCACAGTATGGGCAGAGCTTCGTTTTTCGTAGCGCAGATAATTAATAAAGTCTGTTTGCCATGTCCCTGCCATAATCAAAAATGCCCTGTAATGTAAATATACAATATTACATTACAGGGCACAACTTTTTCACTCGCATTTATCTGAATTCGAAAAGAATTCAGAAATTCTAATGCTTAAGGCAGTAAGACTTATAATTCTATCTTGCCTGAAAGGATCTGCTGGCGATAAATAGCTTTCAATTTCTGAGTGCGTTTCTTAATTGAAGGCTTTGTAAAAGACTGACGATTACGCAATTGCATCAATGTGCGCGCTTTCTCGAACTTCTTTTTGTACTTCTTGAGTGCCTTGTCTATGTTTTCGCAATCTTTAGAATCGATAATCAGCATAAGTTTGGTATACCCCCTTTTTGGTCTGAATTTTTTTAAGGACTGCAAAGTTAAGTAATATTTCTTATCTTATCAAATATTTCAGGGATTATGGATATTTTTGAGGAAGATTGCAGTGACGGATTGATTTAGTTTAGCAAATATTTAGCAAAGTTACAATTGCCCATGGTTAGTCGTATCTTATTTATCATCACTTCTTTGTGTATGCTTAGTGCTTGTGGAAAGTACAATGATAAGTACGGACCTGAAGATGAGCGTCTAGACCGGCCATTTTGTAATGATCCCGAGGCAGTGAATTATAATTGGGATTTTCCGGGAAGGCCTGACAGCGCCGCATGTTATTATCCCGCAGATATTCTCGCGGGGCGGTATATGCTGGTGGATTCTATTTATTCTGCTAGCGATGAATTGGATACCTTGGGAATTAGAACCGTGTATTTCGATATCTACTCGCTTACACGAAAAAAGATCGGACTTGTCAATCTATGCGGTCCGGATACTCTTTTCTTTCTTGCCGACCGGTTTTATAATGTTTCTTCAGATAGTTTATTTATTGAAGGTCAGCCTTTTTGCAGTCCGCTGGATACCATGTTTGGCTCTATGCGCCTCACTGTTGGCGATTCCAGCTATCTGAAACTGGATCTTACAGTGAGTAGCGGATTGACCGGTTTGAGACATCATCGTGGAACCGCAGTTAAGCAATAGCTTTGCAATTATGTTTACAGGTATTATAGAACAAACAGGGGTACTGTTAGAGGTTGCACCCAACGGGTCAGGGGTAGATTTTTGGATTGATGCGGGTATGGCGCCTGAGCTCAAACCTGACCAGTCGGTAGCCCACAATGGCGTATGCTTGACAGTTGTTTCTGTAAATGGGAGTAAATATAGAGTGACGGCCGTAGAAGAGACCTTGGCTAAGACCAATCTTTCGGATTGGGAGGAAGGGAATCTTATCAATTTGGAGCGGGCCTTGAAATTAGGTGATCGATTGGACGGGCATTTTGTGCAAGGACATGTGGATACAACCGGTAAATGTCTGCTCGTGGAGGAAAGAGAGGGGAGTCATATCATGCGTTTTGAATTTCCTGCCCAATTTGCTCCCCTGATGATCGAAAAGGGTTCAATTTGTTTGGATGGTGTTAGTGTGACAGTCTTTGATGTGACCCGTGATGCATTTAGTGTTACTATTATTCCTTATACAATCGAACATACCAATTTGCAGGACATGCGTCCGGGAAAGCGGGTGAATCTGGAGTTTGATGTACTGGGGAAGTATTTAATGCGCCAACAGGAATTGTCGCTGAATCCCTAAGTCGTTGGCGGTTAAGACAGGTACCATGCCGGAGCGGTGATGAATACTCAGAGCTAAAGGATGTAATAATCAAAATGTCTCTCTGACTTTATACCTTTGTTCCAACTGTTTTACACTATTTTATAAAAATGTCTAGTATTCAACCGTTTCTGCGTCTCAGCGGACTGGAGCCTCTGGTGATTAGACCGGAAACCAATTTTGTGAACGTGGGCGAAAGAACCAACGTCACCGGCTCCAAGAAATTTGCCCGATTAATTCGTGAAGGAAAATTCGAGGAGGCACTCTCTGTAGCCCGACAACAAGTGGAGAATGGAGCACAGATCCTCGATATCAACATGGATGATGCCCTTCTGGATGGCGAAGAGGCGATGACCAACTTTGTGAACTTGATACAAAGCGAGCCGGATATCGCCAAGATTCCCATTATGCTGGATTCGTCCAAATTTTCAATTATCGAAGCGGGACTCCGATGCGTTCAGGGAAAATCAATTGTCAATTCGATTTCGCTTAAAGAGGGCGAAGTCGCTTTTATCCATCATGCTAAAATATGTAAGCGTTATGGTGCTGCAGTTGTAGTCATGGCATTCGATGAAGAAGGTCAGGCAGACACCCTGGAGCGCAGAGTTGCGATATGCGAACGAGCCTACAAAATACTTACAGAAATTGTAGGTTATGCACCGGAGGATATCATTTTTGATCCTAACATTTTTGCAATAGCCACTGGTATCGAAGAGCATAATAATTATGCTGTGGACTTCATCGAAGCGACGCGGATTATCAAGCAGAAAATGCCATTGGTAAAAGTAAGTGGTGGCGTAAGTAATATCTCCTTCTCATTCAGGGGGAATGATACGGTGAGAGAGGCGATGCATAGCGTCTTTCTCTTGCATGCTATCAAGGCGGGGATGGACATGGGTATCGTCAATGCGGGTCAATTACAGATTTACGACGAGATCGAACCCCGGTTGAGAGAATTGTGTGAGGATGTTGTGTTGAACCGGCATCCTGAAGCCACGGAGAGATTAGTCAGCTATGCCGAGACGGTTAAATCCAAAGGCAAGGAACAGAAAAAAGACGATGCTTGGCGATCCCTGCCGGTAGTGGAGCGACTGAAACATGCATTGGTGAACGGGATTGCCGATTATATCGATCAAGATACAGAGGAGGCACGATTACAATTTGCAAAGCCCTTGGAAGTAATTGAGGGCCCATTGATGGATGGCATGAATATCGTAGGGGATCTGTTTGGAAGCGGTAAAATGTTTTTGCCACAAGTGGTAAAGAGTGCCCGGGTAATGAAAAAAAGTGTGGCCTGGCTGTTACCATTTATTGAAGAGGAAAAATTGAAGCATCCCCAGCTCGAGAATGAGGGGGCGGCCCGAATATTGATGGCTACCGTAAAGGGAGATGTGCATGATATAGGAAAGAATATTGTAGGCGTAGTTTTGGCATGCAATGGTTATGAAATCATTGACTTGGGAGTAATGGTGCCTGCAGATAAAATTTTGGATGCCGCCGAACGCGAGCAGGTAGACATGATTGGATTAAGTGGGTTAATTACACCTTCCCTGGACGAGATGGTACATGTGGCAAGGGAGATGAAGCGAAGAAACATGAATATTCCCTTGTTAATTGGAGGAGCGACAACATCCCGAACCCATACTGCATTGAGGATTGCACCGGAATATGACAACGGCGTGGTGCATGTACTGGATGCAAGCCGAAGTGTATCCATCGCCGGCAACTTGTTGAACCCAACGACTAAGGATGCATTTTTGAAATCAACTGAAGTGGAGTACGAAAAACTCCGTCAGGATTATGCGAATAAACAATCGGTGAAGCAGTATATCAGCTTTGCAGAGGCACAACAAAATGCGATGCCGATAAAATGGGAGGGATACCAACCCCCAAGGCCCAACGTGTTGGGTGTAAAGGAATTTGATGATTATGATTTGAATGAGATTCGTCGGTTTATCGATTGGGGGCCGTTCTTTATTTCATGGGAAATGAGAGGCAAATACCCTGATATACTTCAGGATGAGCGTGTGGGAGAAGAAGCTCGCAAATTATTTGAAGATGCCAATGCATTGTTGGATAAAATTATTGAGGAAAAGTGGCTGACCGCTAAGGGCGTGGTTGGATTTTGGGAAGTGGAGAAAACGGCTCCGGATACGGTGGTAGTTAAAGACCAGGAGGGGGGAGCAATGGTGAATTTAGAGTTTTTGAGACAACAAATTAAAAAGGCTGCCGGACAACCAAGTTTTTCGTTGGCAGATTTTATCAGGCCGGGTGAGCCTGATTATATGGGAGCTTTTGCCGTTGGTATACATGGTATTGAACCCTATTTGCAAAGGTTTATTGAAGACCACGACGATTATAACAAAATCATGCTCCAGGCTTTGGCCGACAGGTTGGCGGAGGCATTTGCGGAGGTATTGCATTGGCGAACTCGTAAGGAATACTGGGGATATGCAGCTGATGAAAATTTAGGGATTGAAGAATTAATTCGAGAAAACTATCAAGGCATTCGCCCAGCCCCGGGTTACCCGGCTTGTCCTGATCATACAGAAAAGCGAAAGTTATTTGCGTTGTTGGATGTGACGAAAAATGCGGGAATAGAGCTGACAGAATCCCTGGCTATGTATCCTGCTTCTGCGGTTTGTGGCTGGTATTTCAGTCATCCCGAAAGTATTTATTTTGGTATAGGTAAAATAACTCGTGATCAGCTTGCGGATTATGCGCAAAGAAAAGGCATGAGTATCGAGGAACTCACCCATTGGTTATCGTCTAATTTTGAAGATCGATGAATACACGTCCGAATTCCAGTGAGCAAGCGACTGAGGAAAAGGTCGGCAGAGAGGGGGTTAGAGGCATTAAGGCTATACCCGCACAGATAATTTCTTATCTGTTACATCCACTGTTTATACCGGTGATGATGGTTTATGCCTTGTATAAACTGGCTCCGGTGAATTTTGCCCATGTGCCGGATGTGATCCGTTGGCGATGGTTGGCAATGGTATCGATTAATACCCTGTTATTGCCTTTGCTGGTAGTGGTTTTGCTCAAGGCCTTAGGGTTTATTGAGAGCATACACATGTATCGTTCTAAGGATAGGGTGATCCCGTTGATGGCGAGTATGATCTTTTATTTTTGGGCATACCAGGTGGCATCGGGTACGGATATGCCCTTTGTATTGAAAGTTCTGTTGTTGGGTAATTTTTGGGGGATCATACTCGTGTTTATGGTAAGTATATTTTATAAAGTGAGTATGCATACCTCTGCGGCCGGAAGTATTTTGGGCATTGTGGTAGTGTTGATGTTTCTCAATCCCATTAATATGCAGGTGCCTTTATTTGCAGCGATGGTGATTGCGGGTTTGGTAGGGACTGCTCGATTGGCTTTAGGAGCACATAAGCCGGGTGAAATTTGGTTGGGTTATGCCATTGGGATATTAGTTCAGATCGGTGCGTATTTTTACCTGGTTTAGAGACTTTCGGGAAGAGAAAGAATGATTAAAATTCGTTGCACATGCGTTTAACGGCAATATTATTAATTGGATTAGTGATTTTAGGAGTTTCCTGTGTTCGGGAGCGATGCCGGGACGTAGTGTGTTTTAATGAAGGTTTATGTGTAGATGGCAATTGTGTTTGTTTGATGGGTTATGAGGGGGAGCAGTGTGATCAGCGCTGGAATAAGAAATTTTCCGGTAGTTGGAGGGTAGAGGAAAAGGTAGCGGATACGGGATTTGTAATCGCTGAGCGAGTCTATGAGATTTTGGTGCGAGAGGCAGATAGTGTACAAGTGCTACATATTGAAGGGTTAGCCGGTCAGCCAGTTGCCCTAACATGTGAATATTCGGGACGTTATACATTTAAAATCCGCGCTCAGTTTCATTTGGATAGTAGTTTTGTGATAGAGGCTGGTCAGGGGATTTTGGACAGTGTTACCGGGGCTGTTACCGGCGGATATACCTACCTGTTAGAGGGTCAGAAATACACTGCAGAAATGAAATG
>CAZWPF010000116.1:0-7476 GCA_964636205.1 uncultured Chitinophagaceae bacterium | reverse complement strand
ATTAGGACTTACTCTACCAGTCCTAATGTCAGCGCCTTTTTAACTAATGCGGCTGTATTCTTAACCTCTAATTTGAGCAGAATATTGAAACGATAATTCTCTACTGTCCTGAATCCTATATGTAATTCATCGGCGATTTCCTGACCGGTATAACCGTTGATGATCAGTTGCAGAATTTGCTTCTCCCTAATGGTGAGCGCGGTTTTGGTCCTCAACTCATATTTCATCCTTGTATGCTGCCTGTCAATTTTCTCTTGCATCGAAGGCTCCAGATACTGTTGCTTTTTAAATACCGTGTGAATAGCGGTTATTAAAGCATCTTCATCGGCAGTTTTAAGCAAGTATCCCAAAGCTCCTCTGCGAAGTGCATTTCCCGCATACAGCGTACTGTCAAAATTGGTTAACATGAGAATACTGATCCCGGGATGCTTTTTTAATATCACCGGCACCAATTCATCGCCGGTTTGACCCGGTAACTGGATGTCTAACAATAAGACATCGGGCTCTCGTTGATCCAGTCCTGCCAACAAGGTCTCTCCATCACTATAGGTATCCTGAAGAGTAATCTCCGGATATCCGGCCAACATCTGCTGAAGACCCTTAATCACCATCGGATGATCATCGGCTATGGCAATTTTAATCTGCATAAACTAAATCCTGCTGTGCTGTCAAACTGTGGGTTGATTATCTTCCTCTAAATTAAGCAATTCCAACTCAATACAAGCCGTTGTTCCCGACCCTTCTTTAGATTCTACCTCAAAGAATCCCCGCAGGGCCTGTACCCTATTCCGGATCTGCTGCAGTCCAAGACCTGTATTTCCGTCTGACTTAAAACCTTTTCCATTATCCTCCACAATGATACTCAAGGCTCCTGCATGTTCTCGAATAACCACGGCAGCTTGACTCGCCTGAGCGTGTTTCAAAATATTTTGAATTAACTCCTGCACCATTCGGTAAATAGACAACGCAACTGATGGTTCCATTTCCTCTAAATTGCCATAAAATTGAAGGTCTATCTGTAATTGGTCATGAACATTGATATGATCGCAATAGATGCGGAGTGCATCGGGCAAACTGTACCTCAGTAAAACATCAGGCATCAGATTATGCGAGGTCTGTCTTACTTCTCTTGCTGTATCAGCAACCATCTGCATCACCTCTTCCAATTCGGGAATGGCCACCGGATCGGAAAATTGCTTCTTAATGGCGGCCAAATGCATCTTGATAGCTGCCAACATTCCTCCTATTCCATCATGTAGATCCCGGGCTATACGGGTACGCTCTTGCTCTTCTCCCTTCATCATCGCCTTGAGCTGACCGATCTCCTGCTCCTGTTGCAGCAATTTAAGCTGCTGGTTCTGTCTACGTTGTCTTTGTCGATAATAGAGATAGACAACAGCAAGGCCTATGATCACTAACAATACACAAATCGCCGATATCAGGATCCATACTTGTTGCTCGCGTAATTGGACATGTTGCCTCTCTATAAGTAACTGTTGCTGCAGTATCTGCCGATCCTTCTCTACAGTCCGGTATCTTACTTCCAGAGCCGATAAGCGGTTCGATACGGAGACTCCCGACAGACTGTCGTTGATTTCCGCAGCCCGATCCCGATAGTAATATGCATCTGCAAAGCGAGACTGAGCAGCATAAAGTTTCGACAGAATAAGTGATATTTCATACAAATCGGCCTTCAAACCACTTTCCTCTGCATTCTTTAAAGCCTGTTTTAAAACGGCTTCCGCCGCCTCATATTGTTGCAACTCCGTATAGACCTCCCCCAGAGCGATTCTTACCCCATTTCTATAATAGACATCCAACCGGTCGATGTATGAAATCGACTCCTGCATCATTTTCAAGGCTTTTTCTGGCCGCTCTTGCATTAAGTACAATGTGCCGAGATTGCTCAGGACATTGCTTCGCAAATTATCGGAATCCAGTTCTTCGGCGATAGATTTCGCTCTCCGGAAAGAAGCCTCGCTGCTGTCCCAATTTCCGGCATGAGCATAATATACTCCCTTATTCACAAGGACCCCCGCCAAGATCTTTAAATTATGCTCCTTTATCGCTGTGCGTTCCGCAATTTTCAGATATTCAAATCCCTGATCCTGTCTGCCGGTTTGCTGCAGCAGACTGGCCATATTGTTGTATAGATGACTGGTCGATAAGTTGCCCGGGTATTGACTAGAGGTGGCTATTGCATAATAATAATACTGCAAGGCAGACTCATACCTACCCATAAAGCGGAAGGAATTAGCAATATTGTTGTACAGTACCGGTAAATGAGCTTTCAAATCATCAGCCACAGCAGCTAGTGCAAGTCCACCCCTATAATACTCCAGCGAACGGGAATACCGGCCTTTGGCTGATTGTAGAATGCCAAGACTTATCAGCATATTGATTTCCGCAGGTAAATATCCATGTTTTCTGGCTTCAATAAGGTAGGTATGCAATAGGCTGATGGCGCTATCAGGGTTCAATCTTCCGAGCTGATAAGCATCTCTGATCTCCTTCATCAGAAAACCGGTATCCTGAAATTCAGGAGCCAGCAAGTATCGAGTCCCCACATCTCCGGACAAATGCCCCGATCGTACCTGTCCGTTAACACCCTCTGCTCCGGCAAGCAATAGGCAGAGAAAAAGGACAAATCTAATCATGGGAGCCGGAATTGGTTATGGAGCGCAACGCGGTTTCTTTTACACGCAGCCCTTTACTCCAAAAATAAGTGAACTGAATAGAAATATGGAGCAAATGCGTATAATCGGCCTATTAAGAGGTAATCGCCGCACGCAAACACATTCCACATCATTCACACTTTATTATATTAGCAAAATAATTATCAGTGAAAACGCTCACAGTACTCCGGCGTATTATTAATTATTTTTACCATCAACAAATTAACAGCAATTTTATGAAGAAATGCTCCTTAATTCTAAGTGTATTATTAACGACTACTGCTTTTTATGGCGATATAAAAGCGCAATGCAATGTAGTAATCAACCGTGAGGCTTATAACACCAATAGTCCGTGTGAGCTACCTGTTGTGCTTCGTGCGGTAGCGGGAATGGCTCCCCAAAACATAGTTTGGTACGAAAACGGTAATGTCTTGCAATCATATGATGCTACCTGGGCAACTGCTTTCAAAAGGGTGGCCGGTACCGGGACAGCAGGTGTTGGTACTGACCAGTTACAAGGGCCTTCGGGTATCTGGATCGATCGTTCCGGAAACGTTTTCGTAGCCGACAAGTCAAACCATAGAGTACAAAAATGGGCTCCCGGTGCGACCAGTGGTGTAACTGTAGCCGGTACAGGCACCGCAGGTAGTGGCGCGACCGAGTTAAACAGTCCTTCAGATGTTTTCCTAGACAGCATTGGCAATTTGTATATCAGTGATGCCGGGAATCATCGGGTACAGAAATGGGCACCAGGTGCCACCTCAGGTACTACAGTTGCGGGCAACGGTACCTCCGGAACAGGCAATAATCAACTCAATAATCCCGCAGGCGTGTTTGCTACCGAAGATGGCACTGTAATAGTCGCCGACGCAGGTAATCATCGCGTGCAAAAATGGTCAGTAGGTGCAAGTTCCGGGGTAACAATCGCCGGTAACGGAACCGCAGGGAATGGTGCTAATCAACTGAACCAACCTTGGGGTGTGCATCTCGACAAATCAGGAAATCTTTATGTAGCTGATAAAAACAACCATCGGGTTCAGAAATGGGATAACGGAGCCAGCACTGGTGCAACCGTTGCCGGAGATGGCACTGCAGGCTTCGGAAGCGGCCAGCTGAACAGTCCTAACGGGATATATGTCGATGGTCTCGGAAATATGTATATAGCCGAAGGAGGTAACTTCCGTGTTGTTTTCTGGCAGGCCAACGCCAGGGCGGGGGTTACGATCGCCGATCATTCCATGGGTGCTCGACCAACGCCTAATGTTACCGGTGTATGTTTGGACTCTGCAGGTAATTTGTACATGTCTGACAATGCCAAAAACTACGTTCTCAAATACGAAGTGGAACTGGTTGACACCTTACTGGTGCTTTCTCCTGCAGAATACGTGGCGGTTGTAAATAGCTTTAGCGGTTGTGAATCCAGCGATACTCTTTATGTAAACGCTTTGCAACAACCAACCATCAGACCGGCAGGAGCGCATACCATATGCGAGGGTGATCAACTTACACTCCGCAGTTCTCAAACTAACGGCGCTACTTATGAATGGTTCCTCGATGGCAACAGCATTCCTCGCAGCAATGATTCTGTATTTCAGGCTACAGAGGCAGGAAAATATACTTTAGTGGTTTCAAACGGTCGGGGTTGTGAAGTGGCAGCAGCAGATACGGTAACCATTACTGTCAATCCGCTTCCTAATCCGGTCATCACTGATAATAACGGTACACTTTCCACTTCGGGTACTTTTGATTCCTATCAATGGAACCGGGACGGAAACGCCATTCAGGGCGCAACCAACTCCAGCTACGAAATCGATGGTGACGGTTCTTACACTGTTACAGTAACGGATGATAATGGTTGTTCCGCTACATCCAGACCGTTGAACTACCACTCGAACATCTCTGATAAAAGTCTGAATAAAGGAGTACGTATCTTCCCTAACCCGGCACAATCTGAGTTGTTCATCGAATCTAACTTCGCAGTAACAGCCACAATGTACTCCGTTGATGGTCGTTTGATCGCATCCTTTGGCAATGGTCGTTTCGACCTGAGCACGTTCCCTCAAGGATGGTACCTGATTAGAATTACCGACAGCGAAGGAAATTTGGTGCATACCGATAAGTTGATAAAACAATAAATTTGTATGGAGCAGGGAAAGCCAAATCCTTGCTCCATATTAATTCTGAATACTCGCCGATTCGAATATCCCTGAAAGCTCCATGAATAGACTAATCACAAGTGTAATAATTGTTGTATTCAGTATTTTGCAAAGTTCTCCTTCGTGGGGTCAATATTATCGAAAGGAGAATAATTACTGGGCATTTAGCAGATATTGCGGACTTGATTTCAATTCAGGAGCCCCCCAACCGGTTCTTACAGCTATCCGAACAGACGAAGGGAGTGCTACCATATCCGATGCACAAGGCAATTTATTATTTTATACCAACGGTGATTCAATCTGGAATCGCAATCACCAGGTGATGCCCAATGGAGGCGGATTAGCTCCAGGCAAGCAGGCATACAGCACTACTCAGGCAGCTGTAATCGTCCCTGTTTACGACAACCCCAATCAATACTATGTTTTTTCACTGGGTGCTTCAGCCTATGCCGGCACGGTGCCTCCGGGTAATTCTGCATTGAGCTACTCCGTGGTGGATATGACATTAGATAATGGATTAGGGGATGTAATACCGGGTAGGAAAGAAATCCCTGTCGACCAGTTTTTATCGGAACGAATGATCACTATACCCGGTGTAGATTGTCGAATTTGGGTTGTTTGTCAGGGAAGAGATAGTAGCTTCAAAGCATGGGCTGTCACCGATGCTGGAATCGATCCCAATCCGGTCGTTTCATTTACCGGGTTTACCTATCCCAATTATTCTACCGATTGGCGTCATCTAGCCGGAGTTATGAAGGCATCACCCGATGGGACCAAACTGGTGGGGGTGTACGGACAAGCATCTTATTATTATCCACAAAATTACAATATCAATACAGCACCGGCGGTACAGCTTTTTGATTTCGATCCCAACACCGGTATCGTCTCCAATGCCCGAACCATCTCATTGGATTCGGGAATTTTCTACGGAGCCGCGTTTTCTCCCGACAATTCTAAATTGTATGTCAGGGTAAGACCTCGCAATGCCCCCACTCTGGATCTTTGGCAATATGATCTCAATGCCGGCAATTTAATTACCCAATCCAAATTGGTCATCAACTCAAATTCCGGTTTTGGAGGCAGCTCCTTTATATCTGATATACAACTGGGACCCGACGGCAAAATATACATTCCGTCTGCGTACAATAAAATTGATCGGGTCAATCAGCCCAATGTCCGAGGGATCGGATGTCAATACGAGCCTGAAGTAATCACGCTTCCGGTAAACTTCAATGATGGTGTTTTATTGGGTATGTCTAACATCGTCAACGTCTTCCCAATTAGGGATACTCTCTCCTTTAAACATCAAGTTCCTTATTGCTTCAGCGATAGTCAAATTATTTATGCATTCCCAAAATCTGTACGTCACCAATGGCAAGATGGGAGTACGGATTCTTTCTATATTGTTCGCGACACAGGCACCTATGTGCTGCATAGTATTCAGGAATGCATTTTCAGAATTGACAGCTTTATTGTGCAACAAGCAGATACCATCTACACCAGTATTGACACTAATCTATGCTCCGGCGCGACATTAATCCTTTCAGTAGCCGGCCCGCGCGATGAATACTTTTGGGATAACGGTAGTACCACCCCATCTCGTAACATCAGTCAACCGGGAACTTATTTTGTTTATTCCTCTTTCGAATGTCAACCTTTTATCGACAGCTTTCATATTAAACCCACCGTTTTCGAATCGGGTATCGTTCAAGATACTATTGTCTGCGACAATCCGCCACTGACTCTGTATTTAGCCCTGCCTGATACCGACTGGGTGTGGCCGGATGGAACCAGCGGAGATAGCTTTCAGGTTTGGGAAGAGGGAAACTATGCAATCGAATTAAACCGGGATGGCTGTATTCAGACAGATCATATAAATGTCCGGTTTTACCCCGTTGTTCCTGCACTGGGACCAGACACAGTGCTTTGTAAAGGGAGCAGTATCGACTTAAAGGTGGACGTTTCAACGGAAGCGGAGATCATCTGGCAGGATGGCAGTACCAATCCTCGATTTACGGTCACTGGACCGGGCACCTATTCTGTAGAAATCACCCATGGCCCATGTAAGGGCACCGACACCATTGATATAACACAGGAGATTTGCTCTTGCAAGGTATTTATTCCCACTGCTTTTACACCCAACAATGACGGTCGCAATGACTATTTCCTACCTTTATTTGAAACAGGCTGCCCGGTTGCGGAATATCAATTAAGGGTCTTTAATCGCTGGGGTGCATTGGTATTCACAAGCACCGATCCCTCCATTGGATGGGATGGCAACTTTGGTGGCGAGCCTGCCGAACAGGGCATTTATATGTATCATGCCCGGTTCAAACAAGGAACCAGGTTATCCTCCGAAGAATATTCGGGGGATCTTACGTTGATTCGATGATCGGCTGACTAGTTTTGAAATACCATCATTTTGCTGTCCACTATTTTGCCTTCAAGTAACAATGTACAAACCAGAGTACCTGCTGCTTTAAAGCCATGATCGTAAACCAGTTCATTCATACCCTGCTTCAAATCCATTTCAAAACGTTTCACCTCCCTGCCTGTAACTAATTCTCTGATTACAACCTGAGCCTTCTTTCCCGAATTCCGATTCTCAAAACCACTCAACTTCGACAAATAATATTTCAGCGAAT
>CAZWPF010000115.1:0-7630 GCA_964636205.1 uncultured Chitinophagaceae bacterium | reverse complement strand
TCAACGGTTATAATGACTTCTCCGAACTTATCGACTTCGTTTTAGAATTTTTTCATACTCATCTCGTTTGATGAAATCATCCACACCATAGAATGAAAATAAAGCATGAGTGGCAAAAGCAAAACTATTGAACTCTTCTTCGTCGTTTTTCGCTTTAAAAAATTCTGTTGCAGAAATAAAAAGCTGTCATCCGTCATTAATTTCTGTATTAACAAGGAACTCAACTTTCATAATAAGCCCACCTCTTTCTCAATCAACTGCAAATAGCAAGTTACCCCAACAAAGCTTTTATTCTTGCGGCTAACATTTCTTTCCGTTTGTTATATAATTCTTCAAAATGCTCTATCTCAAGCGATACTCCCTCTGGAATGATTGCCTGTTTATAAAAATCTGCTTTCTGAGCATCGTTCATATCATTGTAATAGTCAATAAGTCTCATGTTGTTTTTACTCCCGTTGCTTCGGCCCTCTAATAGTTGAAGATTAGGGAGCCTGTTACGGAGTCCCCGCCATCTTCGCCAATCCTCCATTGAAACAGAGATCGGCTTATTGCCATCAAAACGGTCGTATGGATGAAGATGATCCTGCTCGTACTTAAAATTCTTATTCGTCCATTCCAAGCAGAGATAATAAAGCGCATCCCCGGCAACACGGCTACCTTTTTCAGCGTTTAGTATATCTTCAATTTTACCATCGGTCACGCGGAGGTCGGTAATCTGGTCAAGCATCTCCACAGTTATCTCATAATCGTAACTGTTGATATTGCTTTTCATCTGTTGCAGCTTACTTGTTGTGCCGGACTGGAAATATGTGAAGAGAATTGCCCTCATCAAATATGCTCGGATTGCCTCAGTGTTATTAACGTGGTTTTCCGGATTGTAATAGATGTAATACAACACTGGGAGCAAGACGTTCCAGCTACTTGAGAATCGGCTGACTTCAATCCGTAGACTCTTCAGCACCGTTTCCAGGTTCTTGAGTGCCTTTTTAAACGATGACCAGTTATTCTTCAGTTCCTCAGAGATTTTTCTATTGATGTTTGATTTCACAACATCACCATAAAGCATTAACGCAGCCCTTATTATGAAATCAGAACCATAACCCTCATATGAATCCACCAAAAGCTTTCCAAACTCGGTCTTTGCACTCGGCCAGTATGCTTCAAGTATGGACATCGTGATTTCTGATTTTCTAAGTGCTTTACCACCGCTATTGAACCTGACGAACATTTCCAAGGCATCGTCCTGATTCATATCGTGTATCTCGGTGAAACGTATAAGTTTTTCGGTGAATATTTTATGATATAGCGTCTTCAGCAGATTCCTCGCATAGTCCTTACTATCTGGAGGAACATTGGCAATAGCATCCTCTATCGCCTTATCTCGTGTACTATTGTTCTGGAATTTTTCCTGCAGGATATTCCGTAGCTCAAATTGTGTTGGACTTAAACGACCGACCTTTACACTGAATTTGATATCATATTTCTTGCTGTTATATTCCTCTTCGTCCACGTCCAGCTTGTTTTTATTTAATTCAATGAGCAACTTTGTGACCGTGCCTCCCACTGTGTTCCTGCGGGCATACTTTTCTCTGATATAGGAATCGCCAAACAGAGAAAGATATAGCGAAGTCAATCGCTGCTGACCATCGAGGATGGCAGTATCCGTAGTATTTACATCAATATCTGTCAATTCATAATTCACGCTGTCTGCCTGCTTCCTGTTATCAAAGGTCACAGAAGTCAGAAAGTTGCAAAAATAAGTATCCCATGTGACATTATTATCATCAACGTGCCAGAACAGGAAAGTAGCTATAGGATAATTTAGGAGAATAGAATCCCACAGTTTCTCAATCTGTTCCATGCTCCATACAAACTGTCGCTGGAATGCGGGCATCACGTATCTGCCTTCCTTTATGTGCATCATCGCCTCATAAATAGAAATGCTGCTGTCCTTCAAAAAACTCATTACGCATCCTCCCGTTTTATATATTTCAGTTCAATATCGTATCCCAGCGTTTCCAGCATCTGTACGAAAGTCTTATTTACAATATTCTCGTTTTTCTTTATGAGCCGATTCACATAGGACGGAGTGGTGCCCACGTCTTCCGCCAGCTTTGCCTGCGTGGTTCCTGCTTCTATACATTTTACCTTTACATCGACTTCAATATTGTTCTTCAGCATTAACTTCACCTCGTCTAACTATTGTGAAATAAATTGTACTAATTGTGCAATTTATTGTAACATGAATTTTACAATAATTCAATCACATAATAAAAAAGGCACTCCACCGTAGTCGAGTGCCATTCATGTATGTGTATCTGTTATGCCTGTATCTCCGTTCCGTCCCGAAAGGTAACCGTTATTTCCTTGTTCCTCCCGACCGTAAGGAACTCAACCATGCTGCCCCAAAGGCTACAGTCAAATTCCCGGATGGTGCCGTCTTGTGCTTTCAGCACCTTGATGAAGTTTTCCAGCCGTTCGCTCTGTGCTTCCTTGGCGGAGATGGTGGCCACCACATCATCGTACCGTGCTTTCACCGCATCATACCGCTGAACAAGCCCATTATATCGTTTCTGGTATTCGTCCTGATCCTGCGCAATACGAGCGTTCTCTGCCACGATGTTCTGTGTCATTTCTACAAGCACAGACATCTCGTCCTCCAACCTGCTTTTTTCTTCTCGTAGGGTATCGGTTCCACAAAGCGTCCTACGAATGATTTCCGCGTTGGCGATGATTTCCTTCTTCTCCGTCACAAGTTTATTGTATGCTGAAACGAATGCAGTTTTAACCTCATCCTCAGTGACATGAAGAGTCTGACACTTCTCACTATTGTATTTGCGGTTGCAGCGGTAGATGACTTTGCGGTAGCGGTCTGTGGAATGCCAGGTTTTCGCTCCGTACCAGCCGCCGCAGTCGGCACATCTAATTTTGTTGGAGAAGATACTCACTCCACTGTACCGAGTGCCGCCCTTGGTGCGTTTTGCAATCTCTGCCTGCACCATGTCGAACACCGCAGGACTGATGATTGCCTCGTGGTTTCCCTCCACATAGTACTGAGGAACTTCTCCTTCATTCTTTTTCATCTTTTTCTCAAGAAAATCTACCGTGAACTCCTTCTGCAAAAGTGCATCTCCTTTATACTTCTCATTTGAGAGCATCCGGCGCACCGTCTGTTGATTCCACACATCCTTGCCTGTAGGAGTCTTTATACCACGGCGCGTCAGTTCCGCGGCTATGGAGTGTGGCGTCATACCCTCAAGGAACAGGCGGAAAATCAGACGCACGATTTCTGCTTGTTCGGGATTAACTACAATTTTGCCTGTCTCATTATCCTTATCCAGAAGCGACTGTAGGCAAAGCTGACCTTGCCGTCCGCCATGCGCTTGCGCTGTCCCCAGGTAACATTCTCAGAAATGGAACGGCTCTCTTCCTGGGCAAGACTCGACATGATAGTGATGAGCAACTCGCCCTTGGAATCCAGCGTCCATATGTTTTCCTCGAGAAAGAAAACATCTGGACCTTTGATGGCAAGGGCGAACTGCTGCTGACCATCATGTCCTCGCTGGCGCAGGAAGAAAGCCGCAGCATTTCCGAGAACTGCACTTGGGGCCAGAGAAAACGCTTTGCAGACGGTAAGGTCACGGTTCCGTTCAATCGATTCCTCGGCTACGACCGTGGCCCGGACGGAAATCTGGTGGTCAACCGGGAGCAGGCCGTTATCGTACAGCGCATTTACGCCATGTTCCTGCAAGGCATGAGCTACCACGGCATCGCCAAGCAGCTGACTTCCGATGGCATCCCTACTCCCGGCGGCAAGGACAAGTGGAGCATTTCCACCATCCGCAGTATTCTCAGCAACGAAAAATACAAAGGCGATGCGCTCCTGCAGAAGTCCTACACCGTAGATTTCCTGACCAAGAAGACCAAAGTCAATGAGGGCGAAATCCCGCAATACTATGTAGAGGAAAACCACGAAGCCATTATTTCACCGGATGTTTTCGCTATGGTCCAGCGTGAAATGGCCAAGCGTGGCCGTGGCAAGAATTATCACAGCAGCGTACACGCATTTTCTTCCCAGATCCGTTGCGGTCAGTGCGGATGCTGGTACGGCTCAAAGGTCTGGCATTCCAACAGCAAATATCGCAAGACCGTCTGGCAGTGCAATCACAAATTTGATAACGACGAGCATTGCACAACGCCGCACCTGACGGATGAGGACATCCAGAATGCCTTCCTGTCGGCGGCAAACAAGCTGCTGGCCACCAAGGACGAGGTCATTGCGAACGGCCACGAGATGGTGGACCTGCTCTTTGACACTTCGGAGCTGGAAGCGGAACAGGCCAGCTTGCTGGAAGAAACGCAGCTGATTTCGGATATGGTACAGCAGAGCATCTACGAAAACGCCCACATCGCCCTCGACCAAGCGGAATACCAGAAACGCTATGACAGTCTGACGCACCGATTCGATACTGCAAAGGAGCGCTTGGAAACGGTCATGGCCCAGCTTCAGCAGATGCAGCTGCAACGAGCCGACATTGAAGCCTTCCTCAAATCCTTTGAGGGACTGCCGGATACGCTCACCGAGTTCAGCGCCGAAAACTGGCATGCGCTGGTGGATTACGCCACCGTCTACAGCGCCGACGATATCCGCATCACCTTCAAGCACGGTCAGGAAATACAGGCATAATCCCATAGACGCAGAAACGCCTCACCACTGGATTTGATTCCGGTAGTGAGGCGCTTTTCCTTATTCATCGCTTGAATTTATTTTCTTTTCGAGAGGAGCAATGAATGCTTCTTTCCATACAACAAATTGCTTTGATGGTTTCTTGGCACGTTGCTTCCACTGTTCAAGATGCAAGATATAGGCATCTTTATTCATCTCGTTTGCGTCATCTCTAACTCTGTACGCAAGATCATTGCAGTCAACACAGAAGTTGAGCTGACCGTCCTTTGTCTTCACTGCAGCAAAGGACTCAAACAGTTTTTTCTTTCTTCCACAACAATCACATACCATATGCTAATCCTCCTTCCAAGACTATACTGCTTATAGAACTACCCATTTCTGCTTCTTCATCCGCACCAATTACATGGCGTTTCTTAATGATTTTACGAATTTTCGGCTCAAGATAATCTACAACATCCTTTTCTTGGTGGTCTGACTTCAGGAGACCCTGTTGTAAATCTCGCAGATTATCTTCGTCGTCATCCAACATAGTAATAATCATATCCTGCTCATCAGGAGTCAACATATAATCGATAAACTGATTGAGTAGTACCGCATTAAAAAGGCGGGCTGTTATAATTGCATCATCCTCATGCAGAAGGTTTCCGATAGCTTTTACTGCCGTACCACCGAGTGCACCTCCTACAACACCCGCAACAAGACCGATTGCGGAGCCAACCTTTTTATTTACTTTTTCTCCGATTGTCTTTCCAAGCGCTGCACCTGCGGCAGTGGTCGCTGCTATGCTACACATAAACGAAGCTGCAAGTGATGTCATGTTTTTCCAGTATTGAGAACCGGAGATTTTTCCGCTAATCGCCTTATATGTGTCAGGCACCGTAAAAACAAAAAACATGATACCTTGAGTTATAGCGGTAGATCCTAAAAATTTTGCAAAGTTTTTTTGCGCTGCTGCTCCGTAAATTGCCTTTTTCCCAGCCAATGCTCTGAAGGCACTTACAATTTCCTGAACTAATTGAGGACTTAAACTCTTACTAATTTCCGTGGCCAAAGGATTTAGCGAAGCAGCTAAACTGGTACGAGAAATCTGGGAAGCAATGATACCTCCGGCAAAAGCGAGCCCATAAACCTGTATTCCTGTGTACAATGCACTTTTTGCAGCTTTCTTATAGTCCTTGGTTACCCAAAAAACCTGAGCAAAAGCTACCACTGCAGATATACCAAACGCCGACAAACAGGTTACAGCGCCGGTAGCCACATCAAATGTAATTGATTCAATAGTTCCGGCCTTTGCAAGATTGAGTGCCTGATTATAGGTGAGTTTTCCTTTTCGAATAATGTCATAGGCCATA
Organism: uncultured Chitinophagaceae bacterium; assembly: GCA_964636205.1. Taxonomy (GTDB): domain Bacteria; phylum Bacteroidota; class Bacteroidia; order Chitinophagales; family Chitinophagaceae; genus JBEBVQ01. The sequence continues at coordinate 1,591 of CAZWPF010000115.1, read as the reverse complement.
TTCGGATCAGAAACTCCCGGCACCTGCCCGTTACTAATTCTTGTTTTCATATATTCAATGGCTTGTGAATACTGATCCGCAGGAACTTCAATTTTCATTGCGTTACCAGACAAATCGTAGTAGAGGAATGTTTTTGTTCCTGTCGTTGGATCATTTTTGAAACAAGAATTAACAGACGAATATGCTGTTTTACAATACTTGCACTGGATGGGTGAAGCATCGACAATTTTGTCGGGACCGTTCTTTGCGTTATCACGTCCTACAACAGTTGCTTGTTCACCCGCTAAACGGTCCAGAATCGTTCCTGCTTCTTCTGCATAAATGCCGTGGCCAGTCTTTGTCTGGTCAGCTCCATACGCTGCATTGAACATAACGCCTTCAACATTTACAGTATTTATAGCGCTGAATGTTGAATTTTCGACGGTAGCTTCGGCAAGCTCTCTCCGCTCAATAGCCAGCTTTTTGTATTTTCGGAAAAGCTGAAATAACGCTGCACTTTCAAATTGTGCCAGTTCCGTCTTTCCAGCTTTCAATGTATACCGTGTTTTTCCTTTACCGGCATCGAAAGCAACAACCTCATAATCCTCTGGAGAATAATACTCCCACGGAATAATTTGATATATTACCTTCACGGTGTTAGCCTTTTCTTTTGAACCGCTCTGCTTCTTTTGCTTTTTGGCAAGCTCGTTATTATGTTTAACTTCATCACGTGTAGCTTTTACAATCAAGCCACGGTCTGTAATCACGATACCTGCCGGATATCCTCCAAAACTCGAAATATCTGCCCATCTGATTTTATGATCTGTTGGGACAGGAATATATTCATGGATTTTCTTTGTATTGGCTTTATCCAGCAAGGTAGGCGATTCAGGTAATTGTGAAATCAGCTGTTCTAAAATATCGTCAATCATGGGCGTCCTCCTTCTCTCCGGATAGGCTATCAATCAATTTTTGAAATTCTGTAATTTGCAACTGGTCGGCTTCAATTTGCTTTTGAAGCTGGTGAATAGTATCTTCCTTCGCTTTGATGGCCTCAGTATATCTTTGGATTTCACCACGGAGGAAGTTGATGACATCTTTGTTAGAAATGCGAGCCTTCTTCAGCTGTTCGGTATCAATTAACTTCTGCGCAACCAGACCTCCCACCATAACGGTTGGCAGTACAGCAGCTCCAACCACCGCTCCTGCTAATGAGGCTTTTGCCGCAGCTGCGTATTTCGGTGAAGATTTGAGAAACTCATGGAGAGCCGCCTCGTAGACAATGTGTCCACCTTTTTTCGATTCTATTGTCGCATCGAGCTTTTTGTCACGAATCCATCGACGCACGGTTTCAGGATTTGTATTCAGCATTTCTGCGATTTCTTTTACGCTATAGGTTTTCACGCCACCGCCTCCTTCCTAACTGAACATAGTATATCACAAAATTGTAGCATTAACAATCGTTTTGTAGCATTAAAATGTAGTGTTAATGAAAATGTTACATTTTCGGGTATAAAAAAAGAGCCGGTCCTAAAACCGACACCCTAAACGACACCCCGACACCCTTGTGCCTATGCCGCATTTCTTTGTATTAAATAGCGAGTCTTAATTT
>CAZWPF010000114.1:0-7664 GCA_964636205.1 uncultured Chitinophagaceae bacterium | reverse complement strand
CCGACTTTCGCTGGTTACTCTGAACTGATCATTCCTGCCATCGTTATTAGGTGTGAAGGCATTAGGTACAAAAACATTACAGCAAGAGATAGCTATTAAATCGTAAGAAGTAGAATCTATACAACCATTTTCATCTGCGACTACCAATGTGAATATGTTTTCAGGCTCCATCACGTTGAATGGTTGTATTTCCAATGTTCCTATCGGACGATTGTTGCGGTACCAGGCATAATCAATACCTCCGGAACCAATCAACTGAATGGTATCTCCAATACATGGAATTCTGTCAGACACATAGTCTGCCGACATGATCGGTAATTCATTTACTGTAAGTTTTAAAACCACCACTGAATCACAACCCTCAGAGGTTTTCACTGTATCAAGATATTCACCTGTCTCTGTCAATGCCTGGTCGGCGAACAGGAAGTGTTCTCCTCTGCAAATTCTGGCGGAAATAGTATCCTGAGCAGGTAGATTAACAATCAGATCTAATACCACGATCGAATCACAACCCGCTAAAGTTTTAATATCCCTGGTGTAAAATCCGGCTTCTGAAACGACGGTATCGCCAAAAACATAAGTACTTCCCTGGCAGATAGCAGCGGTTATAGTATCCCGTGGGGGAGGTGCAAAACTTACAGAAATAAAGGCAAGTGAGTCGCACCCATTACTGGCCATACCAAATAAATTCTTCGAATAAATTCCTTCTTCCGTTATAGTTTGTCCGTAGAAATCAAAGCTCCCTCCAGAACATATTTGTACCGGTATAGTATCACCTTCTACCGGATATACAACTTGTATACGTACATCAGTAGGGTCGGAAAGACAACCATTTAATTCGGCAACGACACTATAAACGCCGGTGTCTCTATTACGGATATTGCGAATATTAGCATTAGGTGAAGTGCCACGATAATTGTTTGGACCGTCCCATCTGTAATTAACCCCCGACGTCGATGACAAGGCGCTTAAATATGCGGAATTTCCTTCACAAATAATCGAGTCACCTGTGACTACCGGGGCTGCCGGTACCATGCGAATCCGTACAATTGTCGTATCATAGGCAGTGTCTGCATTCAACACTGTCCGTAATACATAAGGTCCCGCGTGTTGAAAATCTGCATAGGGGATGATCGGATTTTGATCGGTACTTGTAAAACCATTCGGACCAGTCCAGAGATAAGTAATATTAGGTTCTGTAGGGCCTCCGTATAAATGTAAGGTATCTTGATTGCAAGTTGAATCGTTGAAAGCTTCAGCATAAAAGCCCCAATATGCCACGCCAAAAGTGGAACCTCCCATGATTCCATTATTTTCGATGCGAATAGAATTTATCCCTGTAGGATAGTTAATTTCTACGATGCCTGATCCGAAATTGCCCAACCAAGATTGGCCAGGTACAGTCGGACCTAAAAACACGGCGTTCCCGCCAACAGCAGTAAGCGGAAGTTGGAACTGCGTGTCACAAGCCGGCAATGGGAGTATATTGGCAGGTGTTAACATGTACTGCGTACCGTTGATATAGAATGAAATTATTTCACCAATATTGGTAGCGCTAATCTTAAATCGGATATTGGTCGTTGCCGGAGCAAATTGATAGGTAAAAGAACCCGGAATGCCTTGGTAGTTAATACCAACAGTATAAGGACCTGCTCCGCAGTACGCAAATGTTCCTTCCGTTCTTGTGGATCCAGCAGAGGTAACAGTCACTGCACGTCCATTGATCACTCTCGTGCCTGTAGGGTGAGTAACCGGTACCCAGATCTGGGCAAAACTACTTGCCGCAACAAAGAGCAGGGGCACGAGAAATAATAAAGAACGACAAAATTTGTTTTTAAAACGGAAAGTTTCTGTCATAAATACGGGTTTATTTCAAAGTTTGATGATCGTAATTTGAGATTTATCAAACTTTTATTATTGCATCACAAATAAATATTGTTTAATTAGACCTTTATCCTAACCGTAGGTTTATTACGGTTTTAGATAAAAGTCCGTAAAGGTACGGTATGTTTAGGAATCAACTCCACAAAAGATCATTGGGAACTTTGCGATATTAGTCTGACTCTCTGATGGTTACGATTATCCGGCAATGGTATAATTAATTGCTTCCTAGTTGCTAACCATGTCAAACCCATTGTTATATGATTGCTCTCCATTTCCGGCGCAGGTCGGTAAATTTAACATTCCGGTAATGATTTTTGCTCCTGTACACTCTGGTATGATGTAAATTTGCTGTGCATAAGGACAATTTACCGAATCAATGTCACATTCCCTTTGAAAAACTGATTGGTGCCATCCGGGTACTTGAGTTTGATCATATAATAATATGCGCCTGTTTCCGTGGGTACCCCATTGAATGTTCCGTCCCATCCCTGCAGAGGATCCAAAGTGCTGAAAACTTCTTGCCCCCATCGATTAAATACCTTAAACACTTCAATTTGCTGGAAGCTCAGGTTATATACCCTAAACACATCGTTTAGGCCGTCGCCATTCGGACTGAAAGCCGAAGGAATAAAAGTTTTTCCGCGGTAATCTATATCAATGTATATTGAATCCGAACTACTGCAACCATTATCTCCGAACCCTTTAGCTATATAATAGCCAGGAGCAGTAGGGGTGACAATGGGTGTTGCGGAATTCGGGTCGTCGAAAGATGCAGCAGGTGTCCACAAATATCGCACAGCACCCCTTGCTTCCAATTTAATCGGCACTCCGTAAATCACCATAGTATCTTGATTTAATACCTCAATATCTGGTACCGGCAGCACATGGATGAAAGAAGAAAGTGTATCCTTACAACCCAATTCATTGCTGACAATAACAGTGAAGTTGGTGGTATAGGGAGGACTTGCTATCGGATCCGAACAGTTAGTACAACTCAGTTGGGTCGCCGGTTGAAAATCATGTTCGTACCAGCTAAAAATATCGCCACCTTCCACTTTTATTTGAATTTGGTCTCCAAAGCAAATGCTGTCCTCTTCAGGTGATATGGTAAATTTATCCGTATCGAAAACTATTTCAATGGAGTCCTTTATTAAACAACCACTTCTGCCGGAAGTGCTCACATGTATCTTGGTAGGTTCCGTGATGTAAAGATTAATGCTGTCCGCATCCCAAGTATTATTGGCAGAAGTCCATCTATAAGAAAAAGGTTCTTCTGCCCGACAATATAAGAATCGTATTTCGGGGGTGCCGATTCGTCTATCTGAATTGGCTGCCGGCTGCAAACACGCATTCCCAGCATTGGTCTGGAAATTTTTTAAAATAGTATTACCCCCGTTCTGCGGTATGTAGTAAACTGGAGTGGGGATTGTAGGATTGCTATTGCTATAACAAAATTCGATGATGATCCCCTGAGTAGTATCCCAATCATAATGTTGATCCAGTTCAAATGTATTCCAACCCGATACAATAGATACACTTGGCGCACTAAAAACTTCAGTCAGTCCGGTTTCCCAATTAGTAACTGTTGAGAATCCCATTTTCTGACTACAACCCATAGAGATTTTTACTTGTTCGAAGGTGGCAGTGCCGGTGAGGTTGCCAAAGTTGAGCATGATTTTGCCTATGCTACCAGACTCCATCAATGCTTCTCTTAATTGAGTTTTGGTATATACTATCTGCATGCGCTGGGTCTGATATCTGCCATCGAAAGGGGAGTACTCCGGATTCAAAACCTTATTGAAACGAATTCTTTCTATGAAAGCTGTATCTAATGATTTGCTGCAATTAGAAATGCTAGGTCCGCATTTTAGATTTTGTGACTTATTAGATCCACTAGCACGGACGGATAATTGCACAGAATCAGCGGTACAAAGAATTAAAGGAGATTCCGGACTGATCGTTATTTGATTGCTGGTATCTATCCAAACATACACAGTATCTTTATTTGCACAACCCGGAATATTCAGATCGGAAGTTAATATATACGCGGTGTGCTTATCCGGACTGGCAATTGGCGAGGGACAGTTATTACAGGAAAGACTGCCGATGTCGGCACCTCCCGGAACAACCTGCCAGCTAAATTGGTTACCTCCGAAGGCATTTAATTGTACAGATGCTCCCGGACAAATTACAGTATCCTTGAGAGCAAGCGGGCTGGGTAGAATAAAGATTGGAATCGAATAAGTTTGCGTTACGCTGATACCGGGGGCAGTGCATACCTGGTCTTTGACCCTGATATTGATGACGCGCCAACCGCTATCGTTGGTATTTGCTTGCCATTCAATACAGCCTGTCACCTGATTGCTGCCAATACCATTATATGTTGCTATACTTCCCGGCAATATTAAATTGCTATTGTCAGTAGCGATTAATTGGGAGGTGGCGGAGGGATTATTTATTTGAAAGCACAAGCGTAATTTATTACCTCTACATATCTCAATTCTATCTCCGTTCCACATACCCCCTTGAATAGCCATAGTGTCGAGCTGAAACTCTGGTTGTTGAATATTGCATGGCATCACAATTGTTTGCAAATCTCTCATTACAGAACCAATTAGCTGCCCGTTTCGATATTCTTCTACCAAAAAAGCCAAAACAGCCTGTTGTTGTATGGTGGGCGTATATTGTATAGAGCCGGTTTGCTGATCGAGCACAAAAGTATTGCCGCAATCAAGGGGATTGTCGTTGAGATTGTACGCTGCTGAGCGGAAGGGAATCCCAAAGGTGGTAAAACTGCACCTTCTATTACCAAATGAATTGTCGCCCATGGGTTGTATCAACTTGATGGCAATCGAATCCCCATCGGGATCAATCACCCCATTGTTGTAGCTCACCGGTACACCCATGCAGACATATGGCACCGGGGGGTTAGAGAAATAGGGGGATGAATTGCCGGCGGCTAGTCTGGTATTTAATTTAGCCTCGACATAAAGATCTTGGTCATTGACATTGGAATTAATATTGGTGGCCGGATTTCTCGCCCATACACTCACGTAGAAAGTCCATTCATCACATTGTGTTGGCAGGGTGACAGTGGCGGTATAGAGCCAGTTTTGATAGCCCGGCAGAATGCTGTTGTTGGTTTCGCATCGGGTAGGGTAGCCGGGACAGCCTTCGTCGATAGGGCGACCGTTATCGGCATGGGGAGCCTTAGACATATAAACTGTTCTCGGAGCTAATCCGCAACTATTAGTAAAACATAACTCGAAATTTGGAGGGGCAATGACGCCGCTGCAATCTCTGTAGAACCGAAAATAAAATCTATATGTTGAATCATGCAACCATTCGTACGTGAGTTCCGCACCTCCCCCATGGTCGGCACGACCGGGTATTGAAAAAATTAAAAGAAGAATACAGACGAATGATAGTTGAAGATAGCGTTTCATAACCGGTTACAAACCTATAATTTGAAATAAGAATGGCTACCTGCACCTTTGAAATCGGAGAGGTAGCCACTCGCAAAGTTAACGATAGTTGACTATTGTTTTACGATAGTTGTACCTGTATTTACGTCCTCTCCGACTAATTTAATGTGATAAACACCTGCGGGGAGGTTTGCAATATTCAGTTGCATTGGAGCATTCATTGCATTAGCTGCGATGTCCATTTCGCGAACGATTTTGCCATCCAGGTTGATCATTTGAAGTTTCAATTCAGGATGGTTATTGGCAACTTGCAGGTTGATGATATTCGCTGCAGGGTTAGGATAAATCGAAATACCCAGTTTAGCGGAAGCGATATTATTTACACTTTCATGGCCAGGACCGGGATCAGTGGTTTGACCGCTGATTGTGATTTCGATAGAATCTACGAAAGAATTATCGTTAACAGCTACTGCCTTACCCCAAACCGTACCATCTGAAACTGCAGTCACAACACCATTTGCATCGATAGTGGCATCGCCGGTACCGGTAGTAATGCTCCAGGTTACGTTTTGTGGTAAAATTTTCGGATAGATGGTAGCAGTCAATTCTAATGTACCACCTTGTGTAGTGATAGTAGCGGGTACATTACCTTTTGTAGCGACAATCATGCTATCCATAGCAGGAGCATCCAGTTTCAGAATCCAGAATTTCTCGCCTCCAAAAGCGTGTTTCGGAATATCCAGATCCTGAGCGCTCGCAACACCGGCAGCGATGTATCCACCGTCTTCTAAAGCTACAACTTCGTAGATAATATCTTGTTGCGTACTGCCATATGCGTCTGTCCATTCCAAATTACCATCGCTGTCGATCTTGAGTAGGAACCCATCATTCCCTCTGTTTGCATAGTCACCGGGCATGCCATAGTCGCTGGAGCTGGTCATCCCTGAGATGATGGCGCCGTCGTCATTAGTATTGCTGATATTGATTTCGGATTCTGTAAGGGTACCGCCGAAAGCTTTATTCCAAACAATCGAACCGGTTTTGTCGATCTTAACAACCCAAATGTCTTCGTCCCACATAGTGGCGGACGGACTGCTTCTTACGACGTCACCATCTACAGAACGTGCTATGCCTGCGATGATGAAGCCCTCGTCAGCGGTTTGAATGGATTTTCCTGCAAATTCACCTCTGGAACCACCCATTAATTTGTTCCATTCAATTTTACCGGTATTGTCCAATTTTACCAACCACCAGTCACCATCACCTTGGTGGGTACCGGTTACATCGCCATCAGCTTCTGCTGCTGAGCCGGAGATAAAATACCCACCATCTTTGGTTTGGATAATGGAGCCGGGCTGATCATAACTGGAGCTACCAATTGGTTTTTCCCATTCAACATTACCGTTGGCACCGAGCTTAACGACCAAGATATCGTTATACCCTCTACCATAACCCGGAGGCATCACATAAGTATTGATGGTACCAATTGCTGCGTATCCACCGTCTGCTGTTTGAATGACATCATATCCCTCATCTTGGTCAGGACCACCGAAGGTTTTTTCCCATTCGATTTTTCCAGTGTCGTTCAACTTTAACACCCACATGTCCATATGTCCGTTGGAGCTGCTGATGTCCCCACTTGATTCTCTCACTGTTCCGACCAATACATAGCCGCCGTCTTTGGTACACACGATTTTTTTTGCGTGGTTTCCATCATATCCGCCATAAACTTTTTCCCACTGGATATTGCCGGATCCATCCAGTTTTACAACCCAAAAATCCGGTTCTTTACTGGCAATTCTTTCTGACACGTCTCCTGAGGGAGTGGAGAAGGTTTCGCCGGTAGCTATATATCCGCCGTCCGGTGTTGGCTTCACCGACATAGCCTTCTCGCCTCGATCGCCACCATAGATTTTCGACCAGCCGATTGTCGGCTGTGCCATAGCATTTACAGTGAGCAACATCATTGAGGTCGCTGTAAAGAGTAATTGTTTGTACTTCATGTTTGTTGATTTTAATGATGAAAAACTTATAGTCTCAATATGAGTTTGAATTGCATTGAAAAACACAACCCGATCTTTCCCTATTTTGAAATTTTAGGGAAAAGATTTTGTGCTAATATTATGTGGTATGAAATCGGAAGGCAATTGTAATGAACTGCTCGTTGTAAAAGTGTGGATGATCATGGGGCGCGGGTTTGACTTGCTTATGTCGTAACGAAAATACAGAAAATTTTAAATTCAAACGAAATAAAGCTATTTCAAGAAGGAAGGGCACAGCCTTGCAAATTCATATGTATAGCTTTTTGACAATTTTATATTTAGGGACATTTTATTCGGAATTAGTATAGGAGAC
>CAZWPF010000113.1:0-7689 GCA_964636205.1 uncultured Chitinophagaceae bacterium | reverse complement strand
ACATGAGCGTGATGCTTAAAGTTAGTAACAGATAAAAATTAAAAGGTTATTCGACCGTAAAAGGATTTAGGACCGAATTAAGGTCTAGTAAACCTGCTCCTTGCAGCTTTGGTGTGTATTTAAAGTTGGTCTACAGAAGCAGAAGATGATCTCTTCGATAGAATGGTGGGATTTAACAGAGAACCGAAGACGCGTGAAGATAAATATAACCGAAAAAAGTAGCGTGATCGGTTGCCAATTTTTTTTAATGTAGGAATGAGGCGGTTGTCCGTGAAAATAGAGAGACAAAAAAAAATCGGTTCACCTTGCAGATGAACCGATTGGATTTTGGCAAATTTTTTCATTTGATCCGACAAACCCGTTTGTCGGATCAAATGTTTGGAGTTATCGACCGCGATTAGTTTTTCAACACTTTATGGGTCGTTACGCGTCCGCCCGTGTGGGTTAGGACAACCATATAGATACCTGCTGGTAAATGGCGTACGTTGATTTCGGATGCAAAGTCAGAAGTAGTTTGGTAAACGACCTGACCACTCGCTGACAACATCTGAATTCGCTCGACATTTTTCAAGTCACGAATATTGAGTCGGATTTTGTCGACGGCTGGGTTAGGTGAAACGGTTACTTCTGCCAGATTCAGGTTGAACATCAGGCTTTTCACATCACTGTAGGCAAAGCTGCCATCTTGATCTACCATTCTCAGGCGGTAATAATTTACCCCATCTGCTGGACTTTCGTCACTATAATGGTATTTAGAGGGGATTCCCGCTGCGGTGACATGGGTGAGACGATGCCAGTTTTTACCTTCGAAACTGCGTTCCACTTCAAAGTGACTGAACTTAACCTCTTCCGTGGTCTCCCAAGAAAGATGGGCTTGGGTCCCTTCACGTGAAAGATTGAAGTTACGCAATTGGACAGGTAGTGGATCGGCCGTGTTTACCGAAATATAGATGGTGGCCGTAGCGCAGGTATCACCCGTTGCACATGCCCGGTATACAAATGCATCTGTACCATTGAAATTGGCCTGCGACTGATAGGTGAAGCTACCATCAGCGTTGATGGAAATCGTTCCGTTGTTAGCGAAAAGCGCCGCGATTCTTCCACCTGGGTTATCGAGGGTGGAAGCGGTGAGCGGACCACCGTCGAGGGAAAAATCGTTCCCAAGGATGCCAGGAGCCGAGATATTAAATTCCACACCTGCTTTGGTTTGGTAATAATCGTCGGTTGCAGCTACCCCAATCGTGCCCAATGGGTAAACATGGACTACTACATCGGCTATTCCACACTGATCAGACGGGGTTTCACATGCACTGTACTGGAATTCGACTTTACCAAAGAAGTCTGCCGCAGGAGTGAATATGATATTATTCCCTACAATCTCAACGCTACCCTGTTCAGCAGGCGGTGGGGTCACGATGGTGATATTTCCTAGGGTACCTCCTTCATTGCCAGGTTTGTCATTTTCTAAAACTGGAATGGTTACAGGGGTTTGACCGACCGTCGATGCAATATCGGTGTTGATAACCGGCGGATTATCTAGTTCATCCGGATCTGTGACGGTTATAGTTAGATAATTGAAATCACAGAATGTAGTGTCCGGCAAGGTGTTGCAGTAATTCACGATAAAATGGAAACGGCCTACTGTAGTAGGAAGGAACGTATAAGTACCATCTGATTGAAGTACGGGCATATCCGAACTTGGATTGGTATATCCGCTTCTTACTGCCACACTGGTGTAAGTAACATTATCTGTTGGGCCAACGACATCGTTAGTGCTTACATCGCCCTCAACTTCAATTCCTACATAAGCTACATTGATATCCGGATTTGATTTCACACAGTTGAGGGAACCTCCGCTGGACGAGAACCGAGTATCGACATAGGCACCGTAGACGTCAATTTGATTGAGAACATCAGCTTTTACTAACGATACGGTCGAAATTACGATTTCATTAAACGGTTTCGATGTGATAAAACCTAAATTATAGCGATTGGCACCCGGCCCCAGTATGGGTATATTAAGGAGTTCGAGATCAATGAGATTGGCACTGATGGATGATTCTTGATACTGTCCATTCAGGTAAGTACTGATTACAACGGCATCCAATAGGTCGAGTTCAACGAGTGACGGATGGGTTACGATCGTAAAACCTGCTATGGTACCTTTAGGATAGACATGCAGTGCATCAACCACAGACAAAGAAGTGGAACCTGCAACGTTTACATCGGTGGTCAATCTAGCAAAATCGTCGGTATCACTCGATACAACATTCCAGGCATCTTTAACTCCACCCAGTGCTCCTAAAACGCCCGATACCCCCGTTCTTTCAGGATTGATGTATGCGGGGAAGGCCGACTGTGTGAGATAATAACTAGTCCCACATGTCAAATTTGTACCACAACTATTGGAAACGACAAAATTATAAACCCGGATTGTTCCAAGGTTTGCTGATAATGGCTGTGAAAATACGATTTGAACTTCATCAAATTCATAATCACATACAGCGCCAAAATAATGTCGGTTATAAACTCCATCCAATAATGAAGTATTCGCCGTTAATAAGACTGGTGGTCCAGAAATAGTTTGCACTTCCGATCCGTCCTTATAAAATACAAGGTCAATACTGTTTAGTAAATCTGCTACTAATAGAGTAGCTGTACCAATTTCGAATCCGGCAAATGTCTTCTCCGGATATGAGCCCATGGCATTGGCAACTGAAATTTTCGCATCCGATAAAACCGCTAAAGGTAGAATAACAGAAGCATAATTGTCGGGATTACTATCGATTATGTTTTCTGTGTAGTTAATTGAACAAGTAGCACAAGCTGCACCACTAATTCCTGTACGGCTTGAGTTGATATACACTGGGTGATCAGGACCAGAAATTTGAGTTATTGTATTGCAATCTAAAGCAGGTCCATCACAGAAATTTCGAATTACTGCACCGTAAACCCGTGTCGAAGTTAGATTTAATCCGGCTACATCAAATAACTCTAAACGTACTTCATCAAATGCCTGACTCGTTTTAAACCCAACTATTTGTCTTCCAGTTCCACTAACGATTGGGGAACCCAAAGTCAATAAATTTGCTCCTGAAAAAGATTCTAGTGCGGTATTTTGTCCATTAATGTAGGTGGCCACCCTTATATTATTAATTATGTCTAAACCCGCAACGCCGACCGTTTCGATATCAAATCCAACAAATGTTCCACTAGCAAAATCATTGCCTTCTTTTTTTACTGCAAGCGATACTGTTCCCAGTAAATCAACGGTGGTATTGATAACAGCGTAATTAGAAGTGTCGGAATCGGTTAAGTTCTTTAAATCTGTTATCGAAGCATTACCAATAGAAATGTTTAATAATCCTCCAGTATTCCATTCGGGACTAACCGGGAAGTCAGGATTTGTCAAATAGGTAAGTGTATTACAAGGAATTGACGGAGCTTCACAGAATTTTTTTGTAACAAGATTATAAACCCTAATTTCTCCTGCCCCTAAATTAACACCGTTCATCGTGATCCTCACTCCATTGAAGGGTAGCTCAGTTACAAATCCAATAGTTTTTCTACCAGAATTTGTGAGTATCCCACCCGAAACTAGAACATTAGATCCAGTCTTACTTTCCTGGGAGTTTCCATCCAAAAACGTTTCAATGGTAACATCACTTAGAAGCGCGACATTCAAAAAATCATTATTTTCAATTTCAAATCCTGCAAAAGTTCCTCCTTCGTACGTGTTTACATTATCTGTGACTTCGATCCACTTAGCTGTCAAACTTACAAGAGTAAACTTCAGCTTTCCATAGTCGTCCTTTGAAGGAGAGATTACATTTCTAATATCTATTGCACCAGACGCATCTCCTAATGAACCACTTCCATTGACACTCAAATTAAATAATGGTAGACTTACATTTGTTTCAGTGTTACAGACAAGATCAACAGGTGAGCAATGACGTACTTGAGAAGCACCATAGATATTTATTGATCTTTGTCGCACATTACAGTTTAAAAGACCTAAATCTGCTTCTAAATCTATCGTAAGTCTTATTCTGTTATAGGTACCAGCCCCATTTGAAAGGGCACCTATTTCGTATTTTCCACCCCCCAAATCTGTGATATACGGATTGCTGGATGTGTAGACAACCGTATTCCCATTTAATAATTCAATTTTTAATGCGGAAAATTGATTAGGGTTGCTAGTTATTAGCCCAACATAATTGCCAAGTTGATAAGAATTAACACCATCGGAAATCGTCACGATCGCTTGAGCATCTTGTGTTGATGAACATAAAAAACCATATACACGTGATACTAGCGTTATCGATGCAGATGACTCAGGGTCATTATTAATAATATTGTCTTTGCCACTGGAAGTTGTACCAGTGTATCCACTCGTTGATATGTCGACACTTAAATCACTAAAGGTCGGACTTTCCCAGTTGGTGATTTGATTACAAGTTAAATTCTCCTGTTGCCCTAACCCTGGGGTTGCCCAAAAGAGGGTAGCTAGCAAAAACACCCAGGCAGTGTTTTTTAGCTTGCGGTATCGATGAAAGGTTGAATACAAATTTTGCATAACTAATAGGAATTAAATGGTAAGTAAAAAAATTGACTCATGGGTAGGCGTGTGTGTCCCTGCCCCGGTAAATGCCAATGATCCCGGATCGTAGAAATCCAAGGAAAATGAAGGGTCTATACGTTATCTGAACCTATTTAAAAAAATAAACAGGATTCAAAGTCAATACGACTCCTTATAGCTGATTGTGCTGGTTATATCGTTGTTTCGCATATCTAATCTTAAGTAACAGTTCTGAACTAAAATACATCGTTAAAGCCATGCGAAACCTATGGGTAATTTATCCAAACCACACCATCCGTTCCGCTTTTCTTAAACTATGACTGGGGGGGATCATATCCACCGTTGGATTCCCTTTGGAAACCCTGAAACACTGATTTTTTCTCTATTAGAGAAGCAATATAGAGCTATGTCATACACCAATTAATAGTATAAAAAGAGCTACAATACGTTGAGTAAGTAGTTGAGTGATGCTTCATAGTAAACCGGTTTAAAGGTTAATTCCTAAGTATAACCATAATCGTTAGAACTGACTATAGTTAAACGTTGTTAGGATGATTTATTCCTGCGCATAAATATAGAGAAATTTTATAATCATTAAAAAAAAACAAGTATACGTTATAAAATTTTGATAAAACCCTACCAACTGTTATCGAAAGGATCCAACCAAGAAACGTATTTTTAAGCTTTTCCCAGACTTTGTCTTTTTAAAGTGCTTCAAGTTCTTCCACGGTAAATGCCTTTTCACGGCCAGCATAACGTTGACGTATGGCGTCCACCTCTTGTGTGGTGACCACTCCCGCATCATTCTGCCAAGATGCACGTATATAGCTTAAGAGTTCCGCAATTTGCTCGTTGGTAATCGAAGCATCGAATCCGATGCCCGGCATGTCGGCACTAATTTCAGGTGCTTGATAAACATAGTTGTTCACTTTCACCGGTCCGGTTAAGCCGTAAAGTACGATTGAAATCAGCACCTTTTTGTCGCCCGTAACCCATTCCGATTGATTGAGGGGTGGAGCTAGGCTTTTCACCCCGTTTCCGTCCATACCATGACAGGTCTGGCAAAGGGTATTGTAGATTTCTGCCCCAGCAGGATATTTTTTAGCTCGGGCAATTTGTTTATACGCTTCTTTCTCACGCTCTGCGGTCTCCATCGCTGTTTTGAGCTGCTTTACGATAACCGACCCGGTGTCTAATTGGTTTTCAACCTGCGATAGAAATTCAGATTCCCGGTGATGTAAATTGCTAACAACTGCAGCAGCTACATAGGGGTTGTCGGGCTGCTTTTGCGCAAGTTTCTGCCATAGGGCCCAGGACGCGTCTACGTCGAAAGGGGTTAGGTACTGGGCGCAATAGGCGATGTAGGGAAAAGTTATTGTGTCATTTTTATCCAGGTAACGGTTCCAAATTTCCAGGAACTTTAAATGGTTGTCAGTCTGTAATATTGAAGGCGTTAGCCCGAAGGCTAGTTCTTTCATACGGTAGGTGGGTTTTTCGTAAAGTTTGATCACATCTTCTGCGGTCAAAACACCTAAGCCTTCCAGGGTCCAATATGCGTGGGTCAAAGCGGTTTCATCCTGGGTTTCGGATAACAATTTTCGAATTGGTGGTACGGCCGATAAATCTTTGGAATCGACGATTTTTTGTTGGGCAAAGTCACGGATCCAACCGTTGGGATGCTTCAACAGTTCCACCCAATCCTCCAGAGATTTATTCGCTAGCTTTATTTTAGAAGGTGAGCTTCCTTTGGGTACCACTTTGTAAATGCGGCCTCCGGTTAGGGGATTCGTCAATGATCTTTCTTCGATTTCACTTCGTAGGTAGGGGGTTAGGTAGGTTTTATGTTGTATGATGCCCCGGTACATATCGACAATGTAAAGGGCTCCTTCCGGACTATTCCGGAGTTCAACGGGGCGGAAACGCTCGTCGGTACTGGCCAGAAATTCTCTATTATCATAAGCTTGCCGACCTTTTGTTAAATAGCTGTCGTCGCTAATGATATTACGTTTGATCAGGTTGGCTGAGGGTTCGGGAACAAAGACATTGTTTTGAAATTCGTCACTGAACAAATCGCCACGATAGACTAATGGGCCGCAAGCTGCCGTGAAGTTTTTGAGGCGAAGGCTATCATCCAACATGCCTTCTCGATATCCTCGATTAATACCGGGGGTTGGCCGAGCGGGATATACACGGTTACTAGCGACGATTCGTGCATTGTAACCGGCAACATTTTTTAGATTGGGGTTCCAATGACCGAAACCGGGTAAGAAATAGTCGCCCAATACATTCGCGGAGTTATGGTTGTAATAAAGACGCCCCCGGTTGTCTTGCGAGATTCCCCATTGCCCTCGAAAATGGGTAGGTTCTATCAGCCATTCTTGACCGACCTTCTTATAGCGTTTTCTCGATTTGGCATTGTAAATCCAATTGTCGATACCTCTTAAAAGGCCATTGGGTTGATGTTCTACATTTCCACCTACGGCATAGGTCGAATCCACCAACATTTTTTCGGCAGGTCGATCATTTTGGATCGTGTAATACCATAGATAAGGAGGTTCCGCTACCAATAGACCGTTTTCGACGAAACAAATGGATCGGGGTAAACGGAGCGAATCCAGGAAAACTATCCGTTTGTCCATAAGTCCGTCGCCGTCTGTGTCTTCCAATATGACAATTTTCCCATTAGGTTCGTCCTCGCCGGTGCCCAAGACATCGGGCATATAGCCCACCATTTCGGTCACCCACAACCGCCCTCGGTCATCAAATAATAGGTTTACCGGAGTTTGGACAAAGGGCTCTGCAGCGACCAATTTAACTTCAAATTGGTCGTCAACCTGAAAAAGCGACAAAGACTGCTCTGGTGATACGAAAGGGGAGGTTTTAAATTCCTTCATCCAGGGGATATCTGGTTTTACATAACCTTCGCCCCCCTTTGTAATTGTTTTTGAATCGGTCGTCGTTAATGTCTTACAATAGTAAAAGGTAAACGACATTAACACGATTAGGCTGGAAATACACGCAAATTTCACCACCAATTATCACTAGTAATTTTTATGGATCAGAGGAATTGGCTTAAACCCTTTCGCTCTGATCTTTTTTATATAATTATC
>CAZWPF010000112.1:0-7844 GCA_964636205.1 uncultured Chitinophagaceae bacterium | reverse complement strand
GTCGAAAAAATAGACAAATTTTTATAACAAACCCCCTTTTAGCAATCACTAAAAGGGGGTTTAATTTTTTTAGATCCTTTGGTTCGGAAGGATGGTTTAAGCTTGGTGCAGCGCCACCACCGGGATATTGCTGGAGCGGGTTACTGCCTTGGTTTGACTCTTATGAAACAGTTTTTCCAGCAAGGAATATTTATGCGGAATCATCAGAAGCCAGTCCATACCCTGTTCATTTACATAATTCCGGATACCCGCTTCGATATCAGTATTTACTTCTACGTGGTAAGTATATCTTATCGACTCCAACTGTTGCTTCAAATACAATTCTTCTAGTGTATTTGGTTCAGAACTACCATTGTTGATATGGATGACATGCAGCGTGGCGCCTGTCGCCGCGGTCAGTCTACGAAGTTGCATCACGGGCAATCCCCCCCGGGAGCTATGTTTTAAATCGGTTGCCAGACAGATTTTCTGTACCGGAGCGTAAGTCATACCGATCGGTACTCCCATCACCGGGATGTTCAGATTTTTTAAAGCGTTAACCAGATTGCTGCCCATCCATCCGGGAATATCATCTCCGCTATTACCCATGATGACCAGGAGCGGATCATTTTCCTCCGTATAATCTTTTAGACAATCCACGATATCCCCGTACATTATTTTTCGGGTGATTTCCAGATCCGGGAAATCCAGTTGTAGTTGCTGCACAAATGCATTCATTCGCTCTTCTGCAATTTCCCGACTCTCATCGACTGGAATTACAGGCATCGGTGTGTCGCTGAATGTAACCGGGATAACAAAGGAGTGTAGCAGTGTGACGGAGGCTTTCAGATCGCGGGCAAAATGGCACGCATACTGAATGGCGTTATTGGCAACGTCTGAAAAATCGGTTGTGGCAATTATTTGATGCATATCTCGTGGGGTTAACTCGTGGAAAGATAAAAATATTCCTTTAAACCTGCTGCGGTTCCCTGCAATATTTTTAACAGGAATTGTATTTCATCAAAGCTACCGGTTAAAGTAAATAACAACTAATCCCTATCTTCACAGCCTGAAAAGAAGCCATATGCGATATATTTCGGGAGTTATTTTGTTATTCTTAGCGACCGCCACTAAGTTGTACGCTCAGGATGAGTTATTTGGTAATCTTGTGGAAGGAAAACCGGTGAGAAATGGATTTATCATTGGCGCCAACGGAAATTTTGATATTCCGGGAGGAGACATGGGAAATAGGTTTGGTTCCAGCTATAGGGTCGGGCCATCTCTGTTGTACAAAACTTTGAATAATTGGATGTTTGGTGCGAAGGCGGATTTTCTGTTTGGCAATAGGGTGAAGGAAGATTCGCTGATGATAAATATTCGTACAAGTGAGGGTGCTTTTATTGATAAAGGCGGTTTGCTACGTAACGCCGGATTATTTGAAAGGGGATATATGGTCGGATTGCAGGGTGGGAAAATATTTAATTTCGGAAGGCAAAAATCTGATAACGGACTATTTTTAATGACCGGTGTGGGATTTATGCAGCACCGGATCAGGATTGTCGATAAGAATAATGATATTCACCAAATATCGGGAGATTATAAAAAGGGGTATGATCGCCTGACCAATGGTTGGTACGCAGAGCAGTTTGTGGGATATAATCATTTTTCAGATAATGCTTTGATCAATTTTCATATTGGTTTAAACATAACTGCCGGATTTACTGAAGGCCGTCGCAGCTTTTTATATGATGTAATGCGGCCCGACACCGGTTCCAGACTCGATTTGCTTTATGGAATCAGAGGCGGCTGGTATATACCGATGTTTCGAAAAAAATCAGAGGATTTATATTTCTGATCATTGCGTTTTTCAATTTAATAATGACCTACCGTTATTTTTTGGAGGTGAGCTATGAGGGAACCGCTTTTCATGGTTCTCAAATTCAGGGCACTTTGCCTACAGTTCAATTGGCGCTGAACAAGGCAATTGCTGTCTTAATACGTCGGGAAATCGAAACCTTTGGGGCAAGTCGAACCGATGAGGGGGTACATGCGCTTTCTAATTTTTATCATTTTGATCTGGATGCGCCGATACATCCCCAATTTAGATATAAAATAAACGCCATTCTTCCGCCTACAATGGCGGTAAAGAGAGTGTATGAAGCCCGCGACCCAGACTTAAACGCAAGGTTTGCAGCGACAGCCAGACAATACCGATATCGGATATATACCCAAAAAGACCCGTTTAGATTCCAACGGGCGATGTATTATCCTTATCACACCAGAATGGAGGTATTACACGAGACTGCAGCGATTATAAAGGAGCACACTGATTTTGAATCTTTTTGCAAGAGAAACTCCCAAGCCCATACCTTTATTTGTCAGATATTCAATTCTCATTGGGAAGAGCAAGATGGGGAACTTCAGTATGTAGTACAAGCAAACCGGTTTTTAAGAGGAATGGTTCGAGGATTGGTAGGTACACAACTGAAAATCGCTCGCGGGAAGGGAAGCGCGGATGATATTCGAAAGATACTGGCTGCTAAGGATTGCACCAAAGCTGATTTCAGTGTTCCGGGGCATGGTCTTTATCTGGAAGAAATTGTCTATCCCGAAGGAGCCTTAATCCTCTTGAATCAATAATAAGTCAGTGAATAACTTATTGTAAAAAGAGTATTAAATATATATTTTGTTTTTCGGGAATTGTATATATTTAGACAATTAAGTCTTGATTATGACTTCGGAAAGCATTAAAAGAGGAACGCTGTACTTGGTGACAGTAGGTTTGGGTGCAGTATTGGTATGGCAACTTTACTATTTTATCCCGGGATTTCTGCTGGCGGTAACCATGTACATTCTTCTGCGAAATATTTATTTTCGACTTATTCTACAGTACCGCTGGAAAAGATCTTTATCGGCCATCGCGCTGATGGTGGGCACGCTCATTGCATTGGCCTTACCCATATGGTTGTTGATCGAAATATTGATTCCGAAAATCACGTATTTGGTGAATAATTCTGAGTATTTATTGCAGAGAATTACAGTGATTGTAGACGAACTGAAGGAAAAATTCCCACAGATTAAAATAAGCGATACACAGGTACAACAAAGCATTCAAAAGGGTCTGACTTATGTACCCGGGATATTAGGAACGACAGCCGGTATTTTTACGAATTTACTTACTGCATATTTTATTTTGTATTTTATGTTGATTTCAGGGCCGGAAATGGAGCGACGTCTCAAGAATTTCCTACCCCTGAAGGAAGTCAATAAGGATTCGATATGGCTGGAAACCCACACCCTGATCGTTTCCAATGCAATTGGAATACCTGTCCTTGCCTTTTTACAGTCTTTAATTGCGATTTTAGGTTATTGGATTTTTGGGGTTGATGAATTTTTGATCTGGGGCTTACTAACCGGTATTTGTTCCTTATTACCTGTAATTGGTACCATGATTATTTGGGTGCCGATTGTGATATATATGATTGCAACGGGAGATGTAGGTAAAGGAATAGGGCTTGCCTTGTACTGTGCAATCATTGTTTCGAATATAGACAATGTACTTCGATTTACGGTGATGAAGAAAATTGGAGATGTGCACCCCCTAATCACGGTGTTTGGGGTTATAATAGGACTGCAAATGTTTGGAATAATGGGGCTGATATTTGGTCCATTATTGTTGTCCTATTTCATACTGCTCATCAAGGTTTACCGTGCAGAATTCCACGAAGAATCGATGATCATTCATCGCCCCTAATTCAATTTCTTTGTTATTCATTAGTTAACTTGTTATCAATCTTTTGGTTATGAGGAGGCTTTGCATGAATTTTGCAGCAACGGGATTGGAAAAGGGAGTGTTTCATGAAGCGAATTGTTCAGATATGGCTGGGGATGATGGTGGTACTAGTGTTACTGGTAGCCTGTCGGGATAATAGACCCGGAGAGGACTATAATCGTCAGGTTACTATCCGCCCTAGTGATACGACAATAGCGGGCTATCTTCAACCTGTATTAAGCATAGTGGATAAATCCGCCGAATTAACATACAGTGCTGATAATTACATTAGCGAGGGAAAGGTAACCATTGCGATTCGATCCTTAAAGAAAGGCGATCCACAGGATGCAGATTTGACGGATGGTCAGAGTGGTCCGCTTTATCTGACAATGTGTGATAGTACCGGCAAACCGATTCTCGGGTTTGAAGATTTTATCAGTGATCCTGAAGGGGATAAAATGTTGAAGCATTTGATGGCCCACCCGGGGGCTGTTCAGAAGGTGCCATTTTATCTATTCCTGGATAAAGGAAAAAAGTTGCCCGACGAAGTGCACAGCTTTGTAGTGTATAGTAAAAAGCAAGAACAAAGGTACCTGACCGACACGATTGAAAGGTATCGACCCGATTGGGATGATATTATCGAACTATTTTCAGAACAGGTTGAGGAGTATCATACAACGGTAAAATTGGCTGCAAAAGGTGATACTGCAGCATGGAAACAATATCCGGATCACATCAGAACAGTACGGGGTAGTGAGGAGGTCTTAGTACAGGCTCGATTTAATCATCAGCTAACAGAGCGACAAATCAAAAAGGTAATCAAGATTCAGGATCGCTTGCTCGAGGTTGAGATGAAACGTGTCGAAATCGATCAGTAATTATCAGTTTTTTTACGGGAATTTCAGGGAAATAATGGCAGTCTTGCGTTAATCGTCATGAAAAAAATGCAGTATTTTAAAAGAAATATGACATTTCTACAAAATTACTGCAATATTTTCTAGTGTGATTACCAATGTACAGCATGGTATATGGTTTGATGGTATTTTATTGAACTAAAAAAATAAAAGCCATGACAAAGATCATTCAAAGAAAGAATGCCGGCAGTCCGGTACTCTCATTTGGAAACCTGGTAGACCACTTTTTTACCAATGCTCTGAACGGTTTTTGGAACGATGATTTTCCGTCAATAGACAGTATTAAATATGGTTCCGTGCCTGTAAACATACGCGAATCGGAGCAGGAGTATGAGATCGAAGTAGTTGCACCCGGTTTGCGCAAGGAGGACTTTCGAGTAGAGGTAACCAACGATCGTCTTTCCATTTGTTTTGATCATGCGCAGGAATCAAGTGAAGAGAACAAGGACGAAGGCTGGATTCGTAAAGAGTATCGCAAGCAAGCATTCTGCAGGAGCTTTGCATTAGCCGATACTATGGACACCAGTAACATCAGTGCCAATTACAAAGACGGGATTCTCACACTACGTGTTCCCAGAAAGGAAAAAGGCAGTAATCTGATGAAGACTATCCAGGTGAATTAAAGTCGGGACTTGTTATTATTAGTGCTAAAGGAGGGGCGATGAGTAAAATCATTGTCCCTTTTTTATTGTAGTTGGTCGGTAAATTTTATGGTCAAAAATAGATCTGACCACCCCGGGGGATATAACATGCTGCCTTGGTGCGTTATCAGTAATCGCACATATTTCGCTAATTTCGCGATCAAATGAGCGAACAATCAGTCACAATTCTGGCCATTGAATCATCTTGCGACGATACCAGTGCAGCAATAATCCGAGATGGTAGGGTATTGAGCAACCTCATTGCCGGTCAGAAAGTACATGAACAATACGGAGGTGTAGTGCCTGAATTGGCCTCGAGAGCACATATGCAAAATATCGTGCCGGTCGTGGAAGTAGCTTTGAGACAGGCTGGTGTGACAAAAGATGAAATTAATGCAGTGGCCTTCACAAGGGCTCCCGGACTAATTGGTTCCTTACTTGTAGGTGCCAGTTTTGCCAAGTCATTCGCACAAGCCAGAAACATCCCTATGTTAGCAGTGCATCATATGCAGGCGCATGTATTGGCCAACTTTATCGACGATCCCCGTCCAGAATTCCCTTTTCTCTGTCTTACCGTTTCCGGTGGTCATACCCAGATTGTGCTTTGCAGGAGCCATCTGGATATGGAAGTATTGGGCTCCACAAAGGATGATGCAGCGGGGGAAGCATTCGATAAAACTGCAAAGATGTTAGGCCTGCCTTATCCCGGTGGCCCCTTAATTGACCGATATGCAGCAACCGGGGACCCGCATAAATTTAAATTTCCTTTGTCGGAAATGCCCGGATACGATTTTAGCTTTAGCGGACTTAAAACCGCGGTGATGTATTTTCTTCAAGACCGGAGAAAAGCTGACCCTGATTTTGTAGCGCATAATATTGCTGATATATGCGCGTCTGTCCAATTTACTATTATTAGTATGTTGATGAGAAAGTTGGAAAAGGCAGCATCGGAAAATGGCATAACTGAAATTGGAATAGCAGGGGGTGTTTCGGCTAATAGCGGTTTAAGAACAGCCTTGAAGGATTTAGGTGCCCAACATGGATGGAACGTTTACATTCCTTCGTTTGAATATTGCACCGATAATGCTGCTATGATCGGGATTACCGGTTATTACCAGTATCTGAATGGTGTTTTTGCTGATTTATCTATCATTCCCGAAGCCCGCGCTCCCTGGTCATGAGTAACTCCTGGTTTCGATTTAAACAATTCATAGTGCACCAAGACCGGGCGGGGATGAAGGTCTCCACCGATGCTTGTATCCAAGGTGCCTGGACACCCGTCCCTTCCAACACCAATCGTATTCTGGATATTGGTTGTGGTACCGGCCTATTGTCGCTCATGTTGGCGCAGCGATATGCAGGTGTTAACATTGATGGGATAGAAATAGAGGAGTCGGCTGCCCGGCAGGCGGAAGAAAATGTAGCTGCCTCGCACTGGAAGGAACAGATTCACATATTAATGGGTGATGTGAGAACTTATGCATTCGAACATCGCTACGACATGGTTATTTGCAATCCGCCATTCTTCAGTAGGGATTTGCAGTCAGATGATCTCAACAGAAACCTGGCTCGCCATGATCTTTTTTTGAGTCAGTCTGACTTGATCAATGTGATAGAAAAACTCCTTAATCCGGAGGGGCAAGCGAGTATCTTACTTCCAGTAAGAGCATATTCGTCATGGGAACGTTTAGTGCGGGAGCATGGTTTTTACATCCAACGATTATTGAGTGTTCGCCATGCCCCAAATAAATCACCCAATAGGATTATCAGTATTTTGGGGCGCCAAAAAGTAGATTCACCTGAGCAAGAAGAATTGATGATTTATACGGAAGAGGGTAGTTATTCTGATCGATTTCGTGCCTTGTTACAGTCCTTTTATCTTAATCTTTAAAGAGAGTTTGTTTTAGTTGGACTTTAGTGTCCCGGCCGGCAAAAAAAAGAGAGCAAGTTGGGCGCTAGACTGCCTGAATTTGCTCTCTTTTTAAGATTTGTGGCCTCGCCAAGAATCGAACTTGGATCTGGAGCTTCGGAAACTCTTATACTATCCATTGTACTACGAGGCCGTTTTCCAAAGAACGGCAAAGTTATCTATTCTTTAGCAGATTTCAGTCAGATAAATTGATAAAAAATGCCGAAAGCAAGTAGATTTTCTTAAATTTAATTACTGGAATTTTCCAATTCAAACTTCTTTACATTACTCAAATTGTTCGACATGGATATAAAGCATCAACAAACCGAAAAAGGTGGTAGTTTTTATTACGAGATGGAGGGGAAGGTCTTGGCCGAAATGGTGTATGTGATGGCCGGGGGTCAAAAGATGATCATCGAGCATACCGAAGTTGACCCATCGCTCCGGGGCCAGGGGGTAGGAAAGAAAATCCAGGAGGCGTTGGTGAATTATGTCCGTTCCAATAATATCAAAGTACTTCCCCTTTGTCCTTTCGCGAAGACCACCTTCCAACGCACCCCGGAATGGCAGGATGTTCTGGTTTAAGTGATCTGAGGTTTCCGTCTTTTGACGGAAAATATTTTGCGAGA
>CAZWPF010000111.1:0-7905 GCA_964636205.1 uncultured Chitinophagaceae bacterium | reverse complement strand
AAAAAAAGAAAGAGGCATATCAGAGTTAGGACTCAGTTATGCCTCTTTGTAGCGAGGCCAGGGATCGAACCTGGGACCTTCGGGTTATGAGCCCGACGAGCTACCGCTGCTCTACCTCGCGATGAGGATGCAAAGGTAGGATAATAATTTGGTTCTACAATCAGCTTGCAAAAATAATTTCTGAAACTAGCGTAAATCCTTTGCCAGACCTTATTTTTACAGCTATGAATAATGAGCATAAAGCAGGGTTTGTGAATATTTTCGGGTTACCGAACGCCGGGAAATCAACACTAATGAATGCCCTTTTAGGCGAACAACTAGTGATTACTTCTCATAAAGTACAAACAACCCGGCACAGAATTGCAGGGATTCTGACCGAAGAAGATTATCAAATCGTATTTTCCGATACTCCCGGAATCGTAGAACCGAAGTATAAGTTGCACCAAAAGATGATGCAACATGTGAAGAGTGCATTGGAGGATGCAGACGTGGCTTTATTGCTCCATGATATTACATTGCCGGTAGCTGATCTGGAAGTGGTAGCCGAAATGCTCAGGTTGAAAGTACCAGTAATTCTTTTGCTTAATAAAATTGATCTGATCAAAGATCCTAAAGAGGTGGCCTTGCTTACCGAAACTTATAGACAGCAGTTTCCCGACTGGGATATTCTACCGGTATCTGCCAAAACACAAGCCGGCATAGATCAGGTAATCCCATTAATATTAAAATATCTGCCCGTTGCTCCGCCTTATTATCCGGATGACCGGGTGTCGGATCGACCGGTTCGCTTTTTTGTAAGTGAATTAATCCGTGAGCAGATTTATAATCTCTATCATGAAGAAATTCCATACCATACAGCTGTGCTGGTGCAATCATTTCAGGAAAAACCAGAAATCACTGTGATAAAAGCTGAGATCATCGTAGGTCGGGAAACGCAGAAAATAATCATGATTGGAAAGCAGGGGAGTATGATCAAGCAATTGGGCATCAATTCCCGAAAAAGAATTGAAGAGTTTTTAGGCGGGTGTAAGGTGCACCTGGAATTACACATAAAAGTTCGTCCCAAATGGCGGGATAATGAGACCTATCTCAGGGAGTATGGATATAATTGATCCCATAGGGCTTCAACACCTTAGGCCAGACATCCAAGCTATACCTGTCGACTGGGGTAAATCCCGGCAGATTCAGTTGGATATGCTCCGACTCGACCGGATCGATCCGCATATCTCCGGAAATAAATGGTTTAAACTGGTTTATAATCTGGAAGCAGCTAAGAAGGAGGGGTATAATACAGTCTTGAGTTTTGGCGGGCCTTGGTCTAACCATCTTGCGGCCTTTGCCATAGCAGCCCAAATGATAGGTATTAAGGCGGTGGGTGTCGTAAGAGGAGCACATTTCGAACAAGCACCTACGCCAACGCTGATCCATTGTAAAAATGCAGGAATGAGCCTGCAATTTGTCGCCCGCGAACAATATACTCTGAAAGACAATGCTGATTGGCTTGATCAACTTCAGGTGCAATGGGATCACCCTTATATTATACCCGAAGGTGGGGCCAATAAAGAGGGGCGGAGGGGGGCAGGATTGATCGCTAATTTTATTCCGAATACCTATACACATATTTGCGTTTCTGTGGGATCGGGTACAACCTTAGCCGGACTCAGACAAAGCTTGTCGTTAAATCAATATGTCTTAGGATTCGCACCCATGAAGCAGGGACGTTATCTAATGGATGTAGTCGGTAATTGGCTGGATGCTAATCAAAATACCCGCTGGTCTATCACAGATGAATACCATTTTGGAGGATTTGGGAAAGTTAATGCTGATCTGACTCATTGGATGGAGCAGTTTTTTCAGCAGACTGGCATTCAGCTCGACAGGGTTTATACCGGAAAAATGATGTACGGTGTGATGGATTTAATCCGAAACGGGTATTTCCCCGAAGCCGCAAGTATTTTATGTATTCATACAGGAGGATTACAGGGTAACGGATAATATTCGCCGCCACCATTTTTTTGTTACTTTGTGTTCATTATGAGAATTACTCTTGTTTTCTTAACACTCCTTTTTTCTACAGTTATATCCCGAGGAAATGTGGATAGCAGCGGACTTCGAATGAGTCTGCTGACTGTCGGTCCGGGGCATGAGGAGTTATACGAACCATTTGGTCATACCGGTATCCGTATTGTGGATTCCTTCAATGGTACCGACCTGGTATATAGTTATGGTAGTTTTAATTATAGCGAACCCAATTTCGAACTCAAATTCATGAGGGGTAAACTGCTCTATTATATGTCGGCCTCATCCTTTAAGAGCTTTATGGCTGAATATGATTATACCGGTCGAAAGGTGGAGGAACAACTGCTATTGTTGGATCAGGAAAAGAAAAAGGAGATCTTTGAATTTTTGCAGTATAATCTCCTTCCAGAAAATAAATACTATAAATACGATTTCTTGTTCGACAATTGTGCGACCCGGGTTCGGGATGTATTCCCAAGTAGCTTTGGATCGGAATTCAATTTTGGACCTACGCTTCCTGAAGGTAAAAAGCTTAGTTTCCGACAAGTTATCAATCAGTATTTGTATGTGGAACATTTTGCCCGCTTTGGAATAAATATCTTGTTAGGAGCGGATGTGGATCGTGCGATGACTGATAAGGATGCGATGTTTTTACCGGATTTTTTGAGAGATGGACTCGCCAATGCCGAGCTGTACGGACAACCTATTGCCGGTCCTGTTATTTTGTTATTAGATGGTTCTCATCCCGTTCCGGCAGGGGTTAATGGAGCCTTTTTGCTTTGTTTGATTGTGATGATACTTACCCTGATGGGATATTTGATTCCTCAGCTCAATTGGCTGGGTACACTGATGCGTTTTTTGGTATTGTTTATTACCGGATTACTAGGATGCATTATTGTATTTATGTGGTTTGGAACTGATCATCAAGCTTGTCAGAATAACTACAATTTACTCTGGGCACTACCCACTAGTTTGATGCTCCTATTGAAGCGCAAGGGAGCAGATAAATATGCAGTCATAGCGATGATTCTGTTATTGATTTCACTCGGATTGCATGTTTTGGGAATCCAGAGATTACCTATGTTCGAGTTGTGGCCATGGCTGGTATCACTACTGGTGATTTATGGCGCGATTTATAGAAGAAGTAAAGTACAAGCATAGAAAAAATGAGTGATAGAAAGCATATTAGAACAGAGGATTTCCCGATATTGGCATGGCAGGAATATGGGAAGGGAATGCCAATAGTATTGATCCATGGTTTTCCTGAGAATGGCGATCTATGGAAATTAATTATCGAAGAACTCTCGGCAAAATTTCGTTTGATCATACCGGATTTGCCTGGGGCAGGAGATAGTAAAAGACCGGTTGAAAAGGCTCTTACTGTGGAATTGATGGCAGATAGTATTCGGGAGATTTTGGATCACCTGGGTGTACAATCGGCTTTATTTGCGGGTCATTCTATGGGAGGTTATACCGCATTGGCCTTTGCGGAGAAATATCCGGACCGGATAAAGGGACTCTCTCTGGTGCATTCTTTAGCTAATGCCGACGATGAAGAAAAGAAAGAGGCCAGAAGGAAGTCGATCGAATTGATCGAGAAGGGTGGGAAGGAGATATTTGTGAGACAAATGATTACAAGCTTATTCTCCAATAAGTTTAAGGAAAGCTATCCCGAAAAAGTACAAATTCAAATCAGTAGGGCGCAGGAAATGCCGGATGAAGATCTGATAGCGTTCTATAAAGCAATAGCCGCTCGTCCGGATAGAACCGAATTATTGCGAAAATCGCCCTTCCCCGTGCAATGGATCATAGGCGTGGAGGACAAAGCGACTCCCGCTGAAAAAGCACTGCAGCAGGCGAGTCTTTCGGATATATCATTTATTCATACTTATTCTGCCTGTGGACATATGAGTATGTTGGAACAACCGACGCAATTGATTGCTGACTTGTCTAAGTTCGCCGCTTACTGCGAAAATCGTTAACTTAGTATACGAGTGATGATCAGGAAGCTATTCATATTGGTGTTATTGGTTTTAGCCGTAGATGTATTGCCTTCGGGAGCTTCTCATATTGTTGGCGGAGAGATGATGTACGAGTGCTTGGGAAGAGTAGTGCCAGGAACTATCAGGTATAGAGTATGGTTGAATATATATCAGGATTGTCTGGGTGGACATCAGGATGCCATTGGCAGTGACAATCCCGGAATTTTCGCAATATTTGATGGGAATGGTAGTCGAGTAACTATGATGGGACGGATTTACGATGAGGTGCAGTCTTCTGAGGATATAGCAATTCCACCTAATTTTCATAATGAATGTGTAAATAATCCTCCGCCGGTCTGTCTGCGTAGAGTGAAGTTTGAGAGAATTTACGATTTACCCGACAATAGCACCGGTTATCATATTGTATATCAGCGTTGCTGTCGGAATGCTTCTGTGATTAATATTTCCAATCCTGGAAATACAGGAGCTACCTATTCATGTTTTATACCTCCGGTATTAGATGCTTCGGTTTGTAATAGCAGTGCTGTTTTTAAGAACTATCCTCCCCAAATCATATGTATCAACAATCCTTTGGTTTATGACCATTCGGCAGTAGATCCTGATGGAGATTCACTGAGCTATGAATTTTGTCAGGCTTATATAGGAGGTTCTCTCGACTTTCCTAAGCCCGGAGCGGGACCCGGAGCGGGCGACATTCTGCCGCCACCGTATCCTTCAGTTACCTATATTGGTGGCTTCAACGCGGATCGCCCTATGGTGGGAAATCCTCCCATACAGATCGATCCGGTAACCGGATTAATCAGCGGCACGCCAAATCTGATGGGGCGGTTTGTAGTTACGGTATGTGTTAAAGAATGGAGGGATGGGGCAGTGATCAACACTGTAACGAGAGAGTTTCAGTTTGTGGTCACCAATTGTTCTAAGGCAGTAGTTGCGGATATTCCGCAATTATCGACCGAGTTCAATACATACATCGTTAACTGCGATGGTTATACGGTCAAATTTAAAAATAACAGTACAGGGGGATTCAACTATTACTGGGATTTTGGAGTGGGGGATGAAACTCCGGCCAGTTCTACTGATTTTGAACCCAGTTTTACCTATCCGGACACCGGCGTCTATACCGTGAAATTAGTGGTCAATCGCGGATCTACCTGCCCGGACAGTATAACCAGATTTGTAAAAGTTTATCCATACTTTCAGGCAGATTTTGACACAGAGGGTCGCCCATGTCCGAAAGGGATTATTCAATTCAGGGATCAGTCGAAAGCTACTTACGAGCCTGTGAAATCCTGGTTTTGGTCGTTTGGCGACGGCAATAGTTCTAACTTACAAAATCCTACTCATACTTATGCAGCGGGGGGTAATTATCCCGTTACGCTTATTTCACAAAGTATCAAGGGCTGTGTGGATACGATTCAGCGTATTTTTGCTGTAGATAAATTTCAGCCTTTTGCAGGAAATGACACGATCATCGTCAAAGGCTCCTCGCTTCGTTTTAATGCCAGTGGTGGAGCATATTATACTTGGTCGCCCGGTACCTATTTGGATGATATATCGGGCCCTAATCCCCTAGGCTATTTTCCAGACACCACGCGATTGGATTATATCGTTTACGTGCGCAGTGAAAATGATTGTGAGGGATATGATACTATTAATGTTTGGGTGGTTGGACAGGCAGCAGCTTTTTTGCCTACGGCATTTTCGCCGAATGGAGATGGGATGAACGATGTATTCACACCCATTGGTATTGGATATTCAGATGTGAAATTCTTTAGGATCGTCAACCGATTTGGAGAAGAAGTGTTTTTTGCGGATCGGTTTAAAACCGGTTGGGACGGAACGTATAAGGGTGAGCCGGCTCCGGACGGGACATATTTTTGGGTAATCAAAATTGTGGATCGGTTTGGTAAAGAAGAAGTGTTGAAAGGAGATGTAACCTTATTGCGATGACCCATAAAGAATGAAAACTTTTAAGATTTAGATTCGGATCAATTCCCGGATGAACGGTCTTTGTTATCTTTGCCTTCTATGCATATTGGCTTGTACTTCGGCAGTTTTAATCCTATACATATCGGTCACCTGATTATCGCTAACCACGTGGTACAACACACGGAGGTCGATAAGGTTTGGTTTGTTTTATCGCCGCAGAATCCCTTAAAAGCATCTCATAGTCTGATCAACGAATATGATCGGCTTCATCTGGTGGAACTGGCTATCGACGATAATCCTAAATTCAGAGCCAGTAATATTGAATTCCATTTGCCCAAGCCTTCGTATACCATAGATACGCTCACTTATCTAACGGAGAAATTTCCGTTGGAACGGTTCTCCGTGATTATGGGATCGGATAGTTACCAGAATATTCATCGCTGGAAGAATCACGAGCAATTATTGGATCAATATGATTTGATCGTTTATCCCCGTCCGGGCTTTCCCGTGGAGCCTCGTGAGGGGATTCGTCTAACCATTACTGAAGCCCCGATGTTGGATATATCTGCGAGCTTTATTCGGAATGAAATTAAAGAGGGACATTCGATTCGGTACTTAGTCCACGAGAAAGTTGCGCAGTACATTGAGGACAACAGATTGTACAGGGATTGATTGACCTGACACCGGTAACATACAGATAAAGTTTTCGTAGAAAGAGCACTTGAAATATCGCTGGGATCTTAGTAACTTCATAGGTGGCTAAATCGCTGGCACGATATTTTGTACAAATTATAATCAAATCACCTCTTTCTTAAAAGTTGAAAATTTAACAGTTATGGCTAACACCGGAAAAACAGTTGCAACCTTATTGATTGGCGCTGCAATAGGCGCTGCTTTGGGCTATATTCTCGCCACTGATAAAGATGATCGCAAAGAAGATTTAGACAAGATCAAAGACCGTCTGAATAAATTGAAGGAGAAACTTGCCAAGAAAGGCGAAGAATTGGAAGATGATATTTTTCATCAATAAGATTAGTTAACGCAAGCGGCAGACTCATTCAGTTTGTCGCTTCCTTACTTCCTTTTCCCATTTCAATCCATACCTGTGTATAAAAAGCTATTCAACACCTGGAAGAAGCGCATTCTTCAATATGCCGAGACCTATTTTCAACTTTTCAAATTGGGTCTTATTGAAAAAGTATCGACCATACTTGGGAGTTTCATTTTTGTTATGATCTCCATGTTTCTGACTTGTTTGGTGTTGATATTTGTCGGATTTGGCATTGCGGAGGCTTTTTCATCATGGTTCGATTCTCGAGCCGCCGGATACTTCGCTGCTTCAGGCGTTTTTGTAGTATTCATAGTTGTTGTCGCTTTATGCCGCCGAGCTATTATGTCTGCTTTGGCCGGTGTGTTCGTTAAAATGATGACCGATGATGAGGATGGCGATGACGCAGAGGATAAGGACGGAAATGAAATCACCAATTAAGAGCTTTTATTCAAATGGCCATATACAACAAACAGAAGTTGCATAGTCTTCAAGCTATTAAGCAGGAGAAGCAACGATTGAAACTAGAACTCAGTCGGATGAATGAGGCCGGTTTATTTTCACTAAAGGATTTGGATGCGGCTTCTGATAGGCAGTCAGTGGAGAACCAGTCGGCCGGACTCCTGGGGACAGTGAATGGGCTATTGACATCGCCGACGGTATTGGATAGCGCATTGGCTCTGGGAATACCGCTACTTAGATTTTTGCCTCAAAAGACACAGAAAAGCATACTCAGAAGTTTTGTACGAGAATTCTTTGGCGGCTACCTGAAGTGGAAGGGAATGTCGGTAGGCTTTCGGATTTTACGCTCATTATTGAAGTCGAAAAAATAGACAAATTTTAATAACAAAGAGGTTGTCTCAAAAGGGCAACCTCTTTTTATTTATAAAAACAGTTTTGGGT
>CAZWPF010000110.1:0-7938 GCA_964636205.1 uncultured Chitinophagaceae bacterium | reverse complement strand
ATATCCTTGACAGCCATAAAAGTTCTTTATATTTTTGTGCTCGTACACAATTTGTCAATTCTCTGCTAACCAGCTAAAAAAAGAGAATTGATTTATATTTCTTGATCTTAATTTCTTTTGAAAAAAGGCTACGTCCCAAAAAAATCTATTTTACACTTTTTGAGAGGCGGAAAACTAAAGAATAAATAGTAATATATTAAATAACTCAAAATATCATGCAATGACAAATATTTCTGACATTAATTTTTTTAAGAATTTACTCTCGAACTAAATTATGCAAGTTTAGATAATTTGGTGAAAGAAATAGTAATGCCATATAATATAGCAAACTCTTAAATTAAATTTATTAATCTAAACAAATGGAAAAATGAGATGAAAAGTAAATTATGTTTTGTACTTTATGCCATCCTGTTCTTTCCTCTTTATCTGTCTGCACAAGATAGTATGGTCAGAGGAAAAGTAATAGAAGCTGAAACAAATGAACCCCTGCCCGGGGTTACTATTCAAATTGAGAATTCAACCAGAGGAGTAACTACCGATATTGACGGGACGTTCGAGATTAGGGCTGTCTCCTCCGATAAGCTGGTGTTTTCTTTCCTTGGAATGGAGTCTCAGACGGTCAATGTGGGAAATAAAACCTATATTGAAGTTACGCTGAAGCAAGCCGTCAGCGAACTGGACGAGGTGACAGTTGTTGCTTTTGGAAAGCAAAAGAAAGAGAGCGTGATAGCCTCTGTATCTACTGTACAACCCTCCGTTTTACAGGTACCCTCCAGTAACTTGACCACCGCATTTGCCGGAAGAATCGCTGGGTTGATTTCATACCAAAGGACCGGAGAACCTGGGCAGGACAATGCCCAATTCTTCATCCGTGGTGTAACCAGTTTCGGTACAGGGAAAGTAGATCCATTGATTCTGATCGACGGGGTAGAGATGACAACTGAGGATATGGCTCGTTTGACTACCGACGATATCGCTAGTTTTTCCATCATGAAAGATGCTAATGCCACCGCACTTTATGGAGCACGCGGCGCAAATGGTGTTATTATGGTAACAACTAAAGAAGGTCGGGAAGGTGAAGTGAAAATTCAATTCCGTGCGGAAGGATCATTTTCTTCACCAACCGAGAACGTGGAATTTGCTGATCCGGTCACTTATATGAAATTGCATAACGAGGCAGTAAGAACAAGAAACCCGGGGACAAGGTTACCCTACGAAGAGAAAAAAATCAATTATACCGAAAGAGGTATCGATCCGGTTCGTTATCCAACGGTCGATTGGCAGGATCTCCTGTTCGATAAAAACACTTTTAATCAGCGATATAACCTAAATATCAGTGGCGGTGGAAAGATTGCACGCTATTATATCGCCGCATCTTATTCGAAAGATAATGGAATCCTAAAAGTCGATAAACGGCAGAATTTCAATAATAACATCCAATTAAATAAATTTGCTCTTCGTTCGAACGTGAACGTAAACCTGACCCCTACGACTGAAGCGATTGTCAGGTTAAACGGTGTATTTGATGACTACCAAGGACCTCTGGATGGGGGTACGGATCTGTATAATAAAGCTGTCAGAGCTAACCCGGTCTATTTTCTACCCTATTATGAGCCGGACGAGGCTAATATTTATACCAAACATATCCTGTTTGGAAATGCATCATCCGGAAACTACTTAAATCCCTATGCTGAGATGCTGAAAGGATATAAATCCAACGACCGATCATCGATGTACGTGCAGTTTGAACTGAAGCAAAACTTGGATTTTATAACAAAAGGTCTATCTACAAGAGCAATGTTTAACGTAAATAGGTTTGCACAGTTGGAAGTGAGAAGACAATACAATCCATTTTTTTATACGTTGGCACCACAGATTGGGAATTCACAAAATTATACGCTAATCGCCCTGAACCCAGATGGGGGAACGGATTATCTTGACTATGTACCCGGGAACAGAGAAATGGAAAATACCATGTACTTTGAAGGAGCCCTACAGTATAACACCAACATAGCCGAAAAACATTCCCTCTCAGGATTGATGGTTTTTACATTACGCGAACAGAAAGACAATACTTACAACACATTACAGCTCTCCTTGCCTCAGCGAAATGCAGGTTTAGCAGGAAGGGCAACCTATGCGTTTGCTGACCGTTACTTCTTTGAAGCCAATTTCGGATATAACGGTTCCGAACGTTTTTCCAAGAATGAGCGCTGGGGCTTTTTCCCGTCTGCAGGTGTTGGCTGGATTGTGACCAATGAATCGTTTATGCAACCCTACAAGAATATTCTTTCAAAACTAAAACTGAAAGCAACCTACGGACTAGTAGGAAACGATGCGATCGGGGCGGTAGAAGACCGTTTTTACTATTTGTCGAACCTCAATATGAGCGACGGGGGCAGAGGTATTGCTTTTGGAGACACCTGGGGCTATAGCCGTCCGGGAATCTCAATTTCAAGATATGAAGACCCCTATATCACTTGGGAAGTTAGTAAAAAAGCAAATTATGGGATAGAAATAAACTTATGGAATGATTTGGAAATCCAAGCTGACTATTTTAGGGAAAACAGGAGTAATATTCTACAAACCAGAGCCGATATTCCGACTACCATGGGGTTACAAGCTACACCAAAGGCAAATATTGGTTCGGCCAATGGGAGCGGAGTGGATATCTCGGTGGACTATAACAAATCATTCAACAAGGATTTCTATGCCATTATACGAGGCAACTTCACCTACGCGGCTAGCAAGTTCGAGGTCTACGAGGAGCCCGACTATGCCTCCATAAACATCCCATGGCGGTCGCACGAGGGACAGAAAATATCCCAACGATGGGGATACATCGCCGAGCGGCTTTTCCTGGACGACGAGGAGGTGAAGAACTCCCCTACCCAGACATTTGGTGAATACGGAGCGGGCGATATCAAATACAAGGACATCAATAAAGACGGTCGGATCGACGAAAACGACCAAGTGCCTATCGGTTACCCGACCACCCCGGAAATCATCTATGGATTCGGACTTTCCTTCGGTTTCAAAAAATTTGATTTCTCCTGTTTCTTCCAAGGATCCGCCCGCTCTTCCTTCTGGATCAGCCCCTCCTCAATCGCTCCATTTATTGGAGAACGAGCACTGCTTCAAGTCATCGCGGACAGTCACTGGTCGGAAGAGAACAGGGACATCTACGCGTTCTGGCCTCGGTTATCCGATACAGAGAACAGCAACAATAATCAAACCAGTACTTGGTGGATGCGTAACGGCGCTTTTATGCGCTTAAAGACGCTTGAACTTGGATATACCCTACCTGAAAAGATAATCCAACCCATTCATTCAACGAATGCCCGGATCTACGTGTCGGGAAGCAACCTATTCCAAATTCGAAAGTTTAAACTTTGGGATACCGAGCAGGCTGGCAACCCGTTCAACTATCCCTTGCAGCGGGTTATAAATATTGGATTTAATATTGAATTTTAATAATTAAGGGAATATTTTATGAAAAATATAACAAAAACAATCAAACTCCTTATCGTTGTAGTATTATCCATTGGGGTTTTAACCAATTGTTCTGACTACCTCGATGTAGTGCCGGACGGAGTTGCCACGCTGGACAACGCTTTCTCAAACAGAACCAACGCAGAAAAATTCCTTTTCTCCTGCTATAACATGTTGCCCAACCAGAATGACCCTTATACTTTTCCGGGGAATATGGCGGGATCCGATGAGATGTGGTATCACAATAATCACTCCCACAGGAGCGGGGCGCGAATCGCCCGAAACGACCAAAACTCGGCCGACCCGTTTCATAATTACTGGGATGGGAGACGAGATGGCCGGAACCTATGGATCGGGATCCGTGACTGCAACATCTTCTTGGAAAACATCGAAAAAGTACCCGACCTGCAAGCATGGGAACGGGTTCGTTGGATATCAGAAGTGAAGTTTATTAAGGCATACTTGCACTATTTTTTGGCACAACTGTATGGCCCCATTCCAATTGTTGACACAAATCTTCCGGTTAATGCTGATCCGGAGCAGGTACGTGTATTCCGCGAGCCGGTAGATTCGGTGATCAACTACGTTGTGAATTTGCTGGATGAGTCGTTAATCAACCTTCCCGACCGAATAGAAGAGACAAGTACTGAAATGGGACGGGTAACAAAACCGATCGCTCTCTCCGTTAAAGCAAAAGCACTGGTGTGGGTTGCCAGCCCCCTATTTAACGGCAATCCGGATTATGCCAATTTCAAGGACAAAAGAGGCGTTCAACTGATCTCTACAGAATACGATCAAGGCAAATGGGAAAGAGCGTTAGAGGCACTGAAAGAGGCTATCGATGCCTGTCACGAGAATGGTCATGCCTTGTACCGATACCAGCAAGGTGTAGAAGAGATGTCTGATGTAACATTTCAAAAATACACCTTAAGAGGTGCCGTATGTGAACGACCGATGCAAAACCCGGAAGTTATCTGGGCGCACCCGGCTTTCCAAAATGCGAATCAGTTTCAAAACTATTGTACCCCCAGGTTCGAGACATTTAGCTCTTGGGGGGGTATATCCGAAATTGGTGCAACCTTGAAAGTCGCAGAACAATACTATACAAACAATGGAGTGCCCATTGACGAGGATCCATCCTGGAATTATTCAGAACGGTATGAGATGAGAAGAGATACCGGTTCATTTCACCAATACTACATAAGCAAAGGGGAGATCACTGCTAACGTCAATTACTACCGAGAGCCGCGATTTTATGCCCATCTGGCGTTCGATCGCAGCCTGTACGAGATGCTGGCTCAAAAAGAGTCTGAAACTATCGTTATTAAAAACAGAAGCGGTGATACACACGGTATCGTATATAGCGAGTCATACATACCCACAGGATATTTTATAAAAAAACTGGTTAGTTTCAGGTCGGGATCGACCACAACTTCAGCTACCCCTTGGCGCTTTTCGATTCCTAATATCCGGTTGGCAGACCTTTATCTTTTACGGGCAGAAGCAGAAAACGAGTTAAAAGAGGTTCCCGACAACGATGTGTATCAATGGGTAGACAGCATTCGTTTTCGTGCCGGACTGGAGGGAGTGGTGGATTCCTGGAAAAAATATTCCAATGTGCCTGCTAAACCCACTACTAAGCAAGGGATGAGGGAGATTATCAAACGAGAACGTTTGATTGAATTGGCTTTTGAAGGTGAACGCCCATTCGATCTACGCAGATGGAAAGACGCCATGCGATATCAGAATGAACCAGTGCAAGGATGGGATATTCAAGGGGTAAAAGCAGAAGACTATTATCAGGTCACCACCATTTTTAATGCCCGGAATTTCACCACCAAGGATTACTTGCAGCCGCTCTGGTCCACTACCATCATTAAAAATTCTAACCTTATCCAAAATCCAGGTTGGTAAATACATCATATGTCAATTTCAAAATGATTAAGATTATGAAGAAAAAAAATATTAAACCGAGGAATGTCGCTTCTTTTATAAGGATTGCGGGGGGCCTGGCTCTTTTTCTGACTTTAGCGTTTGCCTGTGAAGAGGAGAGGGTTGGGCAAAACCCGGTTGACAGTACTCCTCCGTCAGCAGTATCCAATGTGCTGATTGAAGCGTTGCCTGGGGGAGCAAAAATATCCTACGACTTACCCAATGAAACGGATATTTCCTACGTGATATGCGAATACATGTTCAAAGGAATGAAGAAAGTGGTACGCTCCTCAATTTATTCAAATTTTTTGATTATTGAAGGATTACCCGATATCGCTCCATGTGAATTCACCCTTTATCTGGTGGATCATAGCGAAAATACCTCAGAGTCGTACAACGGATCGTTTGTCCCGTTGGAGCCTCCTTACAAGATCATCTCCAAGACCATCACCATGGAGCCTGACTTTGGAGGCGTAGTGATACGATGGGTCAACGAAACCAATGCGCTGATAGGTGCTTTTTTATTGGCAAAGAGCGACGACGGGGAATGGGAGGAATACGACCTGGTATTCTCCACTATCGCGGAGGAAAAGCGGTCGATCAGGGGATACAACACCGATGAGCGGGATTTTGGGGTAGTGCTGCTTGACCGCTTCGGAAATACCTCCGATACCGTTGTCATTACGGCCATTCCCTTGTTCGAAATGGAACTGGACAAAAAGAACTTTAAAAACGCCGCCCTCAATGGCGACAACTACACCTCCCATACCAACCGCCCCATCGAGAACATTTGGGATGATAATATAAATGTTATCTGGCATACCAGCCCGACGGCCGGATTTATACCTCCCCAGACCTTTACGGTGGATTTGGGCGTGGAAGCCAAACTAAGCCGGTTGATGCTTTGGAATCGACAGGATGGTTATACTTTTGCTCAACATAATGTCCATTATTTTGAAGTGTGGGGAACCAAGGAGTTGAGCCACAACAGGAACGATGCTTACTGGCTGGGAAATGATTGGAAAGATGAATGGGTGCTGTTGGGAGACTTTGAACAGATCAAACCGTCGGGCCTGCCGTTAGGCCAGTCAAACGCCGATGACGTTGCCGCCACCGTTGCAGGAAGCGAATTTATCTTTGAGTCCGGCGTTGAAGAGGTACGTTATCTTCGCTTTGTTGTGAAAGAAACTTGGGCCCGGACGGCGGCATTGCACATTGCGGAAATAACCGTTTATGGCGATGACGGTACCAGAGACGAAGAGGAAGAAAATAATGCAGAATAAATAATGAAGAAAAAGAGATGAAAAAATATATTTTCTATGCTCATCAAAAGAGCGCTAAAAGATACTTTCTGATCGTTTTTTCCTTGTTCATGATATGGATGACATCCTGTGACGATATGAACAGCATACATCAGAAATACTACGATTGGGGAGAAGATATCTATACCGGCGTGGTGGATTCACTGAAAGGGTACGGAGGATTTGAAAAAGTAAAATTCAGTTGGGAACTCAATTCAGATCCGCGCATTACGAGAACCGTGATTTTCTGGAACCAGCGGACCGACTCGGTAACGGTTGATGTAAATCGTTCGCAAAGCGGACGTTTACAATTAGAATATGAGTTACAAAACATTGCCGAAGGCAGTTATATATTTGAATTCATTACCCGGGATAATGAAGGGCATTTTTCATTGCCAAGGGAAATTGTAGTTCAAGTATATGGGGAAGCGTATACCAAATCGCTAAGGAATCGGCGCATATCCTCTATCGTACACCTAGAGGATGGGACCATGCTCCTGCAATGGGATCCTATTTCCAGTGTAGAAATGCAATATGTTACTGTAGAATATGAAGTAAACGGCGTTAAGCAATCTATCCGTGTCGAGAACGAGGATAACGAAACGATCCTTGCCGGTTTGAATACGGGAGATAAAATCCGGGTTTCAACCGCGTACTTTCCGAAAGAAGGACTGGATCTTTTACATGCTCCGAATACTGAATATACTATGCCTGCATTCGAGCGGGAAATTAACAAATCCAAGTTCTCAATACTTGTATTGGCTGGCGATAATACATCGGTAAATGGCGTTAGGGACCTCTCGAAGATATGGGATGGAGCTATATCTAATCCCGGCATTTTGCATACTGTTGAAAATGCCCCAGGTTTCAATTTTCCCCATCACTTCACTTTTGACATGGGGGTGCCGGCTAAGTTAAGCCGCTTCCGTATATGGCCGAGGACAGATGTTGGTCCTTTCAATGGTCACAGTCCCAGATTTTTTGAGATCTGGGGCACAGATGAGTTGAAAAGGTCTGCCGATGATGCAAGTTACTGGACGACGGATGAGTGGAAAGCGGACTGGAAGTTGATGGGTGATCATGAAATTGTGAAACCCTCTTCAACTTCTGATCAGACTAAAGCATGGAATGAGGGATGGGAATTTCCGGTTAACGAATCAGTCGGTGATGTCAGGTACATTCGTTTAGTTATAAAAAGCCCCAACTGGCAAGG
>CAZWPF010000109.1:0-7949 GCA_964636205.1 uncultured Chitinophagaceae bacterium | reverse complement strand
GGAAAAGGAATCCGGTTCCTGGTGGTAAAATCGGAACCGCAAATTGGTCTGATCGTATAGTTGACGTACTTTCCGTACAAATCTCTAATTGAAAAACCGGGGTTAAGCGCGATAGAAAAATCATTAGTCCATGATTCAAAGACTGTTGCCGGAGCAACCCCACCATCTATTGTTGCGGCAATCTGAAAAAGGTTATCCGGATAACCCGTCCAGGCACCACTACCGTAATTGACATAGGGCTTAGGTACAAGAATTTGATTACAGTTTGAAGCTGAAACCTCCCGATCAAATTGAAGCGGTAAATTAGTCGGATTTAATCCGTTCACCGTAATAGTCTGGAAATTGGTACCACTATTGCAATCATCAGTCACTTGAACCGTGTACACTCCTACGGGTAAGTTATCAATGGTATAATTAGTCTGACTACTAGTGAAGCTGGTAGGTCCGGTATAACCCGGAGGGCGACTGACCAGCAGGATATTATACGGAGCTCTGCCCTGCGCGATCCGCGCTGTAATTCTTCCTGTTGCTGCGCAATTCAATGAGTTTCTTGCCACAACCAGATTCATCGAGGGTGGCAAATAATCCCCGGGCATGGTGATCGCTGTATTCTTACCAACAAAATTACCCCCACATAGGGCAACCACATTCACAGGCCAGGTGCCTCCGGGTACGGAATTAAAGATTGACTGCTGTTAAGAGGAACGGTATATTGCCCTGTAGCAGGAACAGCATATTGAATATTGGAAAGATTAGCTAAATCCGGTCCGGAAAGTGTTACTTCAAAGGAACCGTTAGCAGCACAAGTAGATCCTGTAATTATACGCGCTGAGGCAGCCCAGTCGCTGCATTGTGCTACAGAAAACTTAGAATGACATAGGAGACTTAGTAATACTAAGATTTTACACAGTCTACTATAGAAATTCTCCATTTACAACGCATACTAAGCTTGCAAATATAAGGAATATTTATTAATACGAAGATGAGAATGTGGTTAATACCGATGCCTATTTTGCAACAGGTATGGGCTGTGCCATTTGTTGCAGCAGTTGGTCCCAATCCGGCATGATGGGCTTCCATGCTTTACGTCGCATTTTCTGCCAACCATTTCTGGCGCGATAAAATCCGACCATTTCCTGGAGTTGCACCTGAGGTTGAATAAGAAAACTATAATGAGCCAGTTGCGTCCAGTCGGACTTTTGAAAATGGGCGAAGAATGACTCCAGGTAGGCCCGCATTTCTTTAAAATTCCAGTAATGGAAAATCTCTGCTGCGCTACTTTTCACTTCTCCGGCTTGTTGAAAATACAGGGAACAGGCAAACTGCTCTACCACGTGTTTGGGAAACCTACGGTACACATCGTCGGTAAATTCCAGTATTTGATCCAATATCGGGGCCTCTGTAGAACGAAAACCGATCATGCCGGCGTTCCACATAGTGATATCAGCAGGTATAGAAACGGACTTACCTTTAACGATCAAAGGTTGATTTTTAGAAAGAAAGCGATTGAGCTTGCGCATAATAGGATTTGCCTCCTGTGCCAAAAGACTTTCTTGCACATGCATGTACAACTTTCCTTTTTGAATATCTTCAAATATAGGGTCGAGTGAAGCAATTGGATAGGTATCGGTGTCGAGGTAGACTATATTACCTGAAAAATGCCGGCACAAATCCCTTAGCACCTCGATTTTCACTCGGTGCACAAAATTGATATCACCGCGCCATTGGTTTAATAATTCCTGATTAACTGTTCTGAATTTCAGTACCAACGGACAATCCGGGAAATGTTTTTCAAACCATTCTTGCTGGTCGGTATAAATCCAGATTTCTCTTTGCTTTAGCGACTCCGATGAATGTACTGCATACAGTCGAAGCAAAGAAAACATGCATTCCCGTAGAATATACTCGGGTCCGTAAGCCTGATAAACAATGCAGGAATGCATAATAATGATTATAGCTTTATTAGTGAATTAGTTTAATTAGAATGGCGCTTGGTCGAGCAGACTTTCAGCTTTTACCAGATCATCGTGCAATACGCGGTCGGTATCCATAAATGCAACCTCTGCCCTTAATTTGCCGGCGATTTCTTCCAGCATGGGTGATGTTTGCAGCGGACGTCTCATATCCAGTGCCTGAATGGCGGTGAGCCATTCAATAGCCAACACTCTTTGCACATTCTTCACTACCCGATACAATTTTGTAGCAGCGTTTGCGCCCATACTCACATGATCTTCTTGCCCGTTGCTACTTACGATACTATCTACCGAAGCAGGGGAACATAATTGTTTGTTCTGCGAAACGATCGAAGCTGCGGTGTATTG
Source organism: uncultured Chitinophagaceae bacterium (assembly GCA_964636205.1). Lineage (GTDB taxonomy): Bacteria > Bacteroidota > Bacteroidia > Chitinophagales > Chitinophagaceae > JBEBVQ01. Next base: position 5,628 of record CAZWPF010000109.1, on the reverse strand, counting down.
AGCAATCATAAACCCGCTATTCAATCCGGCCGAAGGAGCCAGGAATGGCGGCAGATTGCGTTGACCGCTGATGAGTAAATAGGTCCTCCTTTCGGAAATATTCGCCAGTTCGGCTAATGCGATAGCCATAAAATCCAATGATAATGCCAGTGGCTGACCGTGGAAGTTACCTCCGCTCAGAATAGCTTCTTCATCATGAAAAACGATCGGATTGTCGGTCACAGAGTTAATTTCTGTGTCCACCACACTTGCGAAGTTGTCGATCACATCGGCTGTTGCACCGTGTACCTGGGGGATACATCTAAAGGAATAGGGGTCCTGAACTTGCTCCTTTGGTTGTAGTTGAATCTGACTGTCGGCCAGTAGTTCCAACATTCTCTTCGCGGTATTAATCTGACCTTTGTGCGGGCGCACTCTATGAATTGCAGATCTGAATGGCTCGGCCTTTGCCATAAAAGCATCGGCAGAGAGTGCTGCAATTGTATTTGCCCAATCCATCAGCTGTCTTGCTTTCAGTAAGGCCCAGCTGGCGTAGCTACTCATAAACTGAGTACCATTGAGCAAGGCGAGACCTTCCTTAGCGGTAAGCGACATCGGTTGCAGATTAGCCATAGCGAGAGCTTCGGCGGCCGGCATCTTCTTACCTTGGTACCACACCATACCTTTTCCCAGAATAGGCAGACTGAGGTGAGCCAGTGGTGCGAGATCCCCGGAGGCTCCCAGAGAGCCCTGTTCGTAGACTACCGGCAAAATATCCTGATTATAAAAATCCACCAAACGCTGCACCAATTCAGTTCGAACCCCGCTATATCCCTGACTCAGTCCGTGAATTTTCAGTAAAAGCATGATACGTACGATCTCCTGCGGAACCTCGTCGCCCATGCCACAAGCGTGGGAGCACACTAAATTCTCCTGTAACAAGGAAAGCTCTTCCGGTTGGACGCGTACATTACACAAACTCCCGAATCCGGTATTGATACCGTAATAGGTACCGCCGGCGGCAATTATTTTCTCCAGAAAATCGCGATTCTCCCGGATACTCTTGATGGTATTTTCTGTAAGATTAACCCTTCCGGATTTTAGTAATTGATGGAGCGATTCGAAATCGATATGCTGTGGCAATTCCATTGTATAAATAATAAGGAGTAGGCAACTACCGGAAGCAGTGAAAGAGGTTTTGCGTCCTCTCTCACTGCTGCGGTTAGAATCAAATCATATAAACAACCAGTCCGTCTCTAAGTTTAGGTTCGAACCAGGTACTTTTTGGAGGCATTACGTTACCGCTGTCTGCGATATCAAAAAGTTGTTGGATGGTTACTGGATAGCAGGCGAAAGCTGCTGCCATATCGCCACTGTCCACACGCTTTTCCAGCTCTTTCAGTCCGCGTATTCCCCCTACAAAATCGACTCTCTTATCAGTTCGGGGATCGTGGATACCCAATATTTCTGAAAGTACATTTTGCTGCAGGATAGACACGTCGAGGATGCCGATAGGATCTTCGGTATAAGTACCTTCTTTCGCGATCATCCGATGCCAGCGACCTTGCAGATACAGTCCGAATTCGTGAGCTTGCGCCGGTTTGAGCGGCTCTGTACCCGAAGCTTCGGTGACTTCGAATTTTTCTCTTAGTGCTTCCAGAAACTGTTCCGGAGTTTTTCCGTTCAGATCTTTTACCACCCGGTTATAGTCCAGAATGGCGAGTTCGCTTTCCGGAAAAATGCAAGTAATAAAATAGTTGAAAGGTTCTTCACCGGTAATAGAGCGACCTTGCTCGCGCATTTCCTGACAAACCTTAGCGCCGGATGCGGCTCTGTGGTGACCGTCGGCGATATAGGTAGCGGGAACCTTATCTTGGAAAAGTTGCGTGATCTTTTGGACTGTGTCGGGATTATTGACTACCCATAATTTATGACTGATTCCGTCTTCGGCGGAGAAGTCATAAACTGCAGGTTGATCCTTTTTCCAGTTGGCAATAATCGTCTGCACATCTTCCTGATCCTTGTAGGCTAAAAACACTACTCCTGTTTGCGCTCCAGTTGTGCGAATATGATTAATCCGATCCTGTTCTTTTTCGGGGCGGGTAAATTCATGCTTTTTGATGATCCCCTCAAAATAGTCATCGACAGAGGAACCGCAGATCAAACCTGTTTGCGATCTGCCGTCCATCACCAATTCATAAATATAGTAGCATGGAGTTTCGTCTTGCACCATAATATTATCGGCGATCAACCGATCGAGATTTTCCTTTGCTTTATCATAAACCGGCTGGCTATGAATATCTACATCCTCGGGCAGATCAATTTCAGACCGGGTTACATGGAAAAAATGGTTAGGTTTATCCTTATACTGCCGCGCTTCGGCTACGCTCATTACGTCGTAGGGAAGAGTTGCAACTTCCGGAGCAAATTCCGGTTTCGGTCTTAAACCTTTAAAAGGTGTGATCTTTGCCATAGGTTTATTTTTTATTCTTCAAATATTTCATCAGTTTCCTGATATTTATTTCTGAGCTAATAACTCGTATTCGCGCATCAAAGTTACGAGATGTTTTACGGCTTCCACAGATATGGCATTATACATTGATACGCGGAAAGCTCCGGCCTTTCGGTGTCCTTTGATATTGAGCACACCGTTTTGCTTACAAAAATCCAGAAAACCCTCTTCATGTGCGGAATTACTTGCCTGAAATACCACATTGGTAAGACTTCTGGACTTCGGATCCACGGTAGGTACAAATATGGAATTTCTTTCCAGTTCGCCGTACAGTAAGTCGGCCTTCTCCCGATTGCGCTGTTCTATTTGTTTTAATCCCTGTTGATTAGTCCATCGAAGCATCAACAAACAAGCATAAATGGCAAAGACTGGCGGGGTATTCAATATAGAACCTGCATCGACATGAGCTTTATAGTTCAACATTGGGGGAATGCGGCGACAGATTTTCGAGAGTAATTCCTTGTGCACGACTACCAGTGTTACTCCTGCCGGACCCAGATTCTTCTGAGCTACAGCATAGAAAAGTCCGAATTTTTTAAAATCCCTCTGAATACTGAAAATATCGCTACTCATATCGGCGACCAGTGGAACCCTCGTATCCGGGATCGATAAAGTTTGAGTGCCGCAAATGGTGTTATTGGTCGTAAAATGTAAATATTTCAGATGATCCGGTATTACTGAGGGCCATTCCGGATAAAAAGAATAATTTTTCTCTGCCGAAGATGCGAGAATAGAGACATTACCATAATATTCCGCGTATTCTAAGGCTTCTTTTGCCCAAATTCCGGAATCGATATAACCCGCAGTGTCCTTATCACCAAGAAAATTCATTGGAATCATGGCAAACTGCGTTCTTCCCCCCGGCAGCCATAATACTTCAAAATCTTCGTTGAGTTGACAGAGAGATTTAACCAGCGCTTTTGATTCCTCCATTATTTCGGCGAAAAGACTCCCTCTGTGCGGAATTTCCAGGATAGACATACCCGATTGCTTATACTCGATGATTGCCTGTTGCAATTCTTCGAGGACTGACTGCGGCAATGTTGCCGGACCCGCATTAAAATTCAAATTCCTGAGATGGTCTGCCATAAAAGCATATTTCTGTTCGGAGAAGGATTTTCTTTAAGACGGTCAAACCGGCAAATTTATTTTACCGCTTGTTCTTCTTCTTCGGCCCCTGTGACTCCGCCGCTCACAGCAAACTTCATAGCTTCTGCGGCGCTCATGCCTATTACAGGTTTGATCATATCCTTATCCGCAATCAATACATAACCGGAGATAGCGTAGGAGTGGGGTAAATAAACTGCTGACTTCCCCGGTTGTCCGAGATGAGTCAGATCTTCCTGTGTCAGAAACCCGATTCGCCACACTTCGGGATTGCGATTAACACAAACCCAGACCGGTTTGTTGAATTTCTTTTTATCCCCCACGAAAGAGTCCATGACATCCTTAAGTGAAGTATATAAATACTTTACACCGGGTGTGTGTTCGAGAAGATAATCGAAGGCATCGATTAAAGTCCTCCCGATAAAAAATCTCGTACCCAGATAACCTATCACGGTGATACAGCCTACGATGACTACGAAACCGAGCCCCCGATAGGGTAAAAGTGGCATTAGCAGGCTATCAACGCTATCGAAAACCAGGTAAATGATATACGCCGTCAGCCCTATAGGGCAGAGAATAAGTAAACCCTGTAGAAAGGACCTGACAATAACTGCAGCGAATCGGCGCATGCTGCAAAGGTAATATTATATTTGCCTGATTTATCTAGTCTATGAAAATCCTAAGGACATTCCTAGCGTTTGCGGTCTGTGCGTTGTGCACTGATCAGCTACGGGCTCAGTCGAATCCTCCTTGGGCGGGATTTGCCGTAGAAGCCAATTGGATCGGGGGCAAAGTTTTGAAGCACACTAAAAAATTTGTGGCTCCTGTCCCCGCTTTATCTAATGCAATCGATATCAATTTCCTGCATCAGACGGCAGGGAAACGAGCTTGGCAGCGCAACCGAAATTTTCCTGTTGTAGGAATTGGTTTTACCTATACCGATTATGGTATCGACTCGATTTATGGTAAATGCTTTGCTGTTTATCCCAATATTGAGTTTCCCATTATTCGAAAGGGTGGATTAGAGTGGACAGTGCGAGTTGGCTATGGCGGTGGGTTTGTCACCCGACATTACGAGCGTGCTCCTTCATGGGATACGATCAACACTGCGATTGGAAGTCGGTTGAATAATTTCACTCAATTTATGACTGATCTACGGTATCGGGTGAATGAGTATGTGGATGTTCAGGTCGGTGCCAACTTTTCTCATATTTCGAATGCTGCTTTTCGGCAGCCGAATTTGGGGATCAATTTATATGGGGCGCATGTGGGACTAAGGTATTATCCTGCTACAAGTAGAGTGATAAAAAATGAATATCGGGATTCAGCTTTATCTAATCGTTGGCTGGTGCAGGCGAAGTTGGGCTTAACTGCTACGGAGGGAGGATTTACTGACGGGCCCTTGTATCCGGTTTATCTGAGCTCTTTGTATACTTCTCGCAGGTGGGGTAGTTTTAATAAATTGGCATTTGGCTTCGATTACTCTTATCATAATAAGATATACGCATTTATGCGTAACAATGAAATTTTTCCGGGAGAGGAGAGACAACATTCCTGGAAGGGCAGTGTGTTTGTGGCCAATGAATTTTTATTTGGCAGAGTGGGGGTATGGCTTCAGGTGGGGGTATATGTAAAGCAGGCTTATTTAAGACTGTCGCCTGTCTACCAGAAGCTTGGCAGTAATTATTATATAGTCCAGCGGGAGCATGGTGCGCTTAAAGAAATATACGCATTTGGTTTATTGAAGACTCATTTAAGTCAGGCCGAACTAGCGGAATTCGGATTAGGTTTTGGGTTTTGATTGCTAGCGGTTGTGGAATCCAATTGAGCCCGGAAAAGAAACAACGCGCGTTCTCTACTCTTTCTTTCTGCTTCTCGCGGAACACTCTTTCTGTTTCTCGCGCGGCTCCTTTCTTTCTCTTTCTGTTTTCTCTTTCTCTTTCTCTATTTTCTCTCTTTTCTCTTTCTCGCAACACTCTTTCTCTTTCTGTTTTCTCTTTCTCTCTTTTCTTTCTGTTTCTTCAATTCCC
>CAZWPF010000108.1:0-8044 GCA_964636205.1 uncultured Chitinophagaceae bacterium | reverse complement strand
TTTCTTGTTCCCGTCCTGAATCGAACGTGTACCCCAGACATCATTTCCACTTGTTGCCCTATATCGTTTGAACCAGTGTCCATTTTTGTCTTTCACCGCACTCCGGAGCGAGTCCATTTGAACATCCGTGAGTGAGTTTGTTTTTCCAATGAGGGTTTCTACGATATAGCGGGCTATTTGTCGATTCCCATTTTCGTTCAAATGTACCCCATTGATGGTTAAGGGTTCGGTAGCATTTTCATACATTTGAGCACTTGCGTTAAAAAGATCGACAAATAGCACGTTTTCTTCTTCCGCTACCTGTTTCATCGCCTCTGTGTAGGCTTTTAAACGGCGATTATTCTCCGATCCATCGGGTAAATTGCTCGTTTTCAAATTTTCATGGGCGATGGGAGAGAACATCACAATTTGAGGAGGCTTTACCGAATCATATTTTTGGGTCCGCGTATGTTCTATCCAAGCTTTTAACTGTTGTTTAAACTCTTCGGGCTTGTCCTCGTAAGACTCGTTATAGCCGAAAAAAGAGAATATTACCGACGCCTTTATACGTGAAAGATGGCTATCTGCCGAACCGAATCCTTCGTGAGATCGGGGACGGTAATGTACCTGATCGCCTGAGTAACCCAGATTTCTCAAGGTTAATTGCAAATCAGGCTTTGCAGCCTGTAGGTACGTCTCTAGCCAACCATCGTGTTGAAAACGCTCGGCGAGTGAATTACCGATGATAGCGATCCTATCTCCTTTCTCTAATTTAATTTTTTGTTTTCCAGAACAACTCCAAAGAAAGAAGCTACACATTGCGATAACTGCTACACGGCGCAATACTTTCTCGATATTCATGTATAGAAAAAATTAACAGCTATTCGTAGAATGACCTCACCCCAACCCCACTCCTTTGAGGAGAGGGACTTGCTCCCGAATTCATACACGTAATTTGAGCAGGCATTTTATCTCTGCTCATGACTATTTCCTGTAAATAATTTCGGTAAGGGTCTATCAACTTTTTGCTTAAAGGTTCTGGTTTAGTTATTTTTTGCTTTTCTGATTACATCAGCGATGGCAACTTTCTGCCCTCCATTTTTCCTACTCTCCATCGCTGCCTCCATAAAGGCGTAAATTTCTATAGTTTCCTCTATCGGAACGGGGGGAATCTTAGTTTTGAAAAATTCTACAATTTTTACAACCAACGCCCGGTACCCTGTAAAGGTGTCCAATGTCAGGATATTGTCCTTGAGAAAAACTGTACCTCCAAAACCTCTTTTCCCGGAACGTATCCCCCGAACGGTTCCTACCCTTCCATCTTCCCACAGGCCGACTACCAGGTCACCGTTTTCAGAATGTTGTAGCTGGGTTACTTCTTTACAACCCGTTCCCATTACGGTGAATAATGGTTCGACTGCGTGAATTCCATACCAAAAAAGGTCGGTATGGCTCTTTTCAAGAGAAGCGGGGCTATAGGTATCAGCGCTGAGTACTTTGGCCCGGTCGATCGACGACATGTTGTCTAGATAACGTAGCGCGGAGGAACTGAATACCGGAACATTCATTTCTTCGGACAACTGATAGATGCGTAGCACTTCGGCCAGGTTTTGTGCAATCGGTTTATCAATAAAAACTGGCTTCCCGGCTTTAAATGCAGGTAACGCCTCGTTCAAATGAGGCCGCCCGTCATTGGTCTCAATCATTACTACATCGGATGATGCAAGCATTTCGTCCATTGACGGGACGATCCTGACCCCCATTGCCAAGATATCCTTTTCGAAACCGGCAAGTTGCTCTCTTGTGAAATCGACATCGGGGTTTCCCGGAGGATGATATAAGGCGGTAACCCGACAACCTTGTAAATCTCCTTTTTTCTCCGGATCGTTAAGAAGCTTTGAGAAAGCAGCGCTGTGTACCGAAAGACCGACAATCCCTATGCGGAGTTCGTTAGTTAATTGATCTGCCTGTACATAACCGACCGATAGTCCGATACCTGCGACACCCTGAGCGGCCTGCCTGATGAATTTTCTACGCTTTATCCGGTTACTCATATTAAATGGATTCCGGAACAAGTTAGTGATCTTATCTCAATTAAGCACTTTCGAAGACATCACTTTGAATTACGAGAGGTTAATTCTGTCCATAGTGGTACTCCCAACATATTCAGCGGTCGCCGGATGTACCACCTGAGTAACAAACCTGATATTGAGACCTTTCACCGCATTCTTCTGCTATGAGCAACATGTCTGTTTTTTGAATAATCGGTGACAGAAAAATCCCACCTATCGCTTTGGCGAAGAGTCGCACTGGGAACGATCGAACGCTCCCAGTGCGGCTCTCCACTTCCTTCATAACAAAGCCTGGCTTGGGTTTGGTCTTCCTCTGGTGAAGAGGATTAAGAGAGATTTAGATGGGTTTTCGTCTTGGATTCAATGGCGTTACCACGGCTTACCCGTCCCCTGGATTAGCCACATTTTTGACCATTGATCATTTACTGCGGGTTCGAGGTTGGTAATTGCCATTTGAACGTGTTCGGAATTATAGTTAAGTTCACTTTCTCCAAAAATGTAGCGTACAGGAATCCTGGTTCCCTGGGCACCTGCGACAACATTGTCAGCAATATTGGGATAACCTGTTCTCCTCCAGTCAAACCAGGATTCGACGGTGGTAAAGTTAGAAGCCCATTTTTGAGTTAGAATAGCTTCAATTTTGTTGTCGGCCTGTTTGAATTCTGCTTTTAGTTTGGTTTCAAAAGCGTCTAAATCAAAAGCGTCGTGGGTATGTGTTACTTTATTATACTGTTTCGCATCGCCGTCTGAAATTCCATATTGAGAAAGCGACGCTCTGACCGCCTCCCAATAGAGGTTTTCGGAGTTACCCTGTAGCCAGCCTCGTTCAGTAGCTTCTGCCAGAATGAAATTGGTTTCCGAAGCAGACATAAACACGGTCTTCACTAATGGGTGAGAATTTTCTCGGAAAATTTGGGCCAGGTAGGACACAAAGGGGTTTTCGGCTCCTCCGCTATAGATAGCGTTATCAATCTCCCGGGCGCGGGTGCGATCCGATGCGTTATTATCGTTATAGATATCAGGGTTTACGAGTGCAATTTTTAAGCCTACATAAAGGGAGGTGTCTACACCTTCCCGATACCGGGAAATAAATCGCTTCACGACACCTGATTCGTCTGTAGCGATGACCGTTTCTGCCCCTTTATCTCTTACTAGTGTCTGCACTTCTACGGGGCGAAACCAGACCGAGAGGCGTGGATCATTTTGATTTTTCAGGAAGTCTATCAGAGTAGCCCCGGCCTTTATCCGATGAAATTCGGTAGGTGTAGGTTTTAATAGCGTACCCATTCTCCAGGAGTCAATTGTGTTTGTCCCCGGGTAGCTCATGGCGGCATTATCTACACTGTTGATCAGAAGAGGATAGTTAGTAGGATCCCCAACCATTTTAGCAAATTCACCTTTTACATCTAGTCCCGCATTAGTCATATCCGTTAGTTTCTCCGAGAGACGCATCAGGTATCTTATTCGTAGAGAATTTGTAAACTTTCGCCATTTTAATATGTCTCCCTGGTATAATAAGTCAGCCCGCGACAAGACAGCCGACTTCACGTTTCCCGCCTGTTTAAGGAGCGAGTTAGCTCTGTCAAGATCAGTGATAATGCCAATGAAAACATCCTTCTGGCGGTCAAAGGCTGGTTGTAGTTTTTCCGTACCCAGATTAGCTTCGGAATAGGGAATGTCGCCCCATAGGGAAGTCTGAAAACCAAACCACATTGATTGCATGGTAAGGGATACTCCTTTCAAAAAAAGCGAGTCGGGATTTCCTTCGGCCCGTCTTCCCAGGTATGCCGCATTGGAAAGCGGCTGATGAAGGCTACGATAGTCAAACGAAAGCGGGTACCACCCGAATTGGTTCGTGACGGAAAACTCAAGAAAATCCCGCTGCGTATATTGCATCGCTTCGGAAAGCACGGATTGGGTTACATTTCCGGAGAAAGAAACGTCTGAAAGGGCCGTTGCTGAACCGGTTACTATAGAGGTTAATATATAGGCGGGATTTACCCTTTCGTCGGTCAGGTCGTTTGGGTTTTCATTGATTTCGGTCAATGATTCACACCCAAAGCTCAGTAGTACGACAATGGCCAGCCACTGGAACTGTCTGAATTTCATATTGAAGATCTTTGTTGTCATTTTCAATTTCATTAAAATTGGATTCCTAATTTGATGCCTAGCGACATCGTCCAGGGGTAGAACGACGCTCTGTCATAGCCAAACAGGTAATTCGGTGAGCTACTGAATTGGCTGTTTTCATTCATCATCGTCGACTCCGGATCCATGTAATTTTTAGCTTTTGTCCATAGTATAATATTTCTGGCAAACAAAGACAGGGACGTGCTTCCGGCACCGATTGATTGGCTGAATCGTTCAGGCAGGGCATAGGCTATGGCAAACTCCCGCAATTTCAGGAAGGATGCATCGTATATCCAAGACTGCACGCCACGGCTCCAATATCCCGCACCCGGGTCGGCAATAAGGTCGGCCCTAAAATATCGTGTCCCTTCTTCTCCGAAATTTTCGATATACTCCCCATTTTCTCCTTGTATAACCCCTGGAAAGAATACGCCGTTTGCTATTGGAGCACCGTATTCGAATCCGCCTAATTCTGCATTTCTACCGCCGACATACGTCAGCCCGTCTATTGCATTATACCTATCGGGATTGTTCTTGAGTTCCTGTGCGAGCAGGTTCTTGTCACCATTGAAAGAGTGACTGTTCAGGACCCCTGTAAAAGTACTGGAGCCATTACCTTTGTACCAACTGTCCTGTCGGCCATCACGAGTCAACCTTTTCATACTTTCGGAATAGTATTTTCCACCTTGCCTCCAATCCAGATTAGCTGAAAAGGTGAAACGACGGATCTGAAAATTCGATTGTATGCCAAGCGTAAAATCAGGCATCACATTACCCAGATTGATATAATTAGTGTTTAGCTGAACATATCCGTTATTATCCAGCAACGGCCAATCCCTGTATTCGCCTTCCTGGACTCTTACTACGTCCGGCCCCCACATGTCTCCTACCCGTCCCCCGAGCCTGGTTTGATTGAAAATATTAGCTCTCGACCAAAACTGGTAATTTGAAACCCCGTCTGGTAAGGCGGTAAGCCAGCTTTTTTCTTTAGTAAAATTAAATACAAAATCCCAGCTGGTATTTTTGTTTTCCAACACGACAGTCCGCATGGAGATCTCCAGTCCTTTGTTCTGTACAACTCCTGCATTGACGTTCGCAGCAGTGAACCCGGTGGCACCGGAAATCGAAATACCGGTTATCTGATTCCTATTCTCAAGTACATAATAAGTGAAGTTTAAGCCAAACCTCCTCTTAAACATCAGGAGGTCAAAGCCTACCTCAGACGATACGATACTCTCGGGAAGTAAATTACTGGTAGGCGTCTTTGATGGCAATGAATAGGTCGTGTGTTCACCCCATGTAGAACGGTTGAGTGTCATTGCCAGTTGGTAGGGGCTGGTATCCTTACCGACTTTCGCCCAACCGCCCCGAAGTTTGAATAGGGACACTGCATCCGGCAAAGTCACCAGATCTGAAACAACAACACTTAAAGAAGCAGAGGGGTAAAAGTAAGATCGATTGCTGACCGGAAGCGTACTTGACCAGTCATTTCTGCCTGACATTTCGAGGAAAATGGCATCCCTGAATCCAATAGAAGTAGTTCCATACAGACTGTTAATTCGTTTATCCGACGATACATTGGAATAACCGACTGCTGACCGGTCGATGTTACTTGCAGTATAGAGGCCGGGGAGTACGTAACGTTCGCCTGTGATACTACCAATTGCATTATTTTGAAACAACAGGTTACCACCTGCCGATACATCGAAATGGAATTCGCCCAGCCCCTTTTTGTAATTGAGAAGAAAATCAGTGTTGATTTCCTGAAAACTACGTGAGATATATGAATATCCCCCGTTGGGAAGGCTTTTTTCAGAGAGGGCGGTCCGGTTATTCGTCCTGTATGATTCGTTAAAACCACCTACCCTTGTCATAAGACTGAGGTCATCAGTTATCGCCCAGTCAAGTTTGATGTTACCATAGGGTCTTACTTTCCGGAAGGTATTGAGATTTTCGTAAACGGTGAACCAGGGGTTATTAAACCCGTTAGCCCATACGCTTTGTTGAACCTGCTCCTCTGCCCAATAGTCCTTCAACTCATTTATATCCAACCAGTTAGGAGTAAAATACAAATCCTCATAAGGATAATTGTCATAGGAAAGTCCTCTGAAATTATCCGAGCCTGAATTCAGGTAATTAAAATGGGCCTTTACAGCGAGTTTTGAATTGATATCATAGGAGATAGACATTGAAATAGCGTCTTTTCGGACTTCACTTCCCGGATAAGTTCCGGTTCCCCGCGTATCAGAAAGTGAAAGAGAAAAGCCCAGCCGGTCCGACTGGTTGGACACTGTAATATCGTTCACGTAGGTATTCCCGACGTTTGCGAAGTTTCGTACGTTGTCGGGATAAGATTGGAGGGGCGTTTTTTCACCGTTGGTCCCGAATCGTGCAACAGACGTCCCCATTTCCGGCCCCCACCAAAGGTTGCTGGTTTGATCGAAATTCCCATTTGAGCCATTGGCGAAACGCTGTTGTAATGGCATAAACCTATACGGTACTGTAGCTGTATAGGCAGAATTAAACCTGATACCCAACCCTTTTTTCCTTTTATCTCCGCTTTTTGTAGTTATCAAGAGGACACCGCTACCTGCTCTTGACCCGTATAATGCAGCGGCGCTGGGGCCTTTCAAAACGCTGACACTCTCGATATTGTCGGCACTCAGATCAGACATTACACTGACGTCAGTACCGGTAGGCAGGCCATCAATAACAATGAGAGGTGCGTTCCCTCCGGAAAGTGACGTAAATCCCCGAATCAGAACCAACGGGTCACTGTTAAGATCGGGTGTTGTATTAATGACGCGTAGACCGGAAACTCGCCCATTAAGGCTGTTAATAATGTTTTCTTGTGGTACACGTGAAAGTTCTTCGCTTTTTACCTCTCCGACAGAATATCCGAGTGCTCTCGATTTTCTCTGGACTCCCAAAGCAGTTACCACCACCTCTTCCAGCGCTTTCTGATCCACCTCCAGGGAAAGCTCCAGCGACGTCCTGTTTCCTACCGCGATCTCCTGACTCAGATATCCCACAAACGAAAACACCAATACTGCATTTTCATCCGGTACGTCAATGCGGAAACGGCCGCTGCCGTCAGTCGTCGTACCCTGCTGTGTTCCCTTTAACAGGATACTGACTCCCGGCAAAGGTTCCCCCGTTTCGTCCGTTACCAAGCCCGAAACGGTCTGAAAAAGCGGAATTGCATTTTCGATCTCCTGACCGGATACTTCCGATCCGGCTGTTGAACGTGGCTTTCTTGAAACCGGCACTTGTTCGATTCTGATTTCTGACTCGACCGGCTTCCGCACCGCAGCTTTTTTCCAGTTACTCTTCTTCCTGACCACTATCGTCCTCTCGATAATCGAATAGGTCACCGGCTGATCCCGGAATACCTCATCCAAAATTTCCTCTAGGGTTGCCCCGTTCATTTGGATGGTCACAGGCACCGTACCCTTTAACAATCGGCTGTTGTAAAGAAAGTCGTAACCGGTTTGTGAACGTATTTCAAGAAAAATTTTCTCTAAACCCGAATTCTTCACATTCAGCCTAACGGTCTGTGAATATACGGTGGCGTTCACCTGAATTATCGCTACCAAAATTAGGAGTAAGGTAAGCTTCATTATCAGTAATGATTTCAAAATCCAGGTTACGAACAATGATGATCTTTGCCTAGCTTCAAAGCCGGGCATAGGTTGACTAAGTGAAAAGTAATGCATACTTTTACTCTGTTTAGGTGAAGGTTTAGTAAATCATGTAGATCGTGAATAAGAACGACCTGGTCACAGAAAAATCGAGCTGCTACTGGGCCGAACCGAAGCAGTTTTTTTTCTACGAACCAAACAATCTCTCGAGGCCAAAATAGC
>CAZWPF010000107.1:0-8132 GCA_964636205.1 uncultured Chitinophagaceae bacterium | reverse complement strand
TCTCCGAATCCCGTTATTGATGAGCTTCATATCAGGGTTAGCGGTTATTCTGGTAAGATTTCGGCTGCTGTATATGATGTATCCGGAAGGATGATGAAGATGATTGACCTGAACACTACCCATTCTACTACTATTTCATTAAGTGATTTTGCTGCCGGCACTTACTTTGTAAACATTATGAACAATGGCACCACTATTGAGAGGCATAAAATTGTAAAACAATAAGTTCGTTACCATGAGGCCGTCTCAGAAGTAAAATTCCGAGGCGGTCTTTTTAATTATAACCATCCTGGCATTTCAATGTAAATGAGTCGTTGTATTGTTGTATAGGGGATAATAGGATGTTGGAAAGCAAAATCAACCTATTTCAGGCTGATTTCTTCTTCAAGTTGTGTGCTATAGCTAATAATCCGGCTTCTATGAGCACTTTTTCATTGCCTCTGAGCATAAACCGCCTGAAGCCTTTGTTGTGCTTCAGGTTGCCGAACACCGGTTCTACATCATGACATCGTTTCTTTCGGTAAGCTATGCCCTGGTCACTTCGCAGCCGTTCTACCGCCTGTCGTTTTAACCGTTGCCCTTCGTGCGATACTTCAATGACCCGGTTGCCCTTTGCCTTGTGGCATCCTGCCCGCAGCGGACACCCTTCGCAGTTTTGCGCCCGGTATTTTGCAATAGTACGTTTATAACCCGTTTGTGTGCTTTGCTCACCTTCCCAGATCTTGGCCATCACCTGTCCCATCGGGCAGATGTAATGGTCCTGCACCTCATTGTAATAAAGCTTGTCGGCGCTAAAGGGCTTCTTGTCCTGCGGCGCATTCTTACGACCCTTATTAGCGGCTGACTTCTGATCTTTATCAAAATAATTGTGCTTCACATAGGCCGCTATGTCATGCCCCTCCAGGTATTCATAATTCTGCTCTGATCCGTAACCAGCATCCGCAACAACTACTTCAGGCAGGTCTTTATATAGAGCTTTGTGCTGATCGATATGTGCAGGTAAGGTAGTGGTATCAGTTGGGTTATGATGGATGCTGTAATTGACGATGTACTGGTTGTTGGTAGAGATTTGAAGATTGTAGCCTGGTTTCAGTTGACCATTCTTCATATGGTCGTCCTTCATCCGCATGAAAGTAGCGTCGTTGTCGGTCTTGCTGTAGCTGTTACGGCCATCAAGGATTTGTTCCTGTGCCTCGTACTGATCCAGTTTATCCGCCCAGTTCTTCTTGGCATAGCTCAGTTTCGACTTTACCTCTTTTGTTACCGGCTTGTCTTTGATGGCATCATTAATACGGTTGATCGTTTCTTTTACCTGTGTGGAATCGATCTTATCAAAATCCGGCGGGGTGTCGTCGGTCAGTTCTTCGGCGGCTACTTTCTGGGTGTAGGCCCACAACTCTTTGAGCTGGCTTTTAATACGCTCACGGCTAGTCTTAATGGCCTTACCCCAAACGAAGGTGTAACGGTTGGCATTCGCTTCTATCTTCGTCCCGTCTGTAAATACTTCCTTAAGCGAAAGGTGACCGGCATCAGCGAGCAGCAGTACCACTTGCGAAAATACTTCCTGCAAAACATGACGAAGCCGTTCAGAACGAAACCGGTTAATGGTGTGATGGTCCGGTTTGTTCATACCGGCCAGCCACATGAAGTGAATGTTTTCCTTGCACGCCGCTTCTATCTTACGGCTGCTGTAGATGTTGCTGATATACGCATATACCAATGTCTTGAGCAACATGCGCGGATGGTAAGATGAAGCACCGCCCCCTTTATACTTCTTCATCAGGGAATCGATGTTGATCTGGTCGATCACATGCGCTACAGTGCGAACGGGGTGTTGCTGATCAATAAGCTCATCCAGCGATGGCGGCAACAGAAACGCTTGGGTGGGCTGATAGGTCTTGAAAACAGGTTTGATTGCCATCCTTAAATTTAAAACCAAAACCGTTCGTGGCAAAATATTACAACCACTCATTTATACACCAATTATGTGCATAAACACCAACCCAAAACTGTTTTTATAAATAAAAAGAGGTTGCCCTTTTGAGACAACCTCTTTTTTATGCCCTTTACTTCCCAAATTGTATAATGGAATGGCGCCGGACTTTCGATGATCCATTCAAAAAGAGGTTACATTGCGCAACCCCTTTTTAATTAAGATTCTTCCGCTACTCTAACGCTAAGCGAATTGCTTGTTCTACCGGCACGGAGTCCAATGCACCATCGGAAATAGTTAGTTCACCTCTCAATAACAATGGAGGCTGAGCCATGAATTTTGGAAGAGTTCCTTGGTGTGACTGTGCCGAATGAACTAGAAAGGGATGGCATAGATAGATAGTCCCTGCTTTGCCCGTAGCATATACTTCTTTTCTTTGGGGCAGGTCGTTGATCTTGCTCGCTATCTCCATAAAGGACAGTCCCCCATCTCCTTCCTTTGCCAACAGCCTTGCAATATCCATATGAGAGCCCTCATAGATCACCGTTGGCGCATCATTTTCGCTTACATCGGAATACAATACCAGCATTAATAATGCCCGACCTTTAGATTTTAAATTGGCACGCCATTCAAAATAATTATTTGGATCTTTTCCCGGAAAACTTACGTCCACGTGTTTGCCGGTATCATTAGGCTTCTGAGTCGAGGGGAATCTAACAGGGAAGGTTCCTACACTTCGACAGGGAATCCATCTGTCTTTACCAATTAACTGATCGAAAATCAGATGCAGTCGCTGGCTGTTGAGCGAATCCACAAACGGTTGCTGAGCGTACATACCTAAACGAATAACCGGCTCCGTCCAAGTGGAAGGATTTGACCTGTCACAGGGCAGGTCGTTCCATAGGATGTCTACGGCTGCTGCCGCTGTTTCTTGAGAAAAGGCATTTTCGATTCGAACATAACCTTTGAGTATGAATTGTTCTATTTCAGTTTTACTAAGTATTGCTGACATGATTCGTATCATTAAAACTAATTCAAGGCACGACAATAGTCGTGGCCTAAATAGTATAGATAAAGAATAAATTTTTTGAAAATAATAAAGAGGCTATGCTTGGATCGCACAGCGGTTGCTTAAGAACTAAGCTGAAGGATTTTATAACATCACCGTCATTCTCATGCTGCAAAAATAGATATTATTCTAAAAATGCGGAATAGGTCGTTAATTGAATCCAATCCTATGTTTGTTTTTTCTTCCGGAATATCCCGCCTACTGTTTATTTTTTTTTGTCAGTGAAACTAGGCAGGTTCCAATGGTAATGCAGGGCCAACAGTCGGAGGGTGCATCCGATGGTCACTGCGATGAGTGTGATCCATTCTCCCGGTAAAATATTCAGATAATGTCCGGCGACAACTACTGAAGCTCCCACTAAAGCTGCCGATGCATAAATTTCCTTTTCCAGGATCACTGGGATCCGATTGAGTAAAACATCGCGGAGTACACCTCCTCCAACAGCGGTTATAATACCGAGTAAAATAGCCACTTCTGCGTTATGCCCGAAGACCAGGCTTTTCTGTGCGCCGGTTACTGCAAAAAGTGCGAGTCCGAGCGCATCGAAGAATAATACAGGCTGTTTGAGTCGTCTAACCAGCGGATAGAAGCCTATGGTGCAGCCGGCGGCTATTATTGCCGTTACCAGATATGGCCAGTTGCTAAGTCCGGCAGGTGGCACCGCGCCTATCGAAATATCACGGATAATACCGCCTCCACAGGCTACGGTAAAGGCTATAACCGCAATGCCGAATAAATCCAATCCTTTTTGTCTGGCCGCGGTCGCTCCGCTAATGGCGAAAGCAAAGGTGCCGGCCAGCTCCAATACATAGTAAAGTGTATATAGTTTATCCATTTTGATCGGTTTCGATTGCGGGTGTGGGCAATGTGAATTTGGATTGATTACCCGAATATATGAAAGAGAGGGATTAGAGCGCGAGAAAGAGAAAGAGAAAAAGAAAGAGAAAGAGAAAGAGAGCGTTAGCGCGAGAAATCAGAAAGAGAAAACAGAAAGAGAAAGAGGGAGCGCTGCGTGAGAAAAGAGAAACAGAAAGAGAAACAGAAAGAGAAACAGAAAGAGAAAGAGGGAATGAGAACGAGTGAAAAAGCAACCTAGCTTCGATTTTGCTATATTTACATTATTCCATGTATTGTTAGTCAAAGTCCCGATGTTGAGAAAAAGCAATCTATATATTATTCTCTGCCTGATCAATGTAACATTCTTTTTGATAGAGGCAAAAGCCCAACAAGAAGAGGATAAAACCATAACATTACAACAGGGACAGGTGTATCTGCCGGACAACGCCGATGTATGGTTAGACAATTTTCGTAGATCCCCCGCACCAACCCAGGTTTTGGTCAGATTCAAGAAAATGCCTGCAACAGCGGAGCGGCAACAATGGGCAGCGGCGGGACTAAACATTTCTGATTATTTGGGAGGAACCGTATTTGCAGCGCTCATTCATCCCACTCTGCAGGTTCAATCCTCCATATTTTCTAATCTCAGTTCCATAGTTGATATGGAGCCTCAGTGGAAGTTGGATAACTTACTCGATACCGCAAGTCAACAAAAGGTTATTGTTCTGGTCAACTGGTTTCAAAACACACCGGATGATAGTCTGAACAGCTGGTTTAGCGAGGCAAAGGCTACCATTAAAGAGCATCGTTATCGACATCTGAACGCAGCCGTATTAGAAATTCCTTCCCAAAAACTTTCCTCCCTGGCGGCTCATTACGGCATCCGGAGTATCAGTCAATCGCTTCCCGACCAAGCCTTGAATTTCGAATCAGCCAGTTCCTCGCAAATAAATCTTGCCCGCACGCCGGTTAATTATGGCGGATTAGGACTGGACGGGTCAGGCGTAACTGTGGGGGTAGGGGATAATTATTCAGGTATCGACCATGTTGATCTATATGACCGGATCGTTAATTTTCATCCTTGGGCATATCATAATCATGGAGTGCATATCAATGGAATAGTTGGGGGCGCCGGAATTATGGATCCAAAAGGGATGGGAATGGCACCACGAGTCAGATTGCTGGATCATGCTTATACCATGGTTTGGGCGCAAACCTCAGAAATGAGGGCCAGATACAACATGACTATCACTAATAATTCTTATGCATCCAGATTGGGTAAATGCGAGGTATATGGGGTTTACGATGCTTACTCTGTTGTTTTAGACGAACTCTCGCGTGAAGAGCCCGAAGTGCTCCATGTTTTTGCCGCGGGAAATCAGGGGAAAGAGCAATGTGGTGCGTTCCCTGCAGGTTACGGAACGGTCGCCGGAGCTTATCAAGCCGCGAAAAATGTGTTGGTAGTCGCCAATAATACCAAGGCGTATGAAAATTTTGAAGAGTCTTCAAGAGGTCCGACCCAAGATGGACGGATCAAACCGGAAATATCAGCTGTAGGAACAGAAGTTTATTCTACTATCAGAGGGGATAATTATTTATCGTCGGGAGGAACCAGCATGGCAAGTCCGGCTGTGGCAGGAGGCTTAGCTTTATTGACACAACGATACAAACAATTGCATGGTGGTGTTAATCCGCATGGTGATTTGTTAAAAGCCTTGATATTGAACGGCTCTGTCGACCATGGTCGGCCCGGCCCGGATTATGCTTTTGGATTCGGGGTAATGAATCTGGATCGATCATTAAAGATCCTGGAAGGAAAGCAGTATCAACGGGGCGCGGTGGAGCACGGCAAAATGGTAAACTTTGAATTGGAGGTGCCGGCGGATGCGGTTGAACTGAAGGTATTGCTATACTGGCACGACGCCGCTGGCTCTCCGGCGGCGACCAAAACTTTGGTTAATGATTTGGACATAGAATTGATCGATCCATCGGGGAAGCGCCATTTGCCCTTGGTGTTACATTCGACACCATCCATGGTGCAGCAAACTGCAACCCCCGGTGTTGATCGGGTCAATAATGTGGAACAGGTGGTGGTCAATCGACCCGCCAGTGGTAAATATGTAGTTAGGATATCCGGACATAATATTCCTTTTGGACCTCAAGATTTTGTCGTGGCTTGGCATATTATGCCCCGTGAGATAAAAATTACTTATCCTTCACCGGGTTCGGCCTGGCCCACCGATCAGGCGATGCATATTTATTGGGATGCATTTCCGGATCGTACCAATTTTAAATTAGAGTTTTCGGCGGATAACGGACAGGGTTGGACCACTATTGCGGATGATATTCCTTCTGATATCAGACATGTAGCCTGGACACCACCTGCTATTAATGCAGCCCAATGTCGCATTCGAATTACAAGAAAGGGAACTAGCTTTCAACATACTTCTGCTCCATTTGTATTGCATCAAGAAGCCAATCTCCGATTGGATGATAACCAGTGCCCGGGGTATATCTCGATCAAATGGGATTCTGTCGGCAACAGCACCGGTTATGAGGTGATGATGAAGCGGGGATTTGAAATGGTTCCGGTAGATACGGTTACCGGTACCCGATATGTATTCAAAGGATTGTTCCTGGATTCGCAATATTATGTGGCGGTGCGACCGATAATTCAGGGTGTGGCCGGATGGAGAAGCAAAGCCGTGCGACGTCGTCCGGATAAAGGTGATTGTATGGGATCGATCTCTGACGGAGATCTGATGCTGGAACGAGTGATCAGTCCGACAACTGCCCGCGCCAACACAACTTCTGGTTTAACCAACAATATGCCTTTGACGGTATTAGTCAGAAATTTAGACGATGTGCTTGTGCAGGAATACGAAGTTTCGTATCAAATAAATAATGCCTCCTGGCAGTTGGAGCAGATCAACCGACCGCTTGCAGCTAATAGCAATACACCACTAACTGTGGGTATGTTGGATTTGGGTGATACCGGAACCTATAATGTTAAATTAGCGATTCGCAATCTCAGTCGAACCGATCCGGTTGCGAAAAATGATTCGATTTTTCTTGTCGTAAGGCATATTCCTAATGAACCTGTAAACATTGACAACGGATACCTGGAGGATTTTGAATCGGCAATCTGGCAGGCAGTGCTAGGGAATCTAATGGGTATGGGTAATGATGAACGATGGGATTTCAGCTCCAGCACAGATAGTGGGCGAATCAGATTTGATATTACAGATTCTATTACAATCAATGGTACGGGATCGGCAAGTTTGGATGCTCAGACCAATTTGGCGGGAAACAACAATCTTTTGGAGGCGACCTTTAATCTAAGAAATTATACCAAAGCCGAAGATGAGGTCAGACTCGAGTTCGACTATCGTTTGCATGGGATGCCCAAATTTCTGGAAGGGAACAGTGTATGGGTAAGAGGGAGTGATACGGGATCCTGGCTTAAACTATATACCTATGATACTTTAGCGGATGCGGGCGCCGTGCTCAATTCGGGATCCCTGTCCTTATCGGAAGTATTTGAAAAAAGCCTTCATGAATTCACTTCGGCTGTTCAAATTCGTTTCGGACAGTATGATACCGGGGTGATCGCATCGGCAGATTATGGGAATGGGTTGACTTTAGACGATGTTCGGTTGTACACGGTGACCAATGATATGGAACTCCTATCGATTGTATCACCTGTGGATAATGGATGCCATTTTGGTAAAGCCGAAAACTTGCAGGTTTTAGTGCGGAATCGTCATCCGCACCCTCAATATAATATACAATTGTCGTACAGGGTCGATAGTGGGACTGTGTATTCAGCAACCTTGCCGGAAATCGGTGGTAGAGATTCTCTGATATTTACATTTCCACAGACGGTGGATCTGTCACAGCTCGGTGTATATCATTTTGATATATGGCTGGAAGCAGCCGGTGACAATTATCAGAAGAACGATAGTTTAATGGGGCAAATGATTCGACATTTACCATTTATAGATAGCTTCCCATATTTGGAAAAGTTTGAGAATGGTGGGGGACATTGGTATACCGGTGGAACGAAGAGCTCCTGGCAATATGGAATTCCAAATTCTTTTAAAATAAATAAGGCAGCGAGTGGCGCTCATGTTTGGATGACCAATTTGGAGGGGGATTATAATAATAAGGAGCATTCTTACTTGTATTCTCCCTGTTTTGATTTGTCGCGACTTTCTGAGCCCATGTTGAGCTTTAGTATGTCGTTGGATCTGGAAGAATGCCCTGATCAACCCTGCGATCGCCTCTGGTTGG
>CAZWPF010000106.1:2713-8354 GCA_964636205.1 uncultured Chitinophagaceae bacterium | reverse complement strand
AGTGGATGTAGTTAAACAATAATTAATTTAATAAAAACATATCGAAGCAGGGGTCCCTATTAGTCGGGAACCTCTGCTTTTTTTTATAATATCCCCAACCTACTCCTTATTTCTCAGCTCAAAATAGACCTCCCATACAGTTTCAAGGGTTAAAATGTGGATTTTAGCTCAAAACCTGTTACTTTCGGGCTTTAAACCCATAGTACATGGCCATTCTTCAGCAAATACTATTCATTATTTGCACCGCAGTTGCTATTTTCTTATTTGGCAAAAAAGCAGCAAGCATCCGTCGTAATATTTTGCTTGGTCGGGATGAAGACCGAAACGATAATCCGGGACAACGTCTCAAAAACGTTCTGCTTATCGCGCTCGGACAGAAAAAAATGTTCAAGAAACCCATCCCGGCTTTACTTCACCTAGCGGTCTATTTGGGATTCGTGATTATCAATATCGAAATGCTAGAGATCGTACTCGATGGCATTTTCGGCAAACATCGCATGTTTGCACCTATTCTAGGCGGCTTTTACACTTTTCTGATCGGCTTTTTTGAAGTCTTGGCTTCATTGGTATTGCTGGCTTGTGTCGTCTTCCTCATCAGAAGAAATATTCTTAAAGTAAGAAGACTCAACCAAAAAGAACTGGAAGGTTGGCCCAAAAATGATGCTAACCTGATCCTGATTACTGAAATCATTTTGATGGGATTGTTTCTGTTGATGAATACTGCAGACCTCACCCTCCAATCGAGAGGTGCCACCGGATATAGCTCAACAGAGCCGTTCTTAATTACAAAACATTTTACCGGACTGATGGCCGGTATCTCTGATGGCAGTCTGATAGGTGTCGAACGAGCTGCTTGGTGGTTGCATATCATAGGAGTATTCGCATTCTTGAACTACTTGCCTTATTCCAAACATTTTCATATCGTACTGGCATTCCCGACAGCGTATTATACGCGCCTTGCGCCCCAGGGAACAATGAAAAATATGGAGGAAATCCAAAAGGAAGTGCTGTATATGATGCAACCGGAATTGGCGCCAGCAGCCACAGAGACAGGAGAACAAGCTCCACAACGATTTGGTGCCAGAGACGTGATGGATCTGAGCTGGAAAAATCTACTCGACGCGTATGCATGTACTGAGTGCGGACGGTGTACCGCTTCCTGTCCGGCTAATCTCACCGGTAAGAAACTTTCTCCCCGCAAAATCATGATGGATACCCGCGACCGACTGGAGGAAGTAGGTAAGAATATAGATGCAAATAAATCCTTTGTTGATGATGGCAAATCATTGGTGCACGATTATATTTCAGTAGAAGAATTGCGGGCCTGCACTACCTGTAGCGCATGTGTAGAAGCTTGTCCCGTGGGCATCGAACCTTTGTCGATCATCAACCAACTGCGCAGATACCTTGTGATGGAGGAAAGTAACAGTCCGCAAGAATGGAACCTGATGTTTAGCAATATTGAAAACAACATGGCACCCTGGAAATTCAGTCCGGACGACCGAGATAAATGGGTAGAGGAAATAGCAGCATCATAGAATTAAGAGATAACTTTGTTCAACTACAAGCAGACTTTAATATATGCAAATAAAATCGATGGCGGAATTTGCCGCTTCAGGGGAGATGCCGGACGTTCTTTTTTGGGTAGGCTGCGCGGGTAGTTTCGACCAACGCGCACAGAAAATAACTAAGGCATTTGCAACCATTCTTCAAAAAACCGGTGTGAGTTTTGCCATTCTCGGTAAAGAGGAAATGTGCACCGGGGATCCGGCCAGACGAAGCGGTAATGAATTCCTGTTTCAAATGATGGCATATAACAATATCCAGACATTAAACGGATATGGAATAAAAAAGATCGTCACCACCTGTCCGCACTGCTTCAATATTTTCAAGAACGAATACCCGGCACTTGGTGGTAATTATGAGGTGATGCACCATACCCAATTGCTCCAACAGCTGATCAACGAGGGTAAGGTGAAAATGAAAGAAGGCGGAAGTTTCAAAGGCAAAAGAATTACCTACCACGACAGTTGCTACCTGGGTAGAGGAAACGGTATTTTTGAAGCGCCCAGGGCCGTTTTAGAAGCATTAGATGCAGAATTAGTGGAGATGAAGCGTTGCCGTACCAACGGTCTTTGCTGCGGCGCCGGAGGGGCACAAATGTTTAAAGAAGAAGAACCGGGAACAACCAGGGTTAACTGGGAAAGAGCAGAAGAAGCTATCGAAACAGGCGCTACCGTAATCGCTGCTAACTGCCCATTCTGTACCACTATGCTTACAGACGGCGTGAAAAATAAAGAACAAGAAGATCAGGTAGCCGTAAAAGATATAGCTGAACTGGTGGCTGAAGCCATGGAGGATTAGTCATAAAATCATAGCAATAAGCTAAGGGCAAAAGCGTTTTTAATTTATAAAGTATTCCAAAACTGACCTATGTTACAAGTCATAATCAACGATCAAAAGAACTTTTCGGTTGAAAATGAAAACGGACAAGTCCATATTAATAATACACCTGTAAGGTCAGATATTCAGTTGTTGCCAAACGGACTTATCAGCATTCTGCTCAATGGCAAAAGCTATACGGCTGTTTTAGAAGAACAGGACTTCAAGAAAAAAACAATGCGTTTGAGAATCGACGGCCAAGCCTATGATATTCAAATCAGCGAACCGATCGACCAACTGCTAAGTAGCATGGGTATGGATATGAAATCCATGCAGCATGCAGAACCGGTGAAAGCCCCAATGCCGGGGATGATTCTGAAAGTATTGGTTAGTCCGGGGCAATCTATTAAAAAAGGTGACGGCTTACTGGTACTGGAAGCAATGAAAATGGAAAATGTGCTGAAAGCTTCCGCAGACGCTACCGTGAAAGCAATCCATGTCGGAGCCAATACGGCAGTGGAAAAAGGCGCAATCCTCATAGAATTGGAATAAACATTACTACACAGAATAAATGTGATGAAGGAATTGAAGAAGTTATTGATTTTTATAGGCCTCCTGGCATTAATTCATTTAATGCCCACTTCAACACAGGCGCAAGCCTATTCATATGTTTATATTCAGGGGGATAAATCTGTCCCTTTCTATGTAAAACTAGAAGGGCAAATGATGCCGAGGTATGGAAAAAACTATTTTATTATCCCCAGATTGGTACCAGGAGTGATTGAACTGGAGATTCTATTCCAACAAAATCTATATCCTGCACATCAGTTTCAAATCAAGGTACCGGACAATGGTTACCGGAGCTTCTTATTGACAAAGCGTGACAATGGTTACGCACTTTTCGACCTGGTACAGGGCTTTTATCTCGAATCAGGTAACGATGAAGATGAGGATTTCTTACCGGCTCAGGCTTCTGAGTATACACCCCTGGCATCCCAAGAACCTACTGCTACATCCCCGGCAGTAGTTAAAGCGAATCCAAGCGAGCCCAAGCCAAGTAAAATCGCGGGAACGGCAAAGAAACAATTCGAACGAATAAGCAAAGAATTGCAACCAAAGGAAACGGAAAACGTTACTGTACCTGGCGAACCACGGTTTCTAAATGATATCGAATTGTATGGTGAGCACACTGTTCCTCCATCTGCGATGGGTAATACTGATGGACAATCAGGGTTGATACCTAATAGCGACTGCCCGCTACCTATCTCAGAAGATCGGATGAACGCAATCTATCAGAAAGCTATGAGCTTTCCGGAGGAAGAAAGCCGATTGAGCTACTTGAATAGCCAATTGAACATATGCATCTCAACGGCTCAAGCTGCTCGTCTGGCAACCACCATGCAAAGCAACGCCGCGAGGTACTCCTGGCTAAAAAAGATATATCCGAGAATCACAGACCAGGCAGTGTTTCCTAGTCTTAAGGATTTGTTTAGCGATGATGCATGGAAAACTCATTTTCTGGAAATGATTCAATAAACACATGCTGTTCCGGCAGAAAATGATATTAAAAAAAGTCTGTAAAATCGGCCTGCAAAATGTGTTTATGAAATAATCAGGCATCTTACTTATCTTTACCCTTTCTTTTCCTGTGCATATACAGGAAGCTAAATTATACACAATTCAAATACAACATACAATGCGAACAATACCTTTTCGCCAGGCGCTTCGGGAAGCCATGCAAGAAGAAATGCGCCGTGACGAACGTGTGTTCCTGATGGGAGAAGAAGTAGCCCAATATAATGGAGCGTATAAAGTCAGTCAGGGAATGCTGGATGAATTCGGTCCCAAGAGAGTGATTGATACCCCAATTTCCGAATTGGGTTTTGCTGCCATCGGTGTGGGTGCTGCCAGCAACAATACCCGTCCGATTATTGAGTTTATGACTTGGAACTTTGCAGTTCTGGCGCTCGACCAAATTCTGAACCACGCAGCTAAAATGCTGTCTATGAGCGGTGGCCAGTTTGGGTGCCCGATTGTATTTCGCGGACCAAACGGTAGTGCCGGTCAGTTAGCTGCCCAGCACTCTCAGGCATTTGAAAACTGGTATGCCAATATTCCGGGCTTGAAGGTAATTTCAGTATCTAACCCATACGACGCAAAAGGTCTTTTGAAATCAGCTATCCGTGATGAAAATCCTGTTGTTTTCATGGAAAGTGAAGTGATGTACGGTGATCAAGGAGAAGTTCCGGAAGAGGAATATCTGATCCCTATTGGAAAAGCAGATATCAAAAGAGAAGGTACCGATGTAACCATCATTTCTTTCAACAAGATGATGAAAGTAGCTATGGGTGCAGCAGAAGAACTGGCCAAGGAAAACATCAGTGCAGAAGTAATCGATCTGCGTACTATCCGTCCGCTCGACGTGGCCACAATCATTGCCTCTGTCAAGAAAACCAATCGTTTGGTAATTGTCGAAGAACAATGGCCATTTGGTAGTGTATCTTCTGAAATCGCCTACCGAGTACAGAGAGATGCTTTCGATTATTTAGACGCTCCCGTAGCTCGTATTACATCTGCAGATACTAATATCCATTATGCTCCCAATCTGGTGACTGCAGCATTGCCAAGTGTAGACCGGACAATTAAACTGGTGAAAGAGGTGATGTACCTGAAAAAGTAACTTAGGTTTTATATTAATTTTCAACGATTCCAAAAGCGGGTGCTTACATCCAATTTTGGAATCGTTTTTTTATTTCCCGGATTAAAGACGATTTATCATTTGAATCATCGCGTGAATTGATCACTGTAATTAATTCCTACGAATGTGGTGTGGGAGACGCGATCAATCGCGTCTCTACAGGGACCATGCATTCTTGACACCTGAGAGCCACCATGTAGGCTCACAATGTTTTCGGCATCGCCGGAAAACCGCACATCGAGGACCTAGTCCGAGATTCGTACATCCTGAACTAAATTCAGGATTCGTACACAGATTGCGACCAGCAATCTGTTCGCTCGTTTCCGCGCGACAGCGCGGAAACCCGATCCCTGCGCGAGTCGGAGACGCGATCAATCGCGTCTCAAAAGGGACCATGCATTCTTGATACCTGAGAGCCACCATGTAGGTTCACATTGTTTTCGGCAACGCGGAAAAACCGCACATCGAGGACCTAGTCCGAGATTCGCACATCCGATTTAAATTCGGGATTCGTACACAGATTGCGACCAGCAATCTGTTCGCTCGTTTCCGCGCGACAGC
>CAZWPF010000106.1:0-2613 GCA_964636205.1 uncultured Chitinophagaceae bacterium | reverse complement strand
GCGGAAACCCAACTTGGGTTTGCTAATTAGTGCTTCACAAAACTACCCGTATATAGATGCACGCCTGCGCGCATTCTACAGAAATAAACTCCTTCGGAATAGGAAGAAATATCCAACTCAAAGCTGCCGTCCTCTGAGTCGACACGACCCGACCAAATAACCTGTCCCAAAGCACTAGTAACCACTAAATCTGCATTTTGAAATGGTTTACCATCAGCAAAACCTACCAATAGCTTTTTATCCGCAGGATTCGGATATAAGCGCAACTGTCTGAACAGGATATTAAAATCCTCCGGAGTGGCAATCGGAGGTGGATTCAGCGTGGTATCGACCAGTAAGGCTTGTTTATAGAGACTCACACCGCCAAATTCATTACCAATGACCATCTCGTACTTGCCATCGTTGTCAATATCACCTATAGCCACTGCAGTATGCAATCCTACAGAAATATAAGAATAGTTCTCATCGACCTGCCTATAACTGCCGGTATCCA
This sequence comes from uncultured Chitinophagaceae bacterium, assembly GCA_964636205.1. GTDB lineage: Bacteria > Bacteroidota > Bacteroidia > Chitinophagales > Chitinophagaceae > JBEBVQ01. Next base: position 2,120 of record CAZWPF010000106.1, on the reverse strand, counting down.
CCCCATTCTCAAAGCCATCGTAACGATATAGATTACCCCGATCACTTCCGACTACCAGAAAATCCTTTCCGGCATTATCCATCCTTCCGAAAAAAGGTGCCGATTTACCATAGAAATCATTCACCCTTATACCGCCTAATGTATCTGTTCTATACGCTAATTTCAACTCACCCGGCTCCCCTATATTCTCATAATAAAACAGCTGTCCTGTCATATAGCCAATGATCAAGTCAGGCTTATTATCCTTGTTCAAATCGTAAATAAATGGCATTGCGTATTCTCCCACATCGATGCGCTGGCCCGACGCGTCTGTAAGTCGGTACATATACTTCCAATCGGGTTGAGCCGTAGGATCTGCGGCCATGTTCTTATAAAATGAAAGAGTACCATCGGTATGTCCCAGCACCAAATCGTCTTTGCCATCTAAATCCAAATCTCCCACTGTTGGCGAGGCTCCGTTAGCGCTACAGTCATAATCCGCATAATCCCTTCCCGAAGACGGAGGAATTTGCTGCATGCCACATTCTTTCATCTCCAAAAAATCCTCGTCAATCAAAGTAAAAGATATCTCCGAGGTTGTGCTGGTATTCCGATAATAGGCTACCCGACTTCTGAATTTTCCACCTGTTTGAAAATATCCTGCAGACCCAACCAATAAATCGAGCAAACCATCTTTATCATAATCGTATAAAAAGGGATACGCCGCTGTGCCATGGTCGATCATCTGGTCGATTAAAAAGGTATCACTCATCAAAATATATTGTGGCGCTTGTGCCGTTCCGGTATTTTTATAAAACCATGCACATCTGTAATTTTCAGAAACATTCTCATAACTGGGCGCCAGCAGTAAATCTTTCTTTCCGTCTGCATCGGCGTCAATCCAAAATCCTGCCGGACCTCGAGACAGTTTCATATCCTTCCACAGGGTATCCTGAAATACCATGCTATCGCTGGCTCCCGAGTGTCCGGGGGCGATTCTGCCGTTTCTCAGAAACACCATATCATCAAATGATTCGTTGCCTGCCAAGCAGTCCATATCGCCATCCCCATCTGCATCAAATAAACACAATGCTCCGCCGGTATGGGTGGGTTTATTCGCACGCTGATTACCCGCACGTCGAAGCAGATGAGAATTATCACAGGTGAACCCTAATTTATAAACCCGATATCTATCATCGGGATGCATCATTTTTCCCCAGCAATTATCCGCCAGTCTGATGCGGATCGAGTCGCACGGAAGTCCGTCCTCCACTCTGGTATTCTGATAATACAATACCTGATTAATATTACTATAAGCCACGAAATCTAAATCTCCGTCCCCATCGACATCTACTATGGCTGGCACATCGCTCGGATTGACATAAGCATTGACGGGAAAGGGGAGATAAGAAACGTTCGAATAAAATAGATTCTTATAGTATTCAAATTCGAGTTCGTTATTTTGGTTATAATATCCCCTGAATACGGCGATACCTGTCATAGGCGCTACGACATTATCACCCAGATGAAAAAGATCGGCGATTCCGTCGCAATTGTAATCGGCCATGACCAGATAGGATTGTACCGGGGGAAAATTTTTAGCGTACTTAGGCGCGTATTCATACTTGGGAAACCCGGCCGTACCGTTATTAATAAAAGTCTTTACGCTGCGGTTAATTCTTTCATAAACCACCAGGTCATTCAAGCCGTCATTGTTCAGGTCGGCGACTGCAAACTGAGGGTTATTCATTCCACCGGCCCAGGCAAGTGATTTCTCCTTCCCGTGGGCATATACTTTCACGGAAAAATCTTCTTCGTACACCCTTCCCTGGAACTGTGCTGCAAGAGGAACAGGGAGAAGAAAACTAAAAGTTATTAAGACTAATAAGCCGATATGGAATTGTATTCTCATAGATAGGCACGACGGCAGGTTTATATACAAAATAACGAAAAAAAAGCCAAGCTAACCCGTTCAGGTTCTGAGGGGGCTGCTACGAAGGAAAGATCAGTGTGTAAAAATTCTGCTTTTAACGATAAAACTATTGGAAAAGCCGCGCCGGTAATGGATATTTGCAAGCTGAATTTTGGCCCTGTAGTTCAACGGATAGAATAGAAGTTTCCTAAACTTTAGATCCAGGTTC
>CAZWPF010000105.1:0-8436 GCA_964636205.1 uncultured Chitinophagaceae bacterium | reverse complement strand
GTAAAAGCAATCAATGAAAGCGACCCTATCACTCTGTTCATTCCAACTACCCTAACAAAAAAAATACCCTAAACGGGTATTTTCTAAAATCTTGTATAAAGAACTGATTTACTGCCCCATTTTCTTCAACATCTTCGCATGATCCACGACCGCATGAACAAAGGTGGGCTTTACATAATAAGGCAGCCCAAACTCCTCAGCCGTCTGTCTTACTATCGGCGCAATTCTACGATAATGCACATGAGAAATATGTGGAAACAGGTGGTGTTCGATTTGGTGGTTCAATCCACCTACAAACCAGTTCACGAAAGAACTGCGGGGAGAGAAATCCGCCGTATTCAACAACTGATGCACCGCCCAGTTATTAGGCATTTTTCTGTCCGACGGTGGCTCTGGAAACTCACATTCTTCCATCACGTGTGCCAATTGGAAAATCACGGAAAGGGATAAACCTGCTACAAAGTGCATCAACAGAAAACCAATCAAAACTTGATTCCATGCAATACCGAATACAAATATTGGTACGATAAAGACCAGACCGTAGTATAGCACCTTATAGAGCGTCACTTGCAATAACGCCTTCCTCAGAGTCAGCTTTTCCTTCTTCAGCAAATCCAGTTTATTGTATTGGATCACCTGTCTGAAATCTTTGATTGTTGCCCACTGCAAAGTGAGAAATCCGTATAAAATCCACGCATAAAGATGCTGGTAACGGTGCATCTTCAGCTTTTTCTGATGTGGAGAAAACCGAAGAAAAAAGCCTGCATCCAGATCATGATCCAGTCCTTCGATATTCGTATAAGTATGGTGCAAAATATTGTGCTGGATTCTCCAGTTGACATCGTAGCCACCTACCAGAACAATAATTTTGGACATCCATTTATTGAGCGTTTTATTATCAGAATAAGAACCGTGGTTAGAATCGTGCATTACTCCGCAACCGATACCAACCATTCCCAATCCCATCAATAGCCATAATGAATAAAAAGCAAGTGAATTTCCCGCACCTACACCCGCAAGCATCAGGATATAGGGTACTAAGTAAAGTGAAGTCATAATGATCGTCTTACCGATCATTCTTTTATTGCCAGGAGCAATTTCATTATTTTCAGAGAAATAAGTATCGATTCTCTGTTTGAGCGTGTCATAAAAACCTTCGGCGTTGCGGGGTGCGAACCGAACAATATTTATTTTTTTGGGTGTTGTTGACAATTAAAAAAAATTGAAATTATTGTAATACTAAGGCAAAGAAACCATATCCTGCCTGATTGCCACAACCGGGATTTACTCCCGGTTGCAGCAGTTATTTAATTATTCGGAAGCCCGGAATGAATCCAATTTAGCTTTCATCTCCGACACCTTATCCATCTTACCCTGCTTCGCATAGATCTCTCTAAGCGCGAAGATTACAGATTGATAAGTGATCTTATCGTCCTGACTTAAATTGTTCACTTTAGCGTCCAGGTTGGTATATACGCGCTCTAAATGAGGCAATGCCTTATTAAACATTGCATCTCTTTGTACAGCCAGTGCATCGTATTTCTTTTGATCTTCACTGCTGGTACCCAGCAAATTCATTTCATTGTTGATGACAGAAGCTTGGTTGAAAAACAGAGCTCCCAGATTATAACTATATTCGGGCTTGTCTTCCTTATCGGCACCGATGGCTTTTAAATAAGCATCTTCTGCCTTAACCACCAATTCAGTATAATTAGCCGGCTTAGGTAAATCCTTTCCTTTTTCATCTTTTGGAAAAGCAAGATTATTGTAGCCATTACCCAAGCTATACCATAAATCAGGATTACCCGGATCTTTTTCAACTGCTTCCAAAAGCTTATTCAACAAGGCTTCCTGATCGCCTGATTTCAAATACAGATTCAATTCTGCATTTCTCAACTCAGGATTATCGGGATATAATTTACGACCCTCAGTAATCAACGCAGTTGCTTCTTTTTCCTTTTGTTGACGTTGATAAACATCTATTAAGACTCGATATACGCTGGCATCTTTGGTAATTGGATTATCCTTTGCCTTTGTCAAATCAGGAACCGCCTTTGAAAAGTCCTCAGCGAAATAAGAACTGAGACCACGTTGTAAATAAGAATAAGCCATAATAGTATCAAATCCAGAAAATGAAGTGAAGCGCTTGCCCCCATCCAAATGTCCGATAGTCAGAGAAACCGAAAATGCTTCGTATGCCTCTTTGTATTTGGTCTCCTTATATTGTTCCAGTCCTAAATTGTAAAACACCTGCGCCATATTCAACAGACGAGTATTCACCTCATCCTTGCGAAAGTTAGGATCCAATTCCGCAACCTTGATATAAGAATTTGCCGCTACCGCCAAAGGACTATAAGCGCTGAATGCCGGCTGATTCTGAAGTGCACTGTAAATATCTCCACGTATGAACCAAGTACGCGGGTCATCTTTGGTAGAAGGATCTTCAATTGCTTCATCGATTGCTGATTTAGCTCTTGAATAATCTTCACGTGTCAATGCAGCTTGTGCTGTACCTACATTCTTTTTTTGTGCCCAGCTACTGAAGCCAATACCAACAGCCGCAACCAGTATTACGAGTTTTTTCATGAAATTATAATTATTGAAATCCTGATATTTAATAACAAAAAACGCTTTCTAGGATGCTGTCGGTTCTTCCGTAGCCTCGGCTTCTTCTCCGTTTTCTCCATTCGCATCTTCCTGATCCTGGATTCTAGCAATTGCCGCAATTTCATCTCCCTCGTCCAAGTTGATCAGACGGACACCCTGAGTTGCACGACCGGCTTCCCGAATATCCTCCACCTTCATTCTAATGGTTATTCCGGATCTGCAAGTGATCATCAGATCATCCTTCTCCTCTACCGCCAACAATCCAACCAATGCCCCGGTCTTCTCGGTAATATTGATCGTTTTCACCCCCTTACCACCTCTGTTCGTAATCCGATACGATAGTTGATATGGAACCTCAGTACCGCTTTCATCTGCAATCATTACTATGTTCGACAATTCACCGGCATTCACGCCTTCTTCCAGTTTTTCCAGGAATGGAGTACGCTTACCCAATCCTTTTTCTGAAACAACGAGAATCTGACGATCTACATCGTTCTTCGCAATGCACACCATACCAATCACCTCATCATTCTCATCATCCAATTCAATGCCAAACACCCCGATGGCTCCTCTACCGGTAGCACGTACTTTGCTTTCTTCAAAACAAATGGCTCTACCCGACTTCACCGCCATCATAATAAAGCTGCTTCCATCGGTAAGTGCTGCTTCCAATAGCTGGTCACCTTCCTGAACTGTTATGGCATTCACCCCATTGGTACGAGGGCGACTGAAATCCTCTAATGATGTTTTCTTAATGATACCGCGCTTGGTACAGAGTACGATCGAATGTTGCTGTACAAATTCTTTATCCTGCAACTGCGGCACATCAATGATGGTTCTGATTTTGTCATCCGGCGGCAACTGTATCAAGTTCTGAATAGCTCTACCCTTGCCGGTTTTGTCGCCATCAGGAATTTCATACACTTTCAGCCAATAACAACGTCCTTTTTCCGTAAAGAACAATAAAGTGTGGTGCGTTGAAGCGATAAACAGGTGTTCGATAAAATCTTCGTCCCTTGTTCTGCTTCCCCTTGCGCCCCTGCCACCCCGGCGTTGTGCACGGAATTCATCGGCAGGTGTACGTTTAATATAACCCAAATGAGAAACCGTGATCACCACGTCTTCCTCTTCAATCAGATCCTCAATCCGCATTTCATTCGCGAGATATTGGATTTCTGATCTACGCTCGTCACCATATTTCTTCTTCACTTCGAGCAATTCCTCCTTAATGATACCGAAACGCATTTCTTCATTAGAAAGAATTTCCTGCAGATGAGCGATGGTATTCATCAATTCAGCATGTTCTTCTCTGATCTTCTCCCGCTCCATACCGGTAAGACGTTGCAAACGCAACTCCAATACCGCTTTTGCCTGAATCTCAGTCATACCAAACTGAGTTATCAACCCCTCTCTTGCCTGCTCCGGATTTGCCGAATTGCGGATCAAACTGATTACCTCATCCAAATGATCGAGTGCAATCAAATATCCTTCGAGCACGTGCGCTCTCTTCTGCGCTTCGCGCAATTCATATTCGGTACGACGTACCACTACCTCATGACGGAATTTCACAAATTCCCCAATCAGGTCTTTAATATTCAACGTATAGGGGCGGCCTCCGACTAACGCTACGTTGTTAATTCCGTAAGAGGTCTGTAATTCGCTGTACTTATACAGCTGATTCACAATTACCTGCGCTACCACATCTCTCCTCAGTTCGACAACGATACGGGTACCATCTTTGTTGGATTCATTGGCAACATGGGTAATCCCTTCGATCACTTTGTTGTTGACCAGAATACCAATCTTCTCGGCAAGTGCATCCCGATTCACCTGATAAGGAACTTCGGTTATGATAATTTGCTCTCTCCCGTTTTTTGTAGTTTCGATATTAACCTTACCACGCAATACCACTCTACCCCGGCCGGTATGCATACCTGCTTTTACCCCTTCCATACCATATATAATACCACCTGTCGGAAAATCAGGTGCTTTTACATACTGCATCAGTTCGTCGATGGTAATCTCATTATTATCGATATAAGCAACACAACCGTCGATCACTTCCGACAAGTTATGCGGCATCATATTGGTAGCCATCCCTACAGCGATACCCGAAGAACCATTTACCAGCAATTGTGGTATTCTGGTGGGTAACACGGTGGGCTCCTCCAAAGAATCGTCGAAGTTTAATGTAAAATCAACCGTCTCTTTCTCGATATCCTGTAGCATGTCTTCAGCAAAACGCTGCAATCTCGCTTCAGTATAACGCATTGCCGCCGGTCCGTCACCATCCTGAGAACCATAGTTACCTTGTCCATCGACAAGCATATAGCGCATACTCCAGGGCTGCGCCATTCTCACCATGGCATCGTAAACCGCAGTATCTCCGTGAGGGTGGAATTTACCCAATACCTCACCCACGATACGGGCCGACTTCTTGTAAGGTTTGTTGTAATTAATTCCCAGCTCATGCATGGCATACAATACCCGACGATGCACCGGTTTCAATCCGTCACGTACATCCGGCAGTGCCCGGCCTACTATCACCGACATGGAATAGTCGATGTAGGCCGTTTTCATCTGCTCCTCAATATTTACCTTGACAATTTTATCTGATTCATGGGGTGTTTCGTTAGAAGCTAACCCCTCGTTGTTTTGATCCATATTCGGGTTGGAAATAATCAGGCAAATATAGCGAATTTTCGCGGAAATTCAGGGAGGAGAATCCCTAATATTACGCTAAATCGTGAATTTTCCCCTCCCCTTTTTTCAAAAGCTTATCGGGTAAATCTGTCGCTCACGACCAGTTCTTTACTACCCGGGGTGTATTTATAAAATCCTTCTCCGGATTTAACACCTAAATATCCGGCCTGAACCATGTTGGTCAACAAGGCAGATGGCGCGTATTTAGGATTTCCAAATCCATTATACAACACATTCAATATGTTATGGCAAGTATCCAGTCCGATAAAATCTGCCAATTGTAACGGACCCATCGGATGTGCCATACCCAACTTCATTACTGTATCAATTTCAGATACACCGGCAACTCCTTCTTGCAAAGAAATAATAGCTTCGTTGATCATCGGCATCAAAATGCGATTGGAGATAAAACCCGGATAATCATTTACTACACAGGGAACCTTACCCAATTTTTCTGACAATGCGTAGATGGTCTCCGTTACTTTTCGGTCGGTTGCATAACCATTGATAATCTCTACCAATTTCATCACCGGAACCGGATTCATAAAATGCATGCCTATTACGTTCGCCGGGCGACTGGTAGCGGCAGCTATTTTGGTGATGGATATAGATGAGGTATTAGAAGCCAATATCGCATGCGCGGGAGCATGGGTGTTGATTTCGCGGAAAATATTGAGTTTCAGATCAATATTCTCTGTAGCAGCCTCAATAATAATATCCGCATTCCCTACAGCTTCTGCCATATTGGTGAAGGTGGTGATTCTGCCCAAAGCTGCCGCCTTGTCTTCTTCAGTGATGGCATTCTTGGCAATCTGACGATCCATATTCTTCCCGATAGTCGCCAAGGCTTTATCTAATGCGACCTGGTTAATATCCATCATATGCACTTGATAACCCGCTTGTGCAAAAACATGGCAAATTCCGTTGCCCATGGTACCGGAACCAATAACGGCTGCTATTTTCAATTGATCCAACATATAACTTGAGTTTAAAAACGCGCCTAAGTTAAAAAATAAACCCTTTTCCGAAGCGGATAATGTTATATAATCAATGATTTGAGTACGATCTCTCGATTTTTCGATCAAAAAACCACAGTTCAGGTCTTCATTTTTTCATATACCGAAAGCCGGCATGCACCAACTATTTAATTACCTTTGCGCAGTGTTTCACCTACCGGATTTACCGGACTAAAAAACCGCGAATTTTGCCGCAACGTTCAGAAAAATACGCATTTACACTTCGGTTTTTCCCCCTGCTATTAAGTCTGGCAGTAATCCTGATAAGTCATTCCGGTTACGGACAAATCAATCAGGCAGGTAGTACCCCCACTCTAAATAATACACAGAATCCGCAAGACACGACCCGGAGTAAGACCAATACCAATAAATGGACCAGCAACGATATTCAGATTCACAGCACCAAGGCCTGGTCGCAACTTAGGGAGTTTCCCGATTCATCTCTCATGTTTTTCCATCGTCGTCCCTTCGTCCAACCCTGGCATCGAGACTTGGGAAACATGGGGAGTCCGGCCCGGAACTTGTTATTTACTCCTTCCGAAAATATTGGTCTTTCATTGGGCTACGATATTTTCAACATTTACCGATTCCATCTCGAAGAGTTACCCTATTATAATACTACGCGCCCTTATTCTGAATTCACCTTCAGACTTGGGAGTAAGGCCGAACAAGTTGCGCAGATTCTTCATACACAAAATATCCGTCCCAATTGGAACGTTGCCGTACAGTATCGCAAACTAACGTCTCCGGGTTTTTATAAAATTCAGCGTAACAACTTCGACAACACTTTTGTAACCACCAATTACAATAGTCGCAACCAACGGTACACTTTATACGGAGCTCTGGTTTATAATAAACAACAGCACGATGCTAACGGAGGCATTCTGGCCGACAGTCTGCTGAACGACGAGCGGTTTGGCGACAGGCAAACTATACCGGTGGGTTTTGATAACGACGCTTATAGCGTAAGGCGTTCTTCAGTAACGAACATGCATCGCGACTTTAGCGTCCTGCTGCAACATAGATATACAAGAGGTCCGATCGATACGGTCTATAACGAAGACTCAACCGGATTCTACACTCAGCTCAAACCCAGGTTTAGTATCTCCCATCGTATGGAATTCAGCTCGGAGAAATTCCAATACAAAGATTTGAGACCGGATTCTCTCAGATACACTCCTATTTTCAATGCTTCTATTCCGGCAGGAGATTCTATTCAGTCTGACCAAATTTGGCATAAACTGGATAATCGATTAATGTTACACGGTTTTGCAGGTCCCGACGATAAGCCTTTGCAATTCAGTGCCGGCGTCGGAATTCGCTATGATCAGTTTACGACCGACTTTGTGAAGGCGGAGAATAAAAGATCAATTTTCAGCAATTATCTCGCTGGGAATCTCCAGAAAGAAGCCCTTGAGGCAGGCCAATGGTTCTATGATGCGAAAGCCCAACTTTTTCTGACGGGTCAGCCTGCAGGGGATTTTATGTTGCAAGCCGATCTTGGAAAATCTATTAAAAAGCTTGGAAGCTTTGTCGTGGGCTTCAGACAACAACTAAGTGAGGCACCTTACAATTATACCTTGTTTCAAAACCAGTTTATTACTCTCGAAAATGGCTGGAACAAGCAATCCATTACCCGATTGGAAGCCCGGATGAACATGGATTCATTAAACTTCAAATTGGGTGTTCGCAATTATATCATCGGAAATTATCTCTACTTCAACAGTCAGCTACAACCTACCCAACATTCGGGCTTGTTCAGTCTGCTTCAAGTCTGGGGACAAAAATCTTTTCAATGGAAGGTCTTTGTGTTAGATAACGAGTTAGTTTGGCAACAACCGGCGGGCAACCCACCGCTCAATTTACCCGCGATCATGGGTCGACACCAATTAAGTATTGCGTCTGGTTTGTTTAAAAACGCCCTGCAAATGGCAACCGGAATTGAAGTAAGATATCATTCTGCCTACAAAGCTGATGGTTATTCTCCATTTATGGGTCGTTTCTATTATCAGGATCTCTACACGGTCAGCAATAAACCGGAGGCTTCGGTATTCTTCAATTTCCGGATCAAACGTATGCGGGCTTATATTATGATGGATCAAATACAGCA
>CAZWPF010000104.1:0-8772 GCA_964636205.1 uncultured Chitinophagaceae bacterium | reverse complement strand
TTTCGTTGGAGTTACTTTCAATATCGTTGGAGTTAATTGTTTCGATTAAATGAATTATCCTGTCAAAATTTTTAGGTGAAAAATAACTTAGTGCTATAAAACTGACTAATATTATTAAACTACCAACAGCAAAATGAATCATTTTTCTATTCTTGTAAAACTCCAAACATAAATAAACAAAAACAATTATTATAAATAGGAAAATACCGCTTTTTGAAGCTAAAAGAAATGTAATGGCAAATAAATACAGTACCAATAATTTATCTACTATAAAAGCATTTGTAAATACTTTTTTACCATTTTAATTCTGATCCTCCTGGCGAAGGTTATGCTCATCCTGCACCCGATTGGGCAAGAGCAATCAAAGGGGTGAATACAATGAAATATTGGTGGGGAGGAACCGCTGGTGTCGGATTCGTGTTCTGATAACAATTTTTTCGGAATCTCTTTCCGGAAACCGATTTAATTATATATAATGAAAGAGCCCCGCAAAAGCAGGGCTCTTTCATTTCATCACACACACAACTGAAAATTCACAACTGACTCCCATAGTGCCCTCTTGTTTCCCCCATAGCACTTAGTTCACCAGTCATGCTTCTCAATAATCTATACAGAAAAAATTGTGCCGAAATTTGTCGTTTTTTAAAAAAATATAAAAATTATTTAAAATAGCTACTACTCAGCACTTTTATAAATCGACATTTTCGACCTCTGTATTCAAATATACCATTTACACCATCTAAGATAAACATTTTTTTGTAGAAAAAAATTCGCAATCAGGAATCCCCAACTCGATTCACCATTTTTCTATAAGCTTTAATGAAAATTACGCCCAGGTTTTTATGAGGTGGTACATAATCATTAAACATTTCCTGAATAGGTCCTCTCTTAGCTTGAAAATGTTTATCCAGAGACTGCCAAAGTACAATCCAATCGATATTCTCACCGGCCAACATTCGCTCATTCATCGACATGATAATCGGATCGTTGATGGCCATTGCCCCGGTTTGCTTGGATGAGATTACGTGTGCATCGGGCGACTGGTCGAGCACTGCCCCCAAATTGTGATAGCCTCCGCAAGAGCCCAACATCACAATCCTACTTTCCCTGCTCAATTGCTCCATTGTAAGTGGTAGGTGATAGCTATGACCCCGATGAACAATCACTGTTGGTTTGATATTATTTTCCTGAAGATGCTGGGCCAATTTATTTTGGGCTTCTTCATCTTCTGGTTCTGTCAGGGGTAAATTGGCATAAATCACTACTGGTTTACCGGTCGTAGACTTAATCACCGTCCAGTATTTTTCATAGGTTATTTTCCATTTAGGGTTCTTGAAATTATTCATAAATCCGGCATAAGACATCTTTCCATCCTCATCTCCGTAAAAGAAAAACTGTTGGTACACAACACCTTCTTCGTTAACCAAGCTGCTGTATGGAACAAAATTGATCGGTGGAAGATCCAATTCTGAAGTGTTTCCGTTGAACAGGGTAGCCAGCAAACCATACACGATCACGCCCTTCATATTTCTTTGGGCCGCACACCGCTCATAGTTTCTGGTAACTTCGTCTTTTAAAAACTGTGCAAGTTTTTCATCCTTAATACTCCCGAATGCATCTGCTACGTCGACTGCATCTTCCAAATCATGTTCTCTCCCTTTCTCCAGTCCGCTAATAAAGTCGCGCATGAGCTGCACTTTCTGTTCTTCTTGAAAAGTCTCTAAAAATCTGTTCAAAGTATTGTAACCGGCACACATTCTTACAAAAGTCCGGAACCGATCGTAATGCAATTTTTGCAATAATTCATCACCCCGCATTGTACCCATCCTATCCATCATTCTCCGAAAAGCTCCTAAAAAGCTACTGGTGTATATTTCGTCCTGCCCGTAAACGAGAAGGAAGTATATTTCTTCCGGACTAAATCCTTCGATGCATTTGAATCGAACTGGATCTTTTTCATCATGCAAATCGTTCATTGTCCGTACATACTTCAGTCCTCTAAAACGCAATTCATCTGTATAAGAATCCCCACCCAAACTTTCATTTTCCAATTTCAATCTCACCAGATTCTTATAATATAAGTCGGGGTCATTAGCGATCTTATCTATCTCAGCCACTGTCTTTCGCTTGTTATGAATATCACTTAAAAATGGCATTGCCCGAAGTGGTGATTTGGACTGGGTGGCAATGGTAACAATTGTTTGCACCAAAGGATCAGAACATTTTCTAATCGAGTTTGTAAGCCGATAGTTTGTTGATGTTACGAAATTCAGTACGTCATTAGGAACTACCTTAGCTGAAGCCGCAATTACCTCGCAGGCAAAGGGATCATCAGCATATTCAGACAATCTGGAAATCAATTTTTTAGGCTCTTGCTTCGCCATTTCGATATAAATAAATGCGCGTTCCTCCGGAAAACCATCCATTAGTGAAGCATTATCTAGCGTTTGAATATTGACCTGGCCCCGTACAAATTCCGGCAAACGCCCCTCGTGTCGGGCTATGAGCATCGATTTGAAATTGGCTACCAAGCGACGATAATAGGTCGGATCTGGTTTTGGATCAATATTATACCTTTTAACCAGGTCGGAGACTGCCCGCAAATAGCGAATGCGCATTTGATTATCGGCAAATCTGTCTTCTTCATTTTCCGGTAAATTTTCAATCATCACCTGAATCTGATCCACCTGATTGATAATTGCCCGACTTAAAATTCGGGTGTATAGGGTGTCATCTGTATAATGAATCACCCCATCACGCGCCCCGTCGGCACCATCGGCCCTTGCTTGCTCCCGATCTATACTCAGGTGAAAGCTGGCTCGATTATTAGGAATGGGTTTAATCAGCGTATCTATATCGTAAATAGAAACTTCCTCTGCGGCCTTCTTCTGCTGACGTTTTTGTGCAAATATTTCAGTGGCGGGCAATGCGATCAACACCATTATCAATCCAACCCATACAGAAGCAATTCTCATATTAGCTATTTCATTAAATATTTAGGGTGATAAGTAGGTTCAAAGTTAATGAACTGCAACTATCTGAATAACCATGCAGCAATCATGCCAATACCCTAAAATAGAATAAATTATTGGAACGATGACAACCACAATTTCATATATAAAACCAATCCCGGCTTTAATATACAAGCCGGGATTTAGTTCTGAATGGTTTAATTGATCCTCAAAGCCTATCATTCATCAGCTGAAACAATTGTTCAGATGAAAAAGGCAATTTATTGATTAAGCGGGATATTTCCATTCTGGATACAATGGGAAAGCCGACATAAACTCGTTTACCTCGCCTCTCACCTGATCCACAACCGATTCATCATCCGCATTCATCAGCACTCGGTCGAGCCAGTTGACAATCTGACCCATATGTTCTTCTTTCAGACCTCTGGTTGTTACAGCGGGCACCCCGACCCGAATCCCTGAGGTAATAAATGGTGATTTATCATCGTAGGGCACCATATTCTTATTGAGAGTAATATCTGCTTTAACCAGAATATTTTCCGCTTTCTTTCCGCTAATGGCTTTATTTCTCAGATCGATCAATAACAAATGATTATCGGTACCACCGGAAACGATATCATATCCCTTTTCGCGGAAGGCATTCGCCAGCGCTTGCGCATTCTTGATCACTTGTTGTCCGTAAACTAAAAATTCTTCTTGCAGAATTTCGTGGAATGCAACTGCTTTAGCTGCAATAACGTGCTCCAACGGTCCTCCCTGTACTCCCGGGAATACAGCAAGATCGATCAAAGCGCTCATCATTCGGATATCCCCTTTAGGACCTTTAATACCCCATGGATTTTCAAAATCCTCCTTCATTAAAATGATACCACCTCTTGGACCACGTAGTGTTTTGTGAGTGGTGCTGGTTACGAAATGGCAATGTTCGAAAGGACTGCTCAACAGACCCTTTGCGATCAAACCGGCCGGGTGTGCAATATCAGCTAATACCAGGGCTCCAACCTTATCGGCGACAGCTCTGATTCTCGCATAATCCCAATCACGACTATATGCGGATGCGCCGCAAATAATCATTTTTGGTTTATGCTCAATTGCTTGTTTTTCGAGCATATCGTAATCGATGCGACCGGTTTCTCTATCCACTCCATAATGCACGGCATTGTAAAGTTTACCCGAGGCATTGACCGGAGAGCCGTGTGTCAGGTGACCACCCATGCTCAGGTCGAGACCCAATATAGTATCACCCGGTTGCAGACAAGCTAAAAACACAGACATATTAGCCTGTGCCCCACTATGAGGTTGTACATTGGCATAAGCTACATTAAAAATTTGCTTTGCTCTGTCGATCGCCAGTTGCTCACTTTTATCCACCACTTCGCAACCGCCATAATACCGCCGACCGGGGTAACCCTCTGCATATTTATTAGTCATCACATTCCCCATAGCCTGCATTACCTGAAAACTGGTAAAATTTTCAGATGCAATCAGTTCTAAACCACGTCGTTGACGTTCCAATTCCTCCTGAATCAGATCAAAAATGGCAGTATCACGTTGCATAGTATTCATTTTCGCGCAAGATAGTAAACGATCGTTGATTTAGCTAATGGAGCGAGGTCTAATGGCTCCTGAATCACTTAGTCATCGCCCGGATCATTAAATGAAATGATGAAAATTTCAATAAGTGGGGACTAAAATTTGAAAAACGGGTAGGTACCGCCTCTAAATTTCCTAATTTCGCCTGAATGATTACTTTTGCAATCCGTTTATTTAAAAAAGTATATGGCAACAACTGCAGATATCCGGAATGGCATGATCCTGAAAATTGATGATGGACTTTATTCCGTAGTAGAATTCGGACAAAACAAGACCGCACGCGCCGCCGCTAAGGTATGGGCTAAATTGAAAGGGGTGGACAGTTCTCGTTCCCTCGAAAAAACTTGGAACTCCGGAGATACAATTTATCCCGTGCGCGTAGAACGTCGTCCTTACCAGTTTCTCTATAAAGATGATTCCGGTTTCAACTTTATGGATAACGAAACCTTTGAACAGATCGTGATGAGTGAAAACTTGATCGACAAACCCGAGTTATTCAAAGAAGGTCAGGAATGTTTCGTATTGGTAAATACAGAAACAGAGCAACCCATGAGTGTTGAATTGCCTCCACATGTAGTGCTCAGAATCACCTATTCTGAACCCGGCATCAAAGGCGATACTGCAACCCGTACTTTGAAACCTGCTACGGTAGAAACCGGTGCGACTGTTATGGTGCCCCTGTTTGTAGATACCGATGAGCTCATCAAAATCGACACTAAGACCGGCAACTACGTTGAGCGGGTAAAGGCATAATTACTGAACACGAAATCATTTCCTAATGGAATATAAGCAAATACAAGAGCTGATTAAGATGATCAATAAATCGAACATCAGCGAAATCCACCTGGAAGAGGGTGATTTTAAACTTACCATCAAACAAGCGCAGGCAGCTCCTGAAACGCAACTTGTTACGGTTCAGGCAGCGCCAATTCAACATATGCCTGCTGCAATGCCGCAAGTTGCACATACACCGGCAACGGTAGCTGCAGAGCCGATAACACCAGCAGCACAAGCCGCTCCTGCACAAGCCGATAATCTGATTACCATTAAATCGCCAATGATCGGTACTTTTTACCGTAGCCCGGCCCCCGATAAACCTGCTTTTGTAAATGTAGGAGATGAAATCAGACCCGGCCAGGTTATCTGTATCGTTGAAGCAATGAAATTATTCAACGAGATCGAAAGCGAGGTAAGTGGAAAGATTGTGAAGGTTTTGGTTGACGATGCCTCACCGGTAGAATACGACCAGCCTTTGTTCCTGATCGAGCCTTAAACTTAAAAAAGCAGCACATTACCTATAAGTGCGACAGAGGGAATTTCCAATTCACCTGTACCCTTATCCGGTTATTTGCTGCTTATAATTTTGTTATATACTGCTTAACACATGTTTAAGAAAATACTGATTGCCAATCGCGGTGAGATCGCTTTGCGGATCATTCGCACCTGTCGCGAAATGGGTATCCAGACCGTTGCAGTGTATTCTACAGCTGATAAAGATAGCCTACATGTAAGATTTGCTGATGAAGCAGTTTGCATAGGAAAAGCACAAAGCACAGACTCTTACCTTAATATTCCACATATCATGGCGGCTGCAGAGATTACCAATGCAGATGCCATTCATCCGGGATACGGATTTCTTGCGGAAAACGCACATTTCGCTGAAATATGTGCCCAATATAATATCAAATTTATCGGTCCCACCCCCGAAATGATTCGGAAAATGGGTGATAAGATGACCGCAAAAGAAACTATGATCGCTGCAGGGGTTCCCTGTATTCCCGGTTCTGAAGGCTTGCTCGAAAGTCTGGAAGAAGCCAAATCACTGGCCAAAGAAATGGGTTATCCGGTGATCCTGAAAGCAACCGCAGGTGGTGGTGGTAAGGGTATGCGCGTAGTTTGGGAAGAATCAGAAATGGAGCGTGCTTTTAATACCGCGAAAACGGAAGCCGGTGCTGCCTTCAGCAACGACGGTATCTATATGGAGAAATTCGTCGAAGAGCCCCGCCATATCGAAATCCAAATTGCAGGCGATCAGTTCGGTACCGTTTGCCACTTGAGTGAGCGCGACTGCTCCATCCAAAGAAGACACCAAAAGCTCGTAGAAGAATCCCCTTCTCCCTTTATGACACCTGAATTACGTCAGAAAATGGGCGAAGCGGCCATTAAAGCAGCCTCGGCGATAAACTACGAAAGTGTAGGAACTATCGAATTTCTGGTAGATAAACACAGAAATTTCTACTTCATGGAGATGAATACCCGTATCCAGGTAGAACACGGTGTCACCGAAGAGGTAGTCAATTACGATCTGGTAAAAGAACAGATTAAAATTGCTGCCGGTGTGCCCATCAGCGGTAGAAATTACGAACCCACCATGCACGCTATCGAGTGCCGGATCAACGCTGAAGATCCTTATAATGGCTTCAGACCAAGTCCGGGAAGAATCAAAGTATTACACACTCCGGGCGGTCATGGCGTGAGAGTCGATTCGCATATTTACGCGGGATACGATATCCCTCCATTTTATGATTCCATGATCGCAAAAATCATCGCAGTGGCCCAAACCCGCGAAGAAGCGATCAATACCATGGAAAGAGCTCTTAGCGAATACGTAATCGAAGGTGTCAATACCACCATTCCTTTCCATCTGCAACTGATGCGGAACGAAGATTTCAGGAAAGGAAACTTTACGACCAAATTTATAGAGTCATTTAAGCTGGACTAATCCCGTGGCAGTATATTAACACGCTCTTAGTCCGGAATACAAGTAATCGTGATGAGAAAGACTTTAATTATTACAGGTGGTGCCGGTTTTATCGGCTCGCATGTGGTTCGACTTTTTGTGCAGAAATATCCGGAATATAATATCATTAATCTGGACGCGCTGACCTATGCCGGTAACCTCGAGAATCTTAAAGATATCGAAGAGGCGCCCAACTATAAATTCCTAAAAGCTGATATCACCGATGCTGCTGCCATTCAGAAGATTTTCGAAGAATGGCAACCCGACGGAGTAATCCACCTTGCCGCAGAGAGTCATGTTGACAGGTCTATCCAAGACCCCAATGCGTTTATTAATACAAACGTAATGGGTACGGCCAACCTGCTCAATGCAGCCAGATCAATATGGAAAGATAAAGCGGAAGGAAAACGGTTTTACCATGTGTCGACCGACGAAGTGTACGGCTCATTAGGTGAAACCGGCTTCTTTCTGGAAACTACTCCATACGATCCCCAATCACCTTACTCCGCTTCTAAAGCAGCTTCCGACCACCTGGTCAGAGCCTATGGCAATACCTATAATTTACCTTTCGTAATTACCAATTGCTCCAATAACTACGGTGCTAACCAGTTTCCTGAAAAGTTGATTCCCCTGTTTATCAATAACATCAGAAACAATAAGGCGCTACCGGTATACGGAGATGGAAAATATACCAGAGACTGGCTTTACGTGGTGGATCATGCCATCGCCATAGATCTTGTATTTCATCAGGGTAAAAATGGAGAAACCTATAACATCGGTGGTTTCAACGAATGGCAAAACATCGACCTGGTCAAATTGCTTTGCAGTATCATGGATCGGAAATTGGGCAGAGAACAAGGCGAATCAGAAAAACTGATCACCTACGTTAAGGATCGGCCGGGTCACGATAAAAGGTATGCAATCGACGCCGGTAAAATCAATCGGGAACTGGGATGGAAGCCTTCGGTGACCTTCGAGGAGGGTCTCGAAAAAACCATCGACTGGTACCTGAATAATCAAGAATGGCTCGATAACGTCACTTCCGGCGAATACCAGAAGTACTATAAATCTCAATATCAGGACTAATCTCCGGCAATATTTTAATCATTATCCCTACCCTCCAATACCCAATCTATGAAAGGTATTATTCTTGCAGGCGGCTCCGGCACCAGATTGTACCCGCTTACCATTGCGGTAAGTAAACAATTAATGCCCGTTTACGATAAACCCATGATCTATTACCCGCTCAGCACCCTGATGCTGGCCGGTATTAATGAGATTTTAATCATCACCACCGCAGAGGATCAGGCAGGATTTAAAAGATTACTCGGAGATGGCAGCGCTATCGGCTGTAGATTTGAATACGTGATACAACCCCGACCCGAAGGCTTGGCTCAGGCATTTATCCTGGGCGATAGCTTCATTGGCAACGACCCGGTAGCCTTGGTTTTGGGAGATAATATTTTT
>CAZWPF010000103.1:5073-8883 GCA_964636205.1 uncultured Chitinophagaceae bacterium | reverse complement strand
CTCCATTTTACCCATAAGATCCCGATGCGGTTAGCCTTGAATTTCAGATCAAGCGGTGCAAATTCCATATTTACACCGATATTCCGCTGTAAGCCTACCAACGAACGCGGCGAGGGGGTTACAAAATCCGGTAATGACCAGTCCCACCCGTCGATTATATGATCGGTATCTATCCATTTCTGAGCCTCAATGGTGTCCAAATCTGAAACTTCCAAATGGTTATAGGATGGCCAGTATGGATAGTCACTTTCTGGTAAAGCGTTCGGGTTTTGGGCAGATGTGAGCGTCGTAACCAATAAAGCGCCAATTATTAATGCGTATCTTTTCATAAAACTTATTTGGTGTATCTTAAAAACACGACGCCATTCGCGTTTATCCTAATATCTCCTCGTTCTAGCGCTGTCCCCCTCCAAATGTCATATAGCTGATAATCGTTTATATTCTCCCCTTTTAAATCAAGAACCGCTCTTGAAATCACTTTCTGATAATCGCTTCTGTTAAAAATTCCAATCCAGCCATTTAATGAGTCCTTTTGGGGGGTATCCCATATTTCAACGCTATCCCTTTCATAAACCAATTTGCCCATGACCCCATTTTGATTACATTCAAGCATATCTTTATTTGTAATCAGCTTCAATGAAAAATCATCTAATGTTGGTAAATCTCCCCCCATCATTAAAGGAGAAGCAGAGAGTGCCCGCAGGGTAATAAAGGTATACATCTGATCGTGGCTGAATTTGCTCCACCGTGTCCAGCCTTTACCTGCTAACAGCTCGACATTGCTCAATTCGCCCGACTTGATTTTCTCTTTGATTTCCGCGGGGGATTCAGACTCGTCGACACCTTCTGGCTTGGGCGACATTAATTGCAGTTTTCCAAAAGGAATCATATCCATGTCAATCCAGAATCCCGGCTCTTCTTTACCCTGCCATTTGCGCCAAGCTGCAAAGCATTGATCCAACCCTTTCTGATCATCCCAGATATCATGAGTAACACGCAGCATATTGGCCAGCTTAAAAAAATCCAACGCATTTTCATCCACAGCACCACCCGGACTAAGACTATAAATCATCGGTCTGCCACATTGAGCTATTGCTTTAGCAATACCTTCTACTTCCTTTGGGAATGGCACCAGATCGTCGTATTTCACAAAATCCACTCCCCAATCAGCCAGCTGATTCATTAATGAATTATAGAATTCTTGGGATCCGGGTTTATCCATATCCACACCATAATTCTGATCATTCCACACGCAAATACTGGTTGTATCAGCGATATCCCGAGCAAAATATTTGGTTCCTTTTATCGGTGTATTCGCTTGAACAGCAGACCTCGGGATTCCTCTCATAAGATGGATGCCAAACTTAAGCCCTAATTCATGGCAACGGTCTATGATAGGCTGAAGCCCATTAGGAAAATATGTTTTAGAAGGCTGCAGCAACCCAAACTCGTTGAAATTGAGTACTTGGGCATGTTTCTCTGCCGGATACATGGTTCCCTCCCGGAGTTTAAATTCGCCAAACCAGCCTGCATCAATCACAAAATACTCGTATCCGTACGGCTTTAGTTTTTCTGCAAAAGCTTCTAAATTGGCCATGGCTGCCTCTTCATGGAGGTAAACGCCATAACTAATAAAACTATTCCAACCCATAGGTGGGACTTGGGCCAGGGCATGGGGATTTTTTGGTGTAGCCGAATCTTGCTTTGGCCGGATATTACAACTAGTCATTAACGTGACGCATACGGCACCCATTAAAAAGTGGTTTATGATATTCATTATCCTTTTTTATTCTATTTTGTTGGTTGCATTCTTCTTCAAACTTTATTATTCATTTTGGTACACCGTACCTAGGCTCATTTGATTTTCGTGAAATAAGGCAGACGTGCTAATGGAGCATCCACTTCTATTGTTTTACCCCCCTCAATAATTTTCCCATCATCTCCTTTCCATTTTCCTTCTGGGAAAACAACTTTCCTGGAACGGGCTCCTTTTTCAATTACCGGCGATACGAGTATATCGTCACCAAGCATGAATTGGTCTTTTATTGTCTCATATCCCGATTCCGGATAAGCCAAAGCCATGGGTTTGACAATCGGTTCTCCTGTTTCCGATGCCGTTTTTGCCAGTCCCAGCATATAATCGCCCAACTTTGTATGTAATAATGCGGCTTGACGGCACAGCGCTGCATTTTCTTTAGAGAGCACTCTCCAGGGTGCTACGGAGTATTGCATCATAGGCATCAGTGCATGTACCTGGGCAGAGCGGACAATCAGCTCTTCATCCATCGTTGATAGTGTGCGGAATGAGCCATGTTCACCTCCTCCAATCATATCGGGACACGTGTAGGCATATCCCATGATGCTTTGCGACATCTGGTCAGCGATCAACTTTTGCAAATCCTCCCAGTCGTGCTTTTTATCTCGCAGGCGTTGTGCTAAGGGCAAACCGGCCATTTTCCAAGAGGCTCTGTACTCATTAAGCGGATAATGCAATCCGAGTTCTGCAAAATAAGTGGTATGCTCGTTGGGAGATCCTGATTGGAACGAAACTACGCCGTCGGTATAGAAGCGAGCATCTCCTGCATCGAATTTAAACCCGTCAACGCCATACGCATTGACCAGATGATCGAGCCGATCTTTGAACCATTTTTGTGTACGGGGATTGCTTAAATCAAGACACGCACTGGCGCCATTCCACCAGCGGATAATAGCGGCCTTGTTCTTGGTGTTGGCCCAGAGAATATCCTGCGACTTTTGCGGATCAAGCAGTAACATACCTTCTTCCGCTAAATTCCTGAACACCTCCGAATCGGGGCTCACAAATGGGCATATCCACAGCATTACCTTAAACCCCATATCGTGAAGCTTCTTGATCATCCCTTTGGGGTCTTTAAAACGACGGGGGGCAAATTCCCAGATGCCGTAGTTTTCCTGCCAGGTATCATCAATCATCAGAACCCCGGGAGGATATCCATTATCGATTAGGGATTGTGCATATGCTAAAATGCCCTGTTCATGTTGATTGTAATTCAGCTCAATCCAGGTATTATACTGCGGACGAGTAAACAACATTTCGTCGGGAATCTTTCCGTTTGAAGGGAAGAAGTTTTTAGCTGCATACGTGTATGCTGTCCGTAAATTATCACCCGAACGGCCCGAGATTATCTTGCCTTGACGGGTGGTAACACGTATTTTTCCTTTATCGAATTCATATTTGATGGGTTCTTCGCTCCACACGTACCTTCCTTTACTGGACAATAGCAGGGGTTGTGCCTGGTTGCCTTTATTGTCGCCCCACAAATCTTGAACGGTGACGCTTTCCTCGTCATATGGGGTTTGATGCCCCAACGAACTTAAGCCACCCCACCAATATTCGTCTTCGAGGATTTGAAGTTCTACCCTGTCGGCTTCTTGAGCGAATAGCTGAATAGCCAGCAATACAGCCCCTATTGTTGAAAATAGTTTTAGCATATTATTATCCAAAATCGGTAATGACGAGCTTATGATGTGGCTTTTTCCGTTGTATTTAATGGGCACTACGGCGCAATGATCTCAATGTCTACGCTCTTCACGACCCGGTTATAGCCATATTCGCTGGATGATGATGTCCTGTCATGAATATAGCCGGAGCCCGAATATTTTTTATCGCCAACATTGGTGGCTATTAACGTAACGGTATACTTTCCCGGCTGGCTATAAGCGTACGAAAAGCTTCGATTATAACGATCTATAGCCACACCTGTAGAAAAGCCACCTTCCGGAGCCAGGTAGGTGCTATGGTCATCGAAATAGTTGTTTACTAAATCGAGA
>CAZWPF010000103.1:0-5063 GCA_964636205.1 uncultured Chitinophagaceae bacterium | reverse complement strand
CGAGAACGGCTCCCCTTATAGTCGGTGCAAGCTTGGTTAGCTCAAATCTGGGAATGTCTTTATTCGAATAAACTTTCCCGACCATCCCATTGAGCGCTGCAAAGAGGGCAGCACCGTCAATAGGATTTTCTCCTGCTGGTAAATTGGCATTACGATTGTTAATAGTCGTTGTCAGCCAAGGCGTCAAACTGACGAGGCTATCCTGGGTAAGCACCACTTTTTCCAAATCGGAGTCTATGTCATTGACGATCGTGAGGTAGCTTTTAGCGAATTCGTGACCAGCATCCCCGGTGTAAACTACATAGGTTTCGGCATTACCAGTTACTTTAAACGTAACGACCGAATCAACCAAATGGGTCGTTCCTCCGACTATTTCCAGGCTTACATCGGGTGCCACAGGATCTTTTCCGCAGCCTGAAAAAAGAATAGCAGCAAAAAACGTGACCAGTAAAATGGGTTTTATGTTATATTTCATCTTTAGAAACTTTAGCGTTTATTTAATATCCTTTATTTTGTTTGACCAGCGGGTTTGCATGAATTTCCGAATTGGGAATCGGCATTAGCATGTGGTGTTCTTTAACGTTATCTGCAACTATATCCCAGTTTCTTTCGGGATTATTTCTCCCTGTGGGCTTATAGGTTTTTAAAAATTTAATATTCTCAACCAGTTTACCCCATCTAACCAAATCAAACCACCTTTTGCATTCGCCCCCAAATTCGCGGGCACGTTCATCCATGATATATTGGTTCAAACTTTCATAGTCAGGATAATCAACCGGTGAGATATCCGGTAGCGCCGTGGCCTGATACGTAAGTTCCCGCGGCAGAATGTCGTCGTGGATATATCCGGTGTTAGCATGCCTGGCTCGCCACCGCAATTGATTTAACGCTGCAAAAATTTCCGGAGGGGGTGTTTGGCCCTTGTGCACCTCATTTAAAGCTTCTGCGTAGATCAGGTAAACTTCAGCGAACCTGAAAACCGGCCAGTTGACATTATAATCGTTAAAAACAAAATCGGGGTTTCGGACAGGATAACGCCGGAATTTTCCCAACTTCCAAGGCTCCGCATTGTTTATCGGGTAATCGGTTCTCAGGGTCCCGTCATCCATCACCCGGATATGCGGGGTGCTCCAGTCGCGTCGAATCACGTCAGTTGTTTCAAAAATGGTATTGTAATATTCAGTAGCACGGATATTTCCCCAACTTCCGCCATGGAGGTACGGGCCCATCAGTCCCATTTGCATACCTAGCAAGTTTCCTTCTCCTATTCCCCCGTTTTTAAATTGGACATCAAAGATGATCTCGCTATTATTCTTGTTCTCTGGGATAAAAGCATCAGGGAAATACGGGCATAACGCGTAGCGGTTGCTAGCAATAACCTCATTTGCTAGCTGCGCAGCAAGCTGAAAATCGGACAAGCCATCACCTATTCCATCCCGTTTAGCCATGCTGCCTCTTGTTAAATAAACTTTGGCCAGCAGCGTTTTAGCGGCATCTACAGTCGCACGACCAACTTCCGTTTGCCCTTTTATGTTCAAATTAGTTATGCCGTATTCCAGATCGTTTATTATACCCTCGTATATCGTACTAACGGGTGTTCTGGGAACATGCAGTTCATTTAAAGAATTAGTTTCTGAAACTTTATAAGGCACATCACCCCATATACGTATCAAGTTAAAATACAAAAGCGATCTTAAGAATTTGGCTTCAGCGAGCAGCGTGTTCATCCGCTTCTCATCCATGTTAATATCGGGGATGCGTGTTATTGCGGTATTGGCTTCATTTATCCCCTGGTAGTGATCGGTCCATATGGGCAGCAACACCTCGGTATTATCGCCTGTCATAACATATGTTCCCATTCCACCGAAATTATTGGAATGCGTATTCCGTTCGATATCAGTTACAAAGTACTGCAGCATATGTCCATACACGCCGGCGCGCTGCAGGGCATTGTATGCTCCGATTACTGCAGCCTCAGCATGTGCAGGAGTGAAATAATAATTCTCGGGAGAAGCCTGCGATTTCGGCACCTCTTCTAAAAACTTCTCACACGACATTAATCCGGCAACAAGAGCCAGAAGGCTTATTCTTTTTGTTAGTCGATACATTTTCTTCTCTTTTTAGGTTTAAAAATTCACGGAAACTCCAAGGGTATAAGTAGTCGATCGCGGGTAAGTTCCGATATCGGCTCCGGGCCCCACTTTTGCTACGGTTCCAGTACCCGTACTTACTTCGGGATCAAACCAACTATAACGGGCAAGCATGAAAGGATTGCCAACCCGGCCATATATTTTAAATTTGCTGATACCTGTCCTATGGATCGCCTTTTCAGGTAGGGCATATCCCAGCGTGATGTAGTCAATCTTCAGGAATGAGCCATCTTCTACATAATTGCTCCGCATTAAGGAAGAATAAGTGTCAAGTATGTTGCCATGAAATGTACCATCCGTATTTAGCGGCGTATAAGCGATTGACGACATCGACTTCAAGGTATTCCAGTTGCCTCGTCCTGCATTCGATAAGAAGGAGATATTTCCATTAATAATATCATTTCCATAGGTCCATCTCATAAAAATTGTCAGGTCGAAGTTCTTGTAAATGAATTCGTTATTCCATCCTCCGTAAAAGTCGGGTGCTGTTTTTGCTAATGGCACTTTGTCTGCCTCCGTGACCAGCCCGTCGCCATTGACATCATACATCTTCACCTGTCCGACAATATTCTCCAAGACTTTCATCACGGGGCTGTTGAAGATCTCCGTTTCGCTATTTAAAATTTCATCTTCTATAAAGCCGTAATAAATGCCTACGGGATCGCCCACCCGGACAATGACATCGTCTTTTACTTTATTAAAGAAATTCCGCGTAAAAAACATTTCCCTTTTATCCCCTAAATCCAATACTTTGCTCCTGTTTGCTGAGAGTGTCAGGTTACTTACCCATCTGAAGTTAGTTTTCTGAATATTCACCGTATTTAAAGAGAATTCCAGTCCTTTGTTGCTAATAGCACCTACATTCTGTAAGGCAGTTTCAAAACCACTGGTTGGGGGAAGCTGGACATCCAATAACAGATCTGTCGTTTTCTTATAATAGGCATCCACTGTAAATAACAGGCGGCTATTAAAGAACCCCATATCAATACCTATATTATATTGATTCGTTGTCTCCCATTTAAGATCCGGATTGGAAACGCTGGCGGGGACCATACCTGCGTACAGCCCGTCGTTGAAGACATACTTTTGGGTCTGTAGCTGCGCTAAGGCCTGATAAGCTGGAATTTGGTTGTTCCCGGTTTTACCAAAAGAGGCTCTTAACTTCAGTAGATCAAAGGTGTTAATTTGCTTCACGAATGCTTCTTCAGACATCAGCCAGCCTACGGCTACGGAAGGGAAATACCCCCATTTATTAGCCGCCCCAAACTTAGATGAGGCATCTGCTCGCAATGAGGTGGTGAGCAGGTATTTGTTCTCGTAGTTATATGCTAACCGCCCCATGTAGGAGATCATCGAGCTTTCCGACATGATGTTGGAAGGAAGAAACGGTGTAGCCGCAGAAGACAGATCATAAATACCCCTCGATCCATCTTCAAAGCCTTCTACTTGCGCCCGGTAGTTTAAATTCTCATCATCTCTGAGCTCAAATACTGCGGTGGTATTAAACGTATGTCTGCCGATTCCTTTTCGGTAATTCAGCCTGGTCTGAAAAACAGAATTTAACGTATTCTGCTTGAAGAATGATGCCCTGCCGCGGACCCCTTTTGCCCGTTGGGTAGTAGCAGGTAAAAATTGATGCCGGTCATCAATGTAGCGATTAATTCCATAACTGGTATAAAAATCCAGGTCTTTGGCTATTTCGTATTCGATGAAAACATTGCCAATGATTCTGGATGTTTTCTTCTGGTTATCCACCGTGTTTAAATAAGTTAGTACATTCTCATTGTTATGAGAATAGGTATCGCTCGTTTCATCTTCATTGTCTAACGTAAAGTCCTTGGGTAAAAACGGGTTAGTCTGCATCGCCTTTTTCAATATCGCATTTTCGTCCCACGAAGTGTTCATTCCCTTATTTTTAGAAAGGGATAGGTTGATTTTGGCTCCCATCTTTATCCGCTTTCCAATACGCTGTTCTAAATTGCTGTTCAGGCCCATGCGATCGAAGCCGGACCCGATAACAATACCACTTTGATTGAGGTAATCGCCGGAAACCATATATCTCATTCCTTGAGATCCACCACTAAAAGCGATATTGGCGTTTTTTGTATACGCACTTTTGGTGGCCTCTTCAATCCAAATCGTACCTTTAACGCCAGATTCCTTTACATCCTGCCAAAACGCTAAAGAGGATTGGCCCTCAGCATTATAGAAGTTTAATACGTCATTCCTAGTGATCATATAATCCACAAACTCATTTGGTGGGAGAATGCCCGGATAGCCCGCTAAATGAGCGACACCGATACTGAAACCCGCATTAATTTGCGGCCGACCAGCCTCACCTAATTTGGTAGTGATAATGATTACGCCGTTGGACCCTTGGGCCCCATAAATAGCTGTTGCCGACGCATCTTTCAATACCTCGATAGATGCGATTTGGGTTGGGCTTAAGTCTGCCAACGGGTTCGACATGGGATCGTCGTCAGGAATGATGGGAAAGCCGTCGATCACATACAATGGCTGATTTCCACTGGTTAACGAACTGCCTCCTCGTATTTTGACATTTATTCCTGCTCCGGGACCGTTGTCTGCCTGCGTGACTTCTACACCAGCCATTCGCCCCGCTATGGCACTTTGAAAAGAGATGGGATCTCCTTTTTCAATACTCGACCCTTTAACAGAGGCCACCGCCCCGGTGAGATCACGCCTTTTCATACTTCCATATCCCACTGCAACTACTTCATCCAGCTCGGAAAAAGAATGAGCTAAAAGCACATCAATCTCGGTTTTATTTCCCACCGGGATAACCTGGCTTTCATAACCGACTGAGCTGTACTTGAGGTCTACATTTACATCCACCCTGATCGTATATTTACCATCCGTATCAGTGAAAGTTCCAATATTAGTTCCTTCAAC
>CAZWPF010000102.1:0-8905 GCA_964636205.1 uncultured Chitinophagaceae bacterium | reverse complement strand
CTCGCAAAGAGCGCAGAGAAGATGATACATATTCTAAACCTTTGCGGCCTCTGCGAATGACTTTGCGTCCTTCGCGTGAACCTATTTATTTCTCGCAAAGAGCGCAGAGAAGATGATACATATTCTAAACCTTTGCGGCCTCTGCGGAAAAGCTTTGCGTACTCTGCGTGAACGATCATAAAATAAAAAAGATTTATACAAGAGCCGGAAGAACGGTTTTTCCGAATTTCGGGGAACCATAGTTATACATGCGCTTGAATTTGCACGCAAAACTATCACGTACCAAACGACCGAAAAATATGTACTTGCTCGGGCAGATACTGATTCTGCTTGTATATAAATGGGAAATAAAATATAGTCCACCTCAGGATGACTGAGATAATTCATCACAATAGTATTGCATGTATGCAATCGACACCTTATCTTGCAAATAAAAATTGGAGATGACTAAAAACATTAAACTATTTGCAGTACTGCTGTTAGGTATGTCACTCGGTCTGGGTTCTTGTTCTAAGAAAGACGATCCGGATCCGAAAAATAACAATACAAATACTACCACCAACCCCAAGCCAAATAATAATAACAACAACAATAATAATCCTGGTGGATCAGGAGGGAACAACGATCCCGGGGATGAGGGCGATGAAACCATAACCTACTCTATTGAATTCCTTGGCGGTTCCAGACAAGGAACTAAGATTGAAGGTACTTATGAAGGGTTCAGTTATGGTGGTTTTACAAAAACAGAGAGTGGAGTTGTCTCCTATTACTTCTCCTTCGTTCACGATACTGCAACCATATCCGGGAATGCTGCCATCGATGAAAATGGAGACACCTATTCATTAGACAGATCTTATAACAGATTATCATATTTGAATATTACCCTAGGTAACAATGTAAGCGTTGTTTCCCTGTCGGGTGATTGCTCCGTGAAAGATATCACAATTGGCGAGGATGTTTCGGCTCAAGATGATGTTAAAAAAGCCGCTTTTACCTTTGAGTTTAATGGTACATTCCAGGAAACTGATTTCAATACTTATAACACTACCGATTATCCAATTAAAGGAAAGATTATAACCAGACTGACAAAACAATAGTAGTATTGCAGACAGATGTTATATAGCTGCCGGAGCGACCACTCCGGCAGTTTTTTTATGCCTTATTCTTAGGGGATAATTGCTTTTCTGCCGCAACTTCTAGCATAAAATCATATGCGGCCTGATAATCGTTGGGAATCACGCCATCTAAAATGGCTTCCCGAATAGCTGTTTTGATTTCCCCGACTATCGGTGAAGGTGTTAGATCGAATATCTCCATGATCTCCTTTCCATCGATGGGGGGCTGCCAATTTCTTATCCTGTCTTTCTCCTCAACTTCTTTTAACCGAGTCCTGACGATTTCGAAATTAGCCAGATAGCGCTTCACTTTGGCTTTGTTCTTCGAAGTAATATCGCTCTCACAAAGAATCATCAAATCCTCCAATTCCTCACCTGCATCGAATAACAATCGCCTCATTGCCGAATCTGTAATCTCCTCTTTCGACAAGCCAATCGGTCGAAGATGCAGGGCGACCAATTTGGCGACATACTTCATTTTCTCATTAGCAGGCAATTTCAACTGTCGGAAAATTCTGGGAACCATTCGTTCGCCTACCACCTCATGACCGTGGAAAGTCCAACCATGGCCCGGCTCATACTTCTTGGTGGCCGGCTTGCCAATATCATGCAAAATCGCAGCCCAACGCAGCCATAAATCCCCACTCCGCGTAGCAACATTATCCAACACTTGAAGGGTATGATAAAAATTGTCCTTATGTCCCTTACCATCAATAAATTCAGCACCTGCCAGATCGACCATCTGGGGAAAAAACTCCTGGAGCAAACCGGTGCGATAGAGCAAATCAAACCCCACTGAGGGCTTGGGACACAATATAATCTTATTTAATTCATCGGTAATTCGCTCCTGCGACACGATCTTAATACGCTCCCGGTTACGGGCAATGGCGTCGTAGGTTTCATAAAAAATAGAATAGCCCAATTGGGTTGCAAACCGAATAGCCCGCATCATCCGAAGCGGATCGTCCGAGAACGTGATATCCGGATTTAAAGGGGTGCGAATCAGTTTTTGCTGAATATCAGCCATCCCGCCAAAAGGATCCAGCAGACTACCGAAGTCGGACTGGTTCAGACTGATTGCCATTGCATTAATCGTAAAATCGCGCCGATTTTGATCATCCTTCAGTGTACCCGAACTCACTTCCGGCTTTCGGGAGTCTGAACGGTAGGACTCCTTACGGGCTCCTACAAATTCGATTTCGAACTGACCCGCTTTTATCTGGGCGGTACCAAAATTTTTAAAGAAATGAACCTGTGGTTTGGGGCGGAACTTAGCGGCCACCTCACCGGCCAATTCAATGCCATCACCAACGCAAACTATATCAATATCCTTAGTTGGCCTGCCAATAATCTTATCCCGTACGAATCCGCCTACCAAATAAGCAGGTACCTGCCGGGTAGCAGCAGCCTCGGCTATTTTGCGCAAAAGCGATTCTTCTTCAGGTGTACACCGGATTTCCATCTCGCTGCAAAGCTACATGCTGCAACGGAATTCACACTATATTAAATAGAGAAAGAGTAAAGAGAGAAACAGAAAATAGAAAGAGAAAGAGGGGATTAGAGAAAGAGGGGATTAGAGAAAGAGAAAGAGAAAGAGAAACAGAGTGTCCGGCGCGAGAAAGAGGAGAGCTATCGCGAGAAAGAGAAAGAGAAAGAGAAAGAGAAACAGAGTGTCCGGCGCGAGAAACAGAAAGAGATGGAGCGGTGGGGGAATAAAAATAAGTGGATGGGGGATCAGGAGTTTCCATGTATTTTTGTTGCATGCAGGCGATACTATTTAAAAATGCCACTGTCGTCAATGAAGGCAGTGCACAGGTTTGTGATTTACTGGTGAAAGACGGTCGAATAGCCAAAATCGGTAATAATATTTCTGTAAACGAATCAGTCAGAGAAATCGATGCGGAAGGCTGCTGGCTAATACCAGGAGTGATCGACGACCAGGTGCATTTCCGGGAACCCGGATTGACCCATAAAGCCAATATAGCTTCAGAATCTAGAGCTGCAGTGGCAGGTGGCGTAACCTCCTTTATGGAAATGCCTAATACCAATCCCGCAACGCTGACCCAAGAACTACTGGAAGCAAAATATGAAATCGCAGCGCAAACTTCTGCAGCTAATTATTCATTCTTCATGGGCGCAGCCAATGATAATATTGACGAGGTATTGCGCACCAATGAAAAGAAGAATGATGTATGCGGTATAAAGATCTTCATGGGCTCAAGCACCGGAAATATGCTGGTAGACAACTACCTGACACTGACTAAAATCTTCTCCGAATCAGAATTGTTGATCGCCACCCATTGCGAGGACGAAAGGATTATCCGCGCCAATAAAGAAAAATATGCCGAGGCTAATCATGCTTCATTCCATCCCCTAATCCGGGACGAAATCGCCTGTTTTGAAAGTTCCTTCGCCGCTGTGCAATTGGCTAAAAAACACGATTCCAGATTGCATATACTGCATATTTCCACAGCTAAAGAATTGCAGTTATTTTCAAATATGCTTCCATTAGCGGAGAAAAGAATCACCGCCGAAGTCTGCGTACACCATCTGCATTTTACATCGGAAGATTATACACAACTCGGTAATCTAATCCAGTGTAATCCCGCCATTAAAAGTCCGGAAAATAAAACCGCTCTTTGGGAGGGGTTGCTCGATGACCGACTGGATATTATTGCTACCGATCATGCGCCGCATACTTGGGAAGAAAAGCAGCAGCCCTATCCTAAGTCGCCTTCAGGTCTTCCACTGGTGCAACATTCATTGCCCCTCATGTTATCGTATGTACATGAGGGAAAATTGACCATTGAAAAATTGGTAGAGAAAATGTGTCATGCCCCGGCAGTTTGCTTCCAAATAAAAGAAAGAGGTTTTATTCGCGAAGGCTACTACGCAGATTTGGTGCTCATCGATCCTAAAAAACCAATGACTGTTAATAAAAATAACATCCTTTACCGCTGTGGTTGGTCGCCGCTGGAGGGGGTCACCCTGCCTGCTTCTATTACCCATACGCTGGTTAGCGGACAAATTGTTTATGAAAACGGAGAGGTTTTGGATCATATAAGAGGCCAAAGACTCATTTTCGACCGCTAATGCGCATAGATAAAACCACTTTACAAGACCTTTCCGTATTTCTGCCCGGTGGCGGCGGTGTTTTTGATCTCCTGGATCACACCACCAGCTATGTGGGTCGGGCGAGCTTAAAACAGCTGATTCATCATCCCCCGGCAGATATTAATTCATTACAAGCACTCCAGGATACCGTTCGCTTTTGGACCGGTCATTTGGATCAGTGGCCTACAATCATCACAAATGGTTCCCTGGTGATGCTCGGCAAATTTTTCGAATCTGCAGAGACCGCCGGTGCCAAACCTTCGGCATTCGAACTAACGCTGAGTGCGTTGTTTCATAAATTCCTGAATCGGAATGAATACTTCCATAACCAGTTTTCGCTCACTCATATCGCCGATTTCGTAAAAGGTTGCACGGAGCTGTGCACCCTGTTGGAAAGTAAAGACATACCTGATTTGCTGAAGCGGGAGCTGACCGCGATGCAGCAGGAACTGAATCATCCACTGACAGTTCAACTACTGGAAGTAAATAAAAAGACAGTCTATAAGGAACTGGTCAAACTCAGTTACCTCGTCCGCCGGGAACTAAAATTCTCCATCGGCCGACTGGTGGATCATTATGCCCGGATCGATGCCTGGCAATCTTTAGCACGTGCGACCAAGGAAAACCAGTGGTCGTTTCCGGAGATATTAACCGGCGGCAGTACCACAATGAGTGCAAAAGGCTTATACCATCCCCTTTTGGAAAAGGCGACCCCCTATGATATTCAATTTCAGGATGATCAAAGCTTTATGATCTTAACCGGAGCCAATATGAGCGGTAAAACCACTTTTATGCGCGCCTTGGGTGTGGCGGCATTATTGGCGCATATCGGCGTCGGAGTGCCCGCAGCATCTATGCGAATCAGCTTTCTGGAAGGGATCATCACCAATATGCATGTAGCGGATGATTTGTTACGCGGGGAAAGCTATTTTTTTGCGGAAGTTCAAAGAATGAAACAAACTGCGGAAAAGCTGGCAGAACCGGGCACGAAACTGGTATTGATGGACGAACTGTTTAAAGGCACGAATGTCCATGATGCCTTCGAATGCACCAGGGCAGTCATTGAGGGTTTATTACACCATCCCGATCATCTAATGGTCTTATCTACACATCTTTATGAGGCGGCAGACCAGTTTAAAGATCAAAAAAATATCCTATTCTCCTACTTTGTCACGGAAATGCGTAATGATCATCAGTATCATTTTACTTACGAGCTAAAACAAGGAATTTCAGGCGATAGAATAGGCTATCGCATATTGCAACAAACCGGGGTACTGGATATTTTGAACAGAAAATAGCAAAAACACCCGGTTTGTCACCAATAACGGGAATTAACTAATCCCAATTTTCATAACGAAATTGGTAATATCTCGTTGGTGAAATATATATTTGTGGTTTAGTTGCCAAGTATGGAATTCGAAAAGGCCAAGGCGTTTATCCTCGACATGCTGCAAAACGGACTACCTGCGCATTTATCATACCATAGTGTAGAACATACTCTGGATGTATATCAGGCAGCAGATTATTTAGCAGCGCAAGAGCAGATTTCCGAGCCGGATCTGACTCTGCTAAAAACAGCGGCTTTATTTCACGACAGTGGCTTTTTAAAGGGTTCTGTAGAGCACGAGAAAAAGTCATGTGATATCGCCCGTGAGCATCTACCTCGCTTTGGATATCCCGATCAGGATATCGAAAAGATATGCGGTATGATCATGGCCACCAAGCTACCTCAGTCGCCAAAAAATCATCTTGAAGAAATTCTTTGCGATGCCGATTTAGATTATCTAGGTAGAGATGATTTTTCGATGATAGGCAACAAGCTATTCGATGAATTATCGATGTATGGCATAATCTCTAATAAAGAGGAATGGGATAAACTGCAGATACGCTTTCTCGAAGGTCATCACTATTTTACCAAAACGGCTATAGCGCTAAGAAAAGATAAGAAAGATCAACATTTAGAATCGTTACGCACCAAACTGAATCCATCATGACGAAAACCAAAAAGCTTGTTATTTACCTACAGGATGCTGTATATATTATTCTCGGTGTGTTGTTCTGTAGTTTTGCAATGAAGAGTTTTTTGGTTCCGAATCACTTTCTTGATGGTGGTGTTACCGGTTTGGCAATGTTAGGTCATGAAGTGCATGGTTGGCATTTAGGATTGTTATTATTTATTGCCAATCTACCCTTTATCATTATCGGTGCGCTACAGATTGGCAAAACCTTTGCCATAAAAACCACCCTGGCTATCACCGGTTTGGCGCTTTGCTTGCAATACGTTGATTTCCCCAATGTCACTACCGACAACTTGCTGGTTTCGGTTTTTGGAGGATTTTTTCTTGGCTTAGGCATTGGATTATCCATGCGCGGTGGCTCTGCAATTGATGGTATTGAAGTATTGGCATTATACACTTTAAAGCGTAGTAGTTTTACAATTACCGAATTGATTTTAGGTATTAATGTCCTCCTATTCCTTGCTGTAAGTCTATACCTCGGATTTGAAACGGCTTTATTTGCCATGCTCACTTATTATATAGCGACCAGAACAATTGATTATGTAGTGGAAGGTTTGGAGGCTTATACGGGTGTGACCATCATCTCCGGGAAGAGTGAGGAAATAAAACGAGTATTAGTTTTGAAACTTGGGCGGGGAATCACTGTTTACAAGGGCGAGCGCGGATTTATGAAAGACAGTTTCGAATTCAGTCAGGATTGCGATATCGTATTTACGGTTATCACCCGTTTAGAAGTTAGAAGATTAAGAAATCTGGTACATCAGATTGATCCTAAAGCATTCATATTTACCAATACTATCAAAGAAACCACAGGCGGTATCTTAAGACGGGTAGCCAAACATTGATGATCAATTCCCCCTGATCTGGCGCAGGCATGTGAAATATGAAAACAATGTATAAGAAGATTTGTATATTACAAGACTTCTCGAATTCGAATCAGTAAAATATCACCAAATATGAAGACGTTTACTGGCGTGCTGTCATTGCTTTTGCTATTATTTTGCCTCCCAACGTTTGCCCAAGAAGAAAACGTTAAAGCCTTAATACTTAAACTGGAAACCAGTAACGAAGATTCTGTCAAAGCGCAATTACTCATTGATATCGCCAATGGTTTAGTGAAAGAAAAGCCGGATGAAGGAATTAAATATGGCGAACAGGCATTGGCGCTTGCTGAAAAATTGCAGTGGCAAATAGGTATTCGAAAAGCAAACACGGTATTAGGAGATCTTTATAAAGCAAAAAATCAGTACGGTAAGGCTGTTAAGTACTATTCTAAAGGTGTAAAGCTTCCGAGTGTCTCTGTACCGGTAGTATCGTCGGGCGATGCCAAGGCAAGCAAGGAAAAATTAGAGCAAGAACGACTGCAGCGGGAAAAATTGCAGCAGGAATTAGAACAAAAAGAAGCGGCATACAGAAAGCGGCAACAAGAAGCGGCCGCCTTATTAAATAAACAGAGCGAACTCACCGAACAACAGAAGCGGGAACTAGAAGAACATCAGCAACACCTTTTGCAGAAAAGTCAGGAAATAGAAGCCCAAAAGCAGGCTATTGCAGATAAGCAAGCAATCTTGGAAAAAGCAGAAGAAGAAAAATTGTTAGCCCAGGAGCAATTGTCAATGGCTGAGGCCGAACGTCAATTGCAGGAAGCTCGAATGAACGCACTGATGCAAGAAAATTTGCTCCGGGAGGCCGAGATTGAAGACAAGAAGAAAGAACGCAGGATAATTTTACTGGCTACATCGCTAATGGTGGTGGTTTTGGCCTTTACCGTTTACATCCTGATCGTTCAACGGAAAAACAACAAACTTATTTCTAGGGAGAAGAAGAAATCGGATGAGTTATTACTCAATATTCTCCCTATTGAAGTGGCCAACGAACTGAAAGAAAAAGGGGAAGCTCAGGCTAAACTCTATAATGAAGTGACGGTGTTGTTTTCCGACTTCGTGGGCTTTACCAATGTTGTGGAATCATTATCACCCCAAGAGTTAGTGACTGAATTGCATACCTGCTTCAAAGCTTTTGATGCGATCATTGCTCGCTACGGAATTGAGAAAATCAAAACTGTGGGTGATGCCTATATGGCGGTATCCGGACTGCCGGCATCTAATGTAGAGCATGCGGTGAGCATCCTCAACGCGGCTATCGATATTCGTGACTATATGAAGAATCGTCATGAAGAATTGGGGGATAAAACCTTTACGGTTCGACTCGGCATAAATAGTGGTAGTGTGGTAGCGGGTATCGTGGGCGTTCGCAAATTCGCTTATGATATATGGGGTGATACGGTGAATATCGCGGCGCGGATGGAGCAGAATAGTGAGGTAGGAAAAATCAATATCTCAGGAGCTACTTACGAACTTATTAAGGATTATTTCGATTGCGAATACAGGGGTAAGATTTACGCAAAAAACAAGGGCGAGATCGATATGTACTTTGTGATCGGGCGAAAGAATGAAGGCTAGGTCAAAACAATGAAGTTTCATTTAGCATTGTTTAAAAAGGAATGCAAAATGCATGGGCCGTGGCGTATAAAAAAGGATTTTGCCACTTAAACTGTGCACTATTTAGATTAGATATCTAGTTTCCGTACAGATATACCGACAAAGTGACGAGGAAACGGGACTGTATTATCATGGAGCGAGGTATTATATACCATGG
>CAZWPF010000101.1:0-9163 GCA_964636205.1 uncultured Chitinophagaceae bacterium | reverse complement strand
CTGCCCGTTCCAGCATTGAATGTCCGCGTTCGTATAGAAAAGCATCCATATTTTTCAGAATCCTTGAATCCTGGGTAGCCATCAATTTGGGATCATTGATATTCGATATGAGCGGAATATCCTTTTACGATTTCACAATTTCCCGCACTTTCTCGACAACTTCCGTCATGTAAATTTCTTCGTACCATTGATGATACTTGTCAATTGTCTGCAGTTCCTCCGCTGTGTAATCACTCTCATTTTTATGGTAAGGGATTTCCAGACCCGTTGCATTTCGAAAACCGGTTAGGCACCCATCGCAATAGCAAAGCTTTTTACCGGACCAGAAATAGAAAGGTCTCCAGGCATCAAAGTAGATTCCGTCGATATCATAATCCCGTACAACGTGTTCCACATACTCCAGGTATGCTTCCCGGTAGGGTCCCATCCAGCAAACCGTGCCATGGTCTTCGCCTACGTACATATGGCTCCTGCCCGGTTCTCCTCCCGGGGATGTTTTCTGCCCGTATTCCGGAAAGTCTTCCGTCACCATGGACCATGCCAGCTTGTGACCGGTTGAAATATATGGAATTACCTTGATGCCCTTGGGTTTACACGCTTCAATGGTTTCCAACAACAAATCACGGTCTCCCTGATCAGCATGTCGTGAAAAACGTACGCCCTGAATTGTTGCATATTTTCCCATGGTGGGAAACCGGAGCACATTCACGTTCATGTCAATCATGGTTTCAACCCAGGATTCGACATCATATTCAAGTTCGGGTGCGAATGGAGGCTGATATGCATCGAGTAAAAAAACCCTT
Source organism: uncultured Chitinophagaceae bacterium (assembly GCA_964636205.1). GTDB lineage: Bacteria > Bacteroidota > Bacteroidia > Chitinophagales > Chitinophagaceae > JBEBVQ01. The sequence goes on along the minus strand of CAZWPF010000101.1, from coordinate 8,360 downwards.
GAAGATTGGAGCCAGCCATCTCTTGTATCCTTGTTGAAGATATTCAAGGTTTGAGCACGTGTGATGGGTATGGACAACAAAAGAATGATACCTGTAAGCATAAAGTAGACACATGTTCTCTTTAGCCAGAAAATTGAGAAAAGATTCTTAATTAGGGTTTTAGTATAAAAATTCATATTATATGCATTAAAGGTTGCCATTACTTTTTTTAGGCACTAACTTATTTCGAAGAGTAATTGAACTTCGCTTTTACATTCCTTTTTGCTGTTTTATCATCCAGTACAAACACGGAATAGTTGTTGCCTCCCGGATAAACCCTGACCAGAAGGTGTCCTGACTGGGATTTGTAGGACTTGTCAACCATGGATCCTATGACAAGCTTTGTTGATTCCAGCATCGCATTTGCAAACACATCACGCTCGCCCGGGTACAAGCTTCTGGAGGTAATCCTTCTCAATACTTCTCCTCCAGGATGGCTGGCGTCCCAGGTTTGCCCAATCCAAACGCTCGGGCGCAAGCACTTGACAAAGAAAGTATTCATCGAGCCTCTGTTCCCGTGGTGGTTCAAAGTTGCTACATCAACTGCGCCGATTACCGGTGCAGTTTTTGTTTCCATGCTGTTCGGATTGTCTTGCCCGTGCTGGTCAATTCCGCCGATATCGCCACCGGTGTAATAATCGAAACTACCGTAGCTTATTTTGATTCCAGTGCTAAGTTCATTATTCTCACCGTTGTATCTGTATTCTTCCGGTTTAATATACACATGTGTTTTATTGTTTAATTCATCCCATACCTCTCCATTTGCAAATATGTTTTTGACTTTAAAGTCATAAAATTGTTCAGGTTTATAGTTTAATCCAATTTGGTTGTTACTTCCTACTGTAAATTTTTCATGGAACATCCCCCGGTTTTTTTTATGAAAATCGATAAATTTCCAGTATTCGTTTAAGGTTGCGATCATTGAATAGGGATCTCCTTTACTGACAATTTTTTTTTGCACCTCCTCATCTCTGAAATTTACAGGAAAATCAGACCCCCTGTCAATGATCTTTTTAATCGGGATTATTGACCCCAACTCTGTAATACCCGCCATTAAATATCCACCATCAGGATGTCTCTTCCTTAGATTGTCAACCTCGCCAAAATGGTCATCATGGTAGTGCGTTATTAAAACATAGTCGATTACTGCATTTTCCCTTTTTGGGTGAAATTGATAGATATAATCGGCTACCCATTGTGCAGGTGTTTTTGAATCGTCAGGTACCAAAGGTGTATTCTTCTCCGAAAGAACCCTGGTCTGAGTTTCCGACATGTCCCCGCAATCGACAACAAAGCTAGTTCCGTCGGGAAAAAGGATGAAAGAAGCGTTACCCCTCCCCGTGCTAATATGGTGGATATCCAAATACCCCTCCTGCCAGGGAGGAAGGGCATTATTCTGTCCATACATTGAGCTGCACAGGAACAATAATCCAACAAAAAGCACACTCGGTTTTTTTTTCATAATCACATTATTAGGTGTTGCTATCTTATATTAAGATACTTGAATATTTCGTCATCTCCTTTTAACGCATTATCAGGCAGTGGATTCTCTTCAGTAAATACTTTTAATTGATTTGGAGGTAAGATTGTTACAAAACCTTCCTTAATCGTGGGTTCCCAATCCACAGCTCCCGTGTTGAGTCGCAAGTGGTGCGAAAAAAAATTGTACATGGCTACACGCTTAGAATATCCATAATCGTGTTTTTCATCAGGTAAATGGACATTTTCAATTTTATGTTCTGCATCATATAATTCATAGACTTTGTGAATGTATGGATATTCAATTCGAGGGGTATTTCTTGTCCAGTCGTTTCCATCTGATATTAATAACATTGGACGCGGAGCACACAAGGCTGCAATTTCCACGTTGTTTGTCTGATGATTCTTGTTCTTATGAATTGGCATACCACTTTCACACACACATCCTCCAAAAAAATGGGCTGAGACCTGAACACAGGGAACAGAAACCTTTATACGTTCATCAATTGCTGTCAACAGCAATGTTTGTGTAGCGCCTCCTGAACCTCCTGTCATGCCGATTCTCTCCGGGTCAACATCGGGGCGTGACAGAAGATAATCGAGGACACGCTTACTGTTCCATGTCTGCAACAGCATGGCTATTGGTATATTATGAGAACTGACTTGATGAGAGTCGCCATGTCCGACCATATCGTAAGCAAAAACAATAGCCCCCATACGGGCAAGTACCGCACATCGGTACTGAACGTCTTCCTTCAGTCGTTTATCCTGAAGATGTCCGTGTGGAGATAGAATTGCAGCATTCTTCTCTTTGGCATTTATAGGTCTATAAATATTTCCTGTTATAAAAAACCCAGGGAAGCTCTCAATTTGAATGTTCTCAACGATATAACCATCAAAAGTACGACTATTCGTGATTTTTGCATTGAAGTTGCCTTCTATATCAGGCATCTGATCAAGCTTCATACCCACAATGATCCCTTGCTTTATCACATTGGCTCTTTTTTCCCACGAGGCTTTATCGCACCACGTCCTTGCAAACTCTTTCATCTTTAAGTTTGCTTCGTCTTCAGTCCAATATTGACCCACACAAAGCATTTTCTCCTGTCCAAAGCATATAGCGATCGTTGTAAGAAAAATGAATGTCAAAGCATATTTTTTCATTTTGTAAATTTTACTTTGTTTTAAATGAACTACCCCCTCCCCATATCGGAGGGGGTATTCATATAGTTGCAGGCTATTCCCCCCTAAAAGATAAAGTTTCGATTACCATCCGGGACTCTGGACAAGATTCGGATTCAGGGTAAGATCCTCAATCGGGATCGGGAAATAGTAATGTTTGGGCTCTTCAAAAATCCTACCTCCGGGCAATTGTTTCTGATGCGGATCCAGGAAGCCGTCCTGATCGACAAAAATGTTCTTCCCAACTAGCGTCGTGTATGCTCCCGCATCGTCCTTTTTGGGATACATGTATTGCCAGAATTTCATACCAAGCGGCTTTTTTTCATATAATTTCCCTGCTTTCCAGCGTATCAGATCATCGCGGCGAAGGAATTCGAACGCGAGTTCTACCGTACGTTCTCTTCTCACCTCATCCAATAGAACAGGAAGCTCTGGAAAATCGGACTTACTGTCTTTCACAAGACTGCTTATTTGCATAGGCGCCATTCCAACCCTGTTTCTTAAAACATTAATGGTCTTGTCAACCACAGCCTGATCACACCGACCCAGTTCGGCCATGGCCTCGGCATGGATAAGAAGCGTTTCAGCATATCGAAATATAATGAAAGCCTGAATCCCGGAGGGGTTTGCTCCCGATCCCTTGTCCTTTTCTGCAACATTAAAACTCCAGTATTTGATAAACCAATACCCGGTTTCACAAAAGCCATAATCGGATGATGCCCCGGGTAAGTATGGCATTTTAACACCGAGACCATTATGTTCAGGGAACCACAGGTACTCGTTCGGATAGCTTATGGTTTGACGCAATCGTTGATCTCTGTCCATAAACTCCACCTGGATACTGTCATTCCCTCTGTATAAAGGACTTTGAGAAATCGGCAGACCGTCCTTACATAAATAGAGGTCAACCAAAGCTCTCGTTCCGCCCATTTTATGTTCGTTATTCCAATTGTAGTATCTCAAGAAATTGTGGCCTAAAATATTTTCCACAAACTTCCTTTGAAGAATCACTTCACGTGCTTTTTCCCCCGTAAATTGTCCCATTGAGATAAAGACATCATGATAATCTTCCCTTATATTCCCGGTATTATAGATTTTATAATGGCCTTCCTGTATGAGTCGGCCAGAAGCATCTGCCGCATTCTCCAGGAATTTCGTGCCATCCAGCCCAAGTTCGGTATGATATTTTCTGAATGTGCCTTCAAACAGGCACATCCTGGCCTTCAGGTGTAATGCCATGTCTTTGTTGATCCGGTCGGTCTTTTCTTTCCCTTTTTCAGGCAGATACTGAATGGCTTTGTCGATTGTTGCTAAAACGGAATCCAACAACGCAGCACGCGGAGTCCGGGGCGCCATGAGTTCTTCCGAATCTGTTCCCAAATCCGAAGAAATCCATGGTACCTCACCAAATCGCTTGATCTTGTCAAAATAGTCCCACGCCTTAAAGAACAAAATCTCTCCCGCGTAAACATTTTTTATTTCCTGGGAAACGGGCGTTTTCTGATATCTTGCCAGAAAATAATTGATCCGCCTCATGTTCACCCAATCCCAGCCTCCATCTCCCGCATTCGTGGGAATTGTATGAATTCCCGCCGGAATCTTTTGAAAAGGGTTTGTGACCACGTAATCGGAATTTATGTTTTCGGAATAAACCCAATTACCTTTCCCATTTGCCGATTTCATGATATATTCCGGGTACAAACGATTGCAGTAAAGGATCAGATCCTTCTCCGTCGACCAGAAAGTACCGTCATTGAGTTTATCCGGCGGGAACCGGTCCATGAAATCATCATTACATCCATTGATACCAATGAGTAATACTATCACTAGCGCATATATCTGTTTCATATTATTTACTTTTATGGTTAAAAACTTATTTCCAGCCCACAGGCGTATGAGCGCATCACCGGATAATCCTGGCTAAGCAATTCGGGGTCAAACTGTTTCGGCACGTTTGAGAGCTCACCCAAATTATGTCCCGACAAATAAAACCTAAGCCCTTTCACCGGCAATCTGTTCAACGCTTTCGCCGGGATCGTATACCCAAGGGTCACACTTTTCAGTCTGATGTAACTTGCATCAATCAGCAAGCGGGATTGGTACTGAATATTATAGGAAGCGCCCCCTTTATATTGCGGATAAAGCGCGTCGCGATTCGCTTCCGTCCAGGAATCTGCTAAAAAATCCCTTGTAGGAACTCCCCGCTCATCAACAAACTGTCCCCAAAATACCCAGTCCGATGTTGAAATGTAGTGATCACGCTTTCCGATTCCCTGCACAATGAAACTCAGCTCAAAGTTCTTCCACGAGAATGCACCGTTAAGCCCAAACTGATATCTGGCCGAACCGTTTCCGATTATCTTTTTATCCCCGGGATCATCAACCGTTCCCTTGCCATTGTCGATCTTTTCATCATCATTCAGATCCTTATAATGGGTATCTCCGGGTTCCCAAACGCCACCGTACAGGAACGACTGATTGGCTGCTGCATCAATCTCTTCCTGATTCTGAAAGATACCTTCGGTTTCGTACCCCCAGATCTCTCCCATTCTCCTACCTACGTATAATGTACTGATCAATTTGTTCGGATTGCTGTCAAATCGGGTGATTTCGGAGTAAGAGTCTGCAGCAAAGGCTGAAATATTATATTTCAAGCCGTAGGAGGTCGTATTATGCCAACCGACGGACAATTCCCAGCCCTTGGTTTGCATTTCGCCTGCATTCTTATTCGGCATCGATGCACCCAATACCGACGGCGCTTTACCTGCACTGGTGAGCATATCCCACACGTGTCTGTTGTACCAGTCAAATGTCACGTTCAACCGATTAAAGAGTGTGGCATCCAGACCATAATCCATCGTGGTTGTTGTTTGCCAGGTCAGATCCGCGCTGGTCAAGGATGGTGGTTCAATCCCCATTGGCCGTTCATTATCAATGATGTAGTTTACTCTGGGATTAATTCCATAGGTGTTGATATAGGCATAGGTGCTGACATCTTGATTCCCCAGGCTTCCGTAAGATGCTCTAAGCTTCAGATCTGTAAGGGTTGGTGAAGACCATTTCATAAAAGATTCATCAGACACCCTCCAGCCCAGTGAGAAGGAAGGGAAGAAAGCGAACCGGCTGTCTTTGGCGAATCTGGATGTTCCGTCATACCTGCCATTAAATTCTAACAGGTATTTTCCCATATAATCATAGTTCATCCTGAAAAAGGCGCCTCTCACCGCCCACTCGTACATGTTGTCGCCTGCTAACTTCTGACCGGTTGTTGCTTCAATAAAAGGAATAGAGTTCGTAATCAACTCCTGGCCTTCTGCCCAAAAGCCTTTCGAAACGTATAGCTCTTCGTTGAATCCTGCAAGTGCATGAAAATTATGCCTCTCTAAAAATGTTTTCTGGTAGTCGAAGAAAAAGTTCAGCACGCGATAATTGTCATTCGACTGCGTTTTATACGAAAACGTGGGGTACGTTCCCTTGTTGGTGAATGACCAGTCTTCAAAAACCCGGTTATACTCGAGCATGTTTGAATTCCTGTAATAATATTTGTTCTGAAATGCAAACTCGCCATTGAAAGATAAACCCTTCACGATATCCGCTTTTAAGGAGCCTGCCAACCGGACATGCTGATTTTCATCTTTTCGCTGATCCTTCTCAAATTCCATGATCCCCAGCACCAGGTCTGTCGGCACATTTCTGAACCCTTCCGGGGCATAATCAGGCGTGTAAAGGGGAACGATAGCCTGCCTGAAGTTCGAGAACTCCTGCCATATATTGATACCTCCCATGCTCGGTTCTTTGTACGTTCTTTTATTGAAATTCGCATTCAGTTTTACCTCAAGCCAGTCCGAGATATCCGTGGTAAGATTCACCAAAGCATTATAACGCTTCGAGTTATCGGTTCCATAAGCATAGATGCCATCCTGATCCTGGTATCCAAAAGAGGTGTAATAGCCTATTTTCTTATCTCCTCCCGAAACCGTGACATTGTGCTTTTGCATGGGGGCCCAGTCCCTTACTCCCTCGTCGTACGGATTGGTATTTCCGGCCCATCTGATGACATTGCCATCCATCAGGTAAACGGGCGCTGTTTCCGGATTATCCACATAATTTTTAATCGTGGTCAAATACTCGTCATTGAACTTGGCGGCAGCATGCCTGGCCTCATTCGCCGCATTATAGGCCAACGCCATCTCGTAAGTATTTAACCGATCGGGGAAATTGGTTGGTTTGCGAAACTCAAACATGTTACTATAGGTGATTTTAGGGGTCTTGTTTTTCAACCCCTGCTTGGTAACCACAAGGACAACTCCGTTTGCTGCTCTTGCACCATAGATGGCCGCTGAAGCAGCATCCTTAAGAACGGTAATACTTTCAATATCTTCCGGATTGATCATGTTGATATCACCCTCTATACCGTCGATCAAGATATAAGGTGATCCTGAAACGAAAGAAGATCCTGAGATTGAAGTTGCCCCGCGGATATTAAAAGAGGGATCGGTATTGGGTTTTCCGTTCGAGATCGAAACATTCAGGTTCGGAATCAACCCCTGCAAAGCTTGCCCGACATTCGCAACGGCTCTTTTTTCGATCACATCTGAATTCACATGCGCGACCGCCCCGGTCAAGTTCACTTTCTTTTGCGTCCCATACCCAACCACCACCAATTCATCTAAAAGTCCTACATCTTCTATTAAAGTTACGTTTATTGTAGTTCTACCTTGAGTAAGAATACTTTGGGGTTGCATACCTACATAGGTGATTTCGAGTACCGCATCTTCGGGTAAATTTGGGAGTATGTAATTCCCCTCAACACTAGTAACCGTACCCTTTGCAGCATCGCCTTTTAAAACAATAGTCGCACCAATAATAGGTTCACCGTTCGTGTCGGTAACGGTGCCCCTCACTGTTTTTCCCTGTTGTTGAGCAGTTTGTACTAAACCAGTAAGAATAGTTGCGGTCTCTTGGGCCTTTCTGGAAAGGACAATGTAATTATTTTCAAATTCGTAACCGATATCTGTGCCGTTGAATGTTTGGTACAGGTATTCGGAAACTTTGTCCGATTTTTTTTTGAGAGTGACTTCGCGTGAAGTATTTACTTCACGGTTGCTGTAAACGACCAGGTAGTCTGTTTGTTTTTCAATCTCACTGATCAGCTTACGAACATTTACAGTGTTTGATTTCAGATTAATTATTGCATCCTGTGCTTCTGTATTTGTGGCCATCATTTGGAAGGCGAAGGCAAACAATAGAAATAAGCAGATTTTCATGATGTTAAATAAATCTTTAAAGTCACTTTTTTTTATTAAAAAGTGATCGGATGAAGTGTTTATTTTCATATATTTGTGTGTTTAAAGTGAATAACTTAGATTTGATCTCTTTGTGTTTACTTTATTTTGGCGATAGGTGTTGGCGCACTTATCGCTTTTTCTATCTTTCGTTTTTTATCATAGGCACATGCGTTTTTAAGGGATTAATAAATTTATTTTGTAATTGTGATAATGTTATTTTCTGTATCTTTTTGAACATTAAACTTCTGTATTTTCTGGATTATCCTCAGGATCTCGTCAATCCCGTCGCGTTGGCGAAATTTTCCGGTGTAACGCACGTTGAATATTTCGGGGTCTTTAACAATGATCTTTACATCGTAGTAAAGTTGAAGC
>CAZWPF010000100.1:0-9216 GCA_964636205.1 uncultured Chitinophagaceae bacterium | reverse complement strand
TCGATGGAACAGTGCTGTTCGATTATCAGCGCGGGCGCAGCTCCGGGGCTGCCGGCCATGTATTGGGTGAACTATCTACTTAAAGAGTCCCCGATTAATTTTTATTTTTAAGGTCAATAGGATTTGCCGGAGGCAACTTTACCGACCGGAAAGAACTCAGACCAAAATCCTGAATCCCCCCCTGGCCATGAGGCATTTCCTTATCCTGAATTTCTACAAACATCCTGGCATCTTTTACGGCCTGGACCCTGAGCCTGTTGAATTCTTCTTTTGTTACCTGTTTTGACCTGTTTAATTCATGCATTTGAATGACATTATAGTTGTTGTCATAGCTGATATTTTCATCAGGAACGTTACTTCCCTCAATTGCCGAAGCTGTCATCGATACATGGCCTGATTCATCCTTTGCTTCGAGAATCAAGCCGGGTAAGCCGCCAAGTTTCCAGGGTCCTGAATTGACCGGGATATCTTCGGCATACCATACCTGCCATTTGCGGCCCAGGAAATCCCCCTCCGCCTGGCCGTAATTAAGTGACTCAACGGGTCGCTTCAAATACTACTACCGATAGCTCCGGTATCTGGATCTCCGGTCCCTCAATCGAATACAAACGCCCCAAATCCCGGTCGGAAAGCCAGCGCGCTTCTCTCGAATGCAATACCATTTCCCAACCATCCTCAATATTAAACCTTCTGGGTTGCTCCCCGTAATTAAAGACAAATATCAATTCCCGATCTCCATCCTTACTTGATCTCCTCACTATAAGTAAGTAATCACTCACAACCTCAACAGTCACACCAGACTTATCAAAATTAGATAAGGCCGTATGAATGGAACGCATTCGTATCCACTCTTTTGTCCAATCTAGTAGCAACCGATAATCGCCCTGAGATCGCTTCTCCCAGACCAGTTTTGAGCTGATGAATAAGTCCTCACTCTGCGGATCCGGTGGATTGACACCCCAGTTCTGACGAGCAAACTCCCGCTGCCTGCCCTCCCGCACTGCCTCTATTAATTGCTCATCGCTATGTGATACAAAATAGAAAAAGGGGACGTCCTCGCCATACTCCTCACCCATAAACAACATCGGCACATAAGGCGCACACATCAAAGCTGCCATCGCTAACTTCTGACGCTCAAAATCTACCAACATGCTAAGCCGCTCACCTCCTGCCCTGTTTCCGGCCTGGTCGTGGTTCTGATTAAAGGCTATAAAATGCTGTCCGCCAATATGCGCCGAACTTCGGCCAAACAGCCGCTTGCGGAAACGAGAATGACTTCCATCAATTACAAAACCATCGGCATAAGCTTTTGCTATATGTTCTAATCCTCCAAAATCAACGTACCGATTCCGGTCAGCAGGATGCAATACTGCATAAACCGCATGATGGAAATCATCCAGCCACTGGGCATCCATTCCCCTGCCGCCATCTTCCGTTGGTTCCACTATTCGCGGACTGTTCAGATCGCTCTCTGCAATCAGCCAAATATGACGATCCTCCAACTGTCGTAATCTGTCCACCTCTCGATGAATCAGCTCCCAAATGGAAACAGCACCATCGTCGAATATGGTATGCACCGCATCCAAACGGAGTCCATCGAAATGAAACCATTCTAACCAATAACGGATATTGCTTAAGATATAATCCCGAACTCCATCGCTCCAGGCCTCATCCAAATTGATCGCATCGCCCCAAGGAGTATGATATTTATCCGTAAAATAGGGTCCAAACTGGAGGGTATAGTTGCCTTCCGGCCCAAAATGGTTATAAACAACATCCAATAAAACTGCAATGCCCTTGCTATGACAAGCATCGATCAGCCGCTTCAAACCCTCTGTCCCTCCATAGCTGTGCTGCACGGCAAAATGATAAACACCATCATACCCCCAGTTACGAGTACCGGGGAACTGGGCAACCGGCATTATTTCGATCGTATTGATGCCGACATCCAATAGGTCGTCTAAACGCGCAATAATGCCATCGAAAGTACCTTCGGGTGTAAAAGTCCCGACATGCAATTCATAGATTACCATCTTTTCGATCGCTATTCCCTTCCACCCTTTGTCGGTCCAACTAAACGCCAGATGATCCACCACCTCAGAGGCTTCATGCACCCCATCCGGTTGAGCATAGGATGCAGGATCAGGGAAAGTCTTGCCTCCATCCGGTGCATACATATACCGGGTGCCGGGAAGAATATCCTCTAATTCTGCCAGCCAATACCCCATTTCATCTGGTTCCATTGCGATGGTCTGCAATTCCGGATGAAGTATTTGCAATAACATGGTTTTGCAATTGGGGGCCCAAACTTTAAAGCGGCATCTGCCCTCGGTAATATATTTTGCTCCTATCATCTGCTAATTTGTTTTTTAATCTGATTACAACTCCTTCATCGCCGTACAATACAAATGGCCCATCGATCGTCTTTCCTTCCAATGCCAAATGGGTGGCCACTTCCACTACGCCTTCTATTTTAATTTCTGTATCCTCCCATACATAACTGCGATGCGTCAAATTCAGAATCGTTACAAAGCTGTCGTGACCTTCCCACTCTCTTATAAAGGCTATTACTTGCAAATCGTGATGCAAGGTTCTATAACTGCCTATCATCAGCGCAGGTTCATTTTGTCGCAGTGCAATCAATTTTTTATAAAGCCACAATATTGAATTTGGATCTTCTATCTGTCTTTTTGCATTGGTCTGCAGAAACGATCTCGAGATCGGCAGCCAGGGGTCAACCGTGCTGAATCCGGCATTTGTTGTATCATCCCATTGCATCGGCGTACGCGCGGGGTCGCGACTTAATTTTCGTTCGGGCATATTAATACCAGCCGGATCTCGAATCTGCGATTTTGGAATCGGCACATCGGTCATTCCTATTTCTTCACCATAATAAATCGTTGGTGTGCCCCTAAGTGTCAATAGCAGCAAAGCAGCGTTTCTAAGTTGGTCATTACCGATTCTGCTGGCCACCCGTACCTGATCATGATTGCCCAATACCCAGTTAGGCCAAGCGTTGGTTGGCAGGAACGACTCATACTCATCTATGGCCAAGGCTAGTTTTTGCGCCTCCCATGGGAGGAAAATCAACTGAAAATTAAACGGCAGATGGGCGCCATCATTTTGAGATCCATAATAGCTCATTAATTTGTCTAGGGGCAGATAGACCTCTCCAATTATCATTCGATCGGGATATTCTTCTGTGACCTTTCTCATTTCTTTAATGATCTCGTGGACTTCCGGTTGATCTGTAGAGAATACCGGCAGCAGCTCATCGTAGGTCGCCATATGTGGTTCATAGTCAGGATTAGGCGGATTATCGCGCAGCTGTATATCTTTAATCAGATGCCAGAGTACATCCACCCTGAATCCGTCCACCCCTTTATCGAGCCAGAATCGCATCACCTGATAGATGGCATTCCTAACCTCCGGATTTCGCCAATTCAGATCGGGTTGTTCTTTTAGGAAAGAATGAAAGTAAAATTGTTCGGTAGCGGCATCCCATTCCCATCCACTCCCTCCGAACGCGGCGCGCCAATTATTGGGGGGCGTGTCAGGATGTCCATCCTGCCAGATATACCAATCTCTCTTGGGATTATCTCGAGAGGATTTAGACTCCAGAAACCAGGGATGCTGGTCAGATGTATGATTCGGCACTAAGTCGAGTATCAATTTTAAGCCTCTTTGATGCACTGCGGCAATCAATTCGTCGAAATTTTCAATGGTTCCAAATATGGGATCGATATCATTATAATCTGCTATATCATAGCCAAAATCGGCCATTGGGGATTTGAAGAATGGGGCAATCCAGATGGCATTCACTCCCAGCCATTTCAGATAGTCCAGTCTTTGGATAATGCCCCGAAGATCTCCAATTCCGTCTCCATTGCTATCTTGAAAGGAACGCGGATAGATTTGATATATGATTCCGGTTTGCCACCAACGATAATGTTCGGATAAATGCTGCATACAATAACCATAAAAGATTTGTGCCTTTGACTGTTCTGCCCTAGCCCATCTTTTCCAAGTTCTTTAATACCTTCTTCATGTCTATTCCCTTTTTCAGTACCGGTAAAAAGATATCGCCCTTCCTTTTTATCCTTTGCAAGGTATTTTTGATATTAAATTGTAGAGGATCGAGTCCGGACTTTACTTCCTTCCAATCTAATGGAGTGGAAACCGGCGCGCCGGGTCTCGGTCTGAGGCTATAAGCGGCAGCTAAGGTTGCTCCTTGTTTGTTTTGCAGATAGTCCAGATAAATTTTCTGTTTGCTCCGTTTCGATAATGACCGTTCCATCGTCGTTAGGTCAGGCAAGCGCTCCAATGTCATCTGCGCAATGATCTCCGCAAATCCACGAGCCTGAGCATAATCATATTTTGCGCCTAACGGAATATAAATATGTAAACCTGTAGCTCCGGAGGTTTTACAATAGCTGTCTGCACCTGCTTCGTCTAATATTTCTTTCATTACTATTGCACAATCAACCACATCATCAAAGCTATTTTTCTCTGAAGGATCTAAGTCGAGCGCCAGATAGTCTGGATGATCCGGTTTGGTGACGCGTGAATGCCATGGATTGAGCTCGATACAGCCCAGATTCGCGAGGTACAGCAGCGAAGACTTATTATTACATACCAGATAGTCCACGGTCTTATTGGACGATTCCGACCAGTCCTGATATGTTGCAACCCAATCCGGGGCTTGTTCGCCAGCATCTTTATGATAGAAATTCTTGCCTTTTATCCCGTTTGGATTTCGATTTAATGACTGCGGCCGGGCTTTCAGATGGGGTAAAATATATGGGGCAACAGATTCGTAGTAGGCGATCATATCCCCTTTAGTAATTCCCTCGTCAGGCCAGTAAATTTTATCCGGATTGGTGATCCGAGCTTTTCCAATACTCTTTGTGTCTTTCGAGGATTTGCTGAGGCTTCCGGCTTTCTTTGCAGGCATAATGTGATCATTTATGGTTACTTCCCCGGCAGATTTATCAGTTCTTAAGCCCAGAAATACCGGATGACGCCTTTGTCCACCCCTTGTGATTTCTGAATATTTAATCTGACAAACCAACTTGGGTCGTATCCAGGTGACGGGCATATTGACCTTTATCTTTTGGTTAAACGGACTTTCCTCGGTTACCAACTGGTTCATGGCATCATATAATTGCTCCTTTGCCGATTCATTAAATCCAGTTCCTGTATGTCCGATATATGTTAAGTTCCCGTTCTGATAAGCTCCAAGCACCAAGGCTCCGAATTTCCCTTTACCGCTGCGGACTTTGGTGAAGCCGGCGATAATTGCTTCTTCCATCCGGAGATGTTTGATCTTTAACCATGCTCCGTTTCGTGTCCCTTCCCGATAATTGCTGTCCATTCGCTTTGCGATCATCCCTTCGAGTCCTTTCTCTTTTATAGCATCGAAGAAATGGATTCCTTCGCCTTCTATATGATCACAGTAACGGATAAGCCTGCCCTCTTCGGGGATTAGCTTACTCAGCTGGGCTTTCCTTTCGATTAAAGGACGGTCGCGATAATCCTTACCATTATGGAACAGGAGATCAAAAACATAATATTCGATAGCACTCACAGGTGCTTGTCCGTATTGTTGTAGCGATTGAAAATCGGGCATGCCCTGATCATTAAATGCCACGATCTCTCCATCGAGGATTGCGTTTAATTGTAGATCACCAAGAGCTCGTATCAGTTCAGGGTAGTTAGCAACAAATGAATTGCCATTTCTGGAGTAGAGGTCGACCGATTTATTCTGCAGGTCAGCAATTGCCCGATAACCGTCCCATTTTATTTCGAACAACCAATCCTGATCGTCGAAGGGCTCTTTAGCCGGTTTTGCCAGCATGGGCTTGATGCGTGGTCTTATTTCGTGTGGGACTTTTTTTTTAACGCAGATTTTGCACGCCTTCTGCCGGAATCGGAATTTGGGGTTGCGGTTTCATTATGCCGTTTTTCCGTATAAGCCAAGGCTTTTTTAGTAGCATGCGCCTCACTATCATAATCATTATCAGTAGCATATTCGTCTTTGTGTTTTATTAATAACCAGCTGTCATCGTCTGTCTTCATTTTGACAAGCGCAAATTCTCCTTTTAGCTTTCTGCCTTTAATCAGGAATTTGATACTCCCGGATTCCAGGTCTTTAGCGAATCGCGATGCGCTGATTGGGTCTCCATTTTTATCAATTGGTTGGTAAACTCCCCGATCCCAAATAGTCACCTGGCCTGCTCCATAGTTTCCCTCGGGTATCATGCCTTGAAAATCGGCGTATGACACCGGATGGTCTTCGACTCGCATGGCAAGCCGTTTGTCTGAAGGATTCATCGATGGACCTTTGGGTACAGCCCAACTTTTGAGGGCCCCTTGAAGTTCGAGTCTGAAATCATAATGTAATCTGGAAGCATGATGACGCTGCACCGTAAACCTAAGTGATTGACCTGCTGTTACGGCTTTCGCTTTAGGTTCCGGAGTTTGCTTGAAGTTCCGCTTCTGATTATATTTTTTCAAACTCATTATCCGGCTTTTTTGGATTTCAAACTTTCTTTCAGCTGCTCCATCAGATCCGATTTAGAAGTTTTGGAAAGCTTGAATTTGGGCTGACTAACTTTCTTGCCTTTGGCTTTTGATTTAATAATCTTCATTAAGGCCTCTGAATAAGTGTCTTTATATTTTGAAATGGTAAATTTCTTCGGGGTGAGTTGGTTAATCAGTGCAACGGCCATTTTTAATTCTCCCGGTTTTACAGTTATTCTTGCCGGTACTTTAATTCCTTCTGTCTCTCTAATTTCTTCAGGAAAACGGAGCTTAATCAATACAAGGATATTATTTTTAATAGGTTTCAGCATGCAAAAAGCTTCCTTTGTTCGCATGACAAAACTCCCGAGTGCGACCTTGCCTGTTTTTTCCAAGGCTTTATACAACAGGCCATAGGCTTTATCGCCATTCTTGCCTGGTTGCAGATAGTAAGGTGTATCGAAAAACAGACTGTCAATCTCGCTTTCATTGACAAATTCGTTGATTTCTATGAGTTTAGATTTCTCGGGACTTGCTTTTTCGAAATCATCATCGGTAAGTACCACATATTTGTCCTCCATTTTATAACCCTTGACGATCCGATCCCAGGGCACTTCCTTACCTGTACTCTCGTTGACCCTTTGGTATTTTATATTAGCATGATTCTTACTATCGAGCATATCGAGATCTAAACGAGCAGCTTCTATAGCAGGAAATACACTGATAGGAATATTTACCAGTCCAAATCCAATTGCCCCTGTCCAAATTGCGCGCATAACTCGATATTTTTTTTAATGAGTAAAAAAACATGCCATAGGCAGAAAAAAGCCTCAAAAGGCTCTAAAAAAATGCCTTTTTGAATTCGATTTAAGCGATCATTTTTTTACATTTGCATGGATGAGCGGAAAACAAATAGTCATATTCTCGCATCTGATCGTTTTGATGTTGCTCTTTTCAGCATGTCAGACGGCACAGTTGACTACCGCCGGCCGTCAGCCATCATCCTCTCCGAATTCACTCCGCTTTATTGATAGTATTCAACTATACAACGGAAATAACTGTTTGACACTTAGCAAGCAGTTAAAAATTAAGCCGACAGAGAAATACAATCCGGCAGAAAGCAATTCCTTACAGGTAAAATATGGTGAACTCATAGATGTTAAGCCCCAGGCATTAACTAATATTTCACTTTATGATTTTATAGACAATTGGCTGGGGGTCAGGTATCGCTTAGGTGGTACGGACACCAATGGGATTGATTGTTCGGCTTTTGTGCAAAGACTGTATGAGCAGGTTTACAGCGTAGATATTGTTCGCACTGCGCGTGAGCAGTTTACTCATTGTAAGTTTATTAATGATAAGAATGAGTTGAAAGAGGGAGACTTGGTCTTTTTCAAAATTCGCAGTAAGCGGATTACCCATGTAGGTATTTATTTAGCCAATGATCGTTTTGTGCATGCATCTCGCACTAATGGGGTTACGATAAGTAATCTGAATAGTCATTACTGGAAGCGCTATTATGCCGGCGCCGGACGCGTTCCCTTGGACTCATCGGAAGAATTATAATTCACGTAAGAATTTCTTGGCAACTGTTATTGAGTTAGCTGGCAGATTTCATCTGCCCTATCAAATAATTCTTTACCTGATTTTTCTATTGAATCCGCTAACTTTGCGGGTGTAATTATTAACCTTTAAATATTTTCTTCAATTCTTATGAAAATAACAGTCGTAGGTGCTGGTGCTGTAGGTGCTACCTGTGCCGATAACATTGCCCGTAGAGAACTGGCTGAAGAGCTGGTATTATTGGATATTAAAGAAGGTTTTGCTGAGGGCAAGGCTCTGGATATTATGCAAACTGCTTCATTGTTGGGTTTTGACACTCGTGTTACCGGTGTTACCAACGATTATAGCAAGACTGCAGGCTCGGATGTATGTGTGATTACTTCAGGTTTGCCCCGCAAACCGGGTATGACTCGCGAAGAATTGATCGGAACCAACGCGAAAATTGTTGAGTCTGTAGCAAAAAACCTTTTGGAACACTCTCCAAACACCATTTTGGTGATTATTTCCAATCCAATGGATACCATGACTTACCTCACACTGAAAGCGACCGGTTTGCCAAAGAACCGCGTTATTGGTATGGGCGGTATTCTCGACAGTGCACGTTTTAAATGTTATCTGCAACAGGCGCTTAACTGCTCCGCTAACGACTTGCATGCAACTGTTATTGGCGGTCATGGCGATACTACCATGATCCCGCTTACTCGGTTGGCTACCCTGAACGGTACTCCGGTGAGCAATTTCTTGTCAGAAGAACAATTGAAGCAAATCGCCGCTGATACAATGGTAGGTGGTGCGACGCTTACTAAATTATTGGGTACCTCTGCTTGGTATGCACCGGGTGCTGCAGGAGCTGCTCTGGTAGAAAGCATTATCCGCAATCAGAAGAAAGTATTCCCTTGCTGCGTAGCTCTGGACGGCGAATATGGTCAGTCGGATATTTGCCTCGGCGTTCCTGTCGTTATCGGCAGCAATGGCTGGGAAAAAATCATCGATTTCAAACTCAACGAAGAAGAACAAGCAGCTTTCAACAAATCTGCTGAAGCTGTACGCAGCATGAATAATGTACTGGATACATTAGTTGCTTAGTTTCTGAATAGTTTTCAAAATTAATATTGAAAAAAGGGCTGTACG
>CAZWPF010000099.1:0-9287 GCA_964636205.1 uncultured Chitinophagaceae bacterium | reverse complement strand
CGTCCTTTTTGGTGAAATTTTGCTTCCCCGGTCGTACCCAATCCATGACCAAAAATTGGGCGCTCCAAGCCAACTTTAAATTCATTGATCATCCCTTGAATACGGCCATCCACGGTTGCAGCTTGCTTTGCGTCAGAATCCACTAAGGACAGATAACGATCCTTCTGTTCAGGGGTCATCACCGACCACATTGCGATCAAAACTGCTATACCCACTAGGACGAGAAGAGATTTTTTATTCGAATCCTTAAAAAGGAACCATACGACCACGAGCATTGCAATCATGGCGCCGCGAGACATGGTTAAAATTAACGCATATAATAGCAATGGCGCCAAAACGATGAACAACAGTTTTGCCTTCCATCGTCCCAACCAAAGCAAGTAATATAAAAAAGGAAAAGCTGTCGCTATAACGAATCCAAGTTCGTTCGGATTTATCACATCTGAAGGGGCTCCGGAAAGGCGTTGAGAAAACTCACCGCCTCCCAGATATGTCTGACTTCCCCAATATCCTTGAGTAATATTTAAATAAAGGGGTTCAAGTACTCTTATGACTTGGCACCCAACAAATACAATCAAGAAGATTTTTAATCTCTTTTCCGAGTCAATAACAAAAACAGTAAAGAAAAAAAACACAATCGCCTTAACAAACTCGGGTAGATTATTTTTAATAACACTTCCCGGCCATTCAACAAATGGTAGAGAAACAAAGATATACCCGATTAAGAAAAGAATTGCCCTATATGCTGGATTCTTACTAATATCCTTCAGCCGATCCCGCTGAACAATCAGCGACATACTTATAATGGCTACCAAAAGCAAAGTTGGGCGAATGATCCCATAGCCAGGTATTCTGGCTGAAAGATGCAAAAAGAAGTCTATAAGGAAATACATGTATGCACCAAAACAGAAAGCACTGACTTGCATCTCCTTTTTCTTGTTTTTTATATGATTCCTATAATCAGCCTTTGCAGTTAGTAACTCCATGATAATCTACTATTCGAATTGGTTAGGATGCTCGCTAGGAGTTCGATACCGGTAACTGATTTCATAAACTGAAACTGATCCTCGGATGAGGAATAGCGCCTTAATTCATAAAGGTCGGACAGACGCTTGCTATCATAAAAAGCGACTACTGCAGATCTAAAACCCGATTCTGAAACTATGGTCTTGGCTTCTTCGCTATAATCTTGCACTTGCCCATTGGGGTAGCAGAATTGCCGTTCGCGAATAGTAAGCTGCTGGTCCAATGCTTTTTTACAGTTTGTCACCTCATCCTTCAACTGAGCACTACTGACGCGCCCCAATGATGGATGCGTGACTGTATGGCCGCCAACCTCAATGCCATGCTCTTCCATCTCTCTGAGCTGGTCCCAGGTCACGGCGCGGTAGTCATCTGCCGGAGCGTCGGGAATGTTTAATTTCTGCTGTACAGCAAAATTATTAATCCAGTTGAGCTTTTCATCTTCCGGCCTAGTTAGCAAATACTCAACAATGGCCTGCCAAGCGACCTTCTTGTAAGCAGGAGTAAGTGGCCGTGAAGACAGCCTCCTTCCTCCTAGCTCTATTTCCTCACGAATTTCCGTCAACGAATTCAGTAGATAACTAATCTTGTCCGGCCATAGCCAAAAGTCACCATCCACAAACTTGGTGGTTACAAATACTGTCGCCGGAACTTGGTAATTTTTGAGAATAGGATAGGCAACCGTATAAAAATCCAAATATCCGTCATCGACAGTAATTACAATGGAGTTAGGCTTTAGCGGAATCTCACCCCGCAGTCCTTTCACGAGATCTGTCATGGAGACAAGGTTGTAATACCGTGCGAGATGCTTGACCTGAAACTCAAATGCCTGACGGGAGATTCTGCCAGGCTGGGGCGAATCGGAGAATCGATGATACATCAGGATCCTCGGCTGATTTCTGGTCGCGACGCGTGCAAGGCTATACAGTCCTAGGGGGCCGAGCAGACGAACAAGTTGGGATTTACTGAACATAAATCACCCCCTTCTCGTTCAGCACCAGACCATATAACTCGATATGAGCATCGACCATCTTCTTCATGGAGAATTGCTCGCGGACGGTAGCCTGAGCTCTCTTACCCATCTCGTCACGTTCCTCCGCTTTCTCGATCAAATACTGCAAATGGTTGGCAAGTGAAGTCGTATCCCCAACCTCGTATAGGAATCCATTACTACCGTTCCTGACGATTTCAGGGTTGCCGCCTACCCGGCTACAAACTACCGGCTTTCCACACTGCATATATTCGATCAGCGCATTCGAGAATCCTTCCGACTGCGAACACAACACTCCTACATCAAAGTAACGAATATAATCCACCGCGTTACTTCTTGATCCGATGAAGCATACCCGATGGGATACACCGAGCTGCCCCGCTTTTTCGATAAGAAGCGAGGCGTCCCCATCACCGATTACGACGAGTTTAGCTCTTGGGTAAAGAGAATAGACCTTCGCCAAAGCCTCAATTGCGTCTTCCATACGCTTAATCGGCCGGATATTTGCCACCATGCCGATAACAAAATCGCCAGGCTCGACAAACTCAGTCCAATCTCCAGGAATACTCTGCGAACAATCCAGGTCTTCGTATCCGTTATAGATCACATGAACTTTAAGGGGAGGAATTTTTTCGACTTCACTCGTAATCTGCTTTACCGCAGCGCTGTTCGCCACAGCAGCAGAGAGGAAAAAACGGTTCAATTGAAGCAGCCTTGTGTAGGCTGGCGTATACCAGTAGCCCATGTCACGACGAGATATAAGGACCTTGAATCCTTTCAAGCGAAAAACAGGAGGCCCAATTACCGAAGGATCATTGAAGAAAATATGGGCAATAGAATATCCAAGCGCACTAAACTTTCGAGCCGCCTGCCAAAGCGCAACCCATGTTTTCAGGGACGAAAGACGATGATGACCAAGGATGGTAACGGGACAAAGAAATGCGTGATTCAGTAAAAACTCTGAAGGAGAAAAGGCGAGAAGATGGCATTCAACCCCCTGCTCCTGCAGATACTTTATCAATTTATATAATTGTCCCTCTGTGCCAGCGTAGGGATTTTTGTATTGGTCGATAACGAAAAGTACCTTCCTGGCTATGCACATCCTTCATGACCCTAATTATCAACTTTAAAATCCAGAAGAACACGAGCTGCAACGTAAGCCTCCCCCCTTGATCGACCAACTTAACGGATCTAGGCACCAAGTGCAGAAATGCCTCACAAATCCCTCAACCCACTCGGGTCCCGGCCAAAGCGCCATCAACGCCTCGACCTCTATGAAACAGCTCGACCTCAATGAAACAGATAGCAGAGAAACGCGGCAAATTCTATCATGTTTGGAGCAAAGAGCGCACCGCGCAGGCAAAACGGCTCCTTAGCAAATCCATCATCGCTTTTTTTCTATGCCTGTCAGAACCTTAACTGAACGGACGGGATCCAGAACCCCCGCAAATAAAAAATAAGGTATGGCGCGGACCTTGGAACCTGATTTGAGATAGGTCTCGCCGAGCCGGTAATTCAGCAATGCACGACGCTTGCGGAGAGTCGATTTTCTGTATGGATAACGCGCCTTGGCACGCTTCAAAATTTCAAATCCATTCCGCCATCTAGAAAAAGCATTCGTTGCACTTATAGAGTCTGAATGTCGCCGATAATAAAACAAAAATTCAGGCAAAAAAGCGAATTTCGTATTCTCGGCTAGACGAATTAACATGTCGTGATCTTGTGCAGCTCGAAATGTCTCTTCAAAGATTCCTACTTTATTGATAACGTCTTTCCGAACTACCGAGTTATTTGGTAGCAACGTATAACAATCTAACAGTACGCGATTAGGATCGTTCGTTTCCTGATGGTTTCTGGGCAAAAATTCATACAGAATATCGCCGGCTGCAGATACGCCATAGCCGTTTGAGTATACAAGCCCAACATCTGGATTTTTTTCCAGAAAAGGAATCATAATCTCCAGCTTGTTAGGTGCCCAGAAGTCGTCACTATCTAATATCGCAAGATACTTTCCTGATGCGAACTTTATTCCCAAGTTAATTGCAGCTGATTGCCCCCTATTCTCCCTACCTGGATGGGTCAACAGCATCAGCTTGCTGTCATATTCCCGCAATAGCTCATAAGTTCCATCAGTGGATCCATCATCAACAACAATCAATTCGACAGAATTAAAAGTTTGGCCTAAAACAGAATCGACCGTCTGCTGTATGTATTTGACTCTATTATAGGCAGGAATAATGACGCTAACTAAGGCAGAAACCACGCGGGATCCCTCTTTCCACTTCCCATTTCAACCGATCAAATCCGTCGGCTTTCCCTGTTAAATATAGCTGCACCAGATAGGATTCTACTTGTATTTAGAAGCCCTGAACAGTTCCCCTCTGGCTACCTAAGGTCTATTTTTGAACCCCGTTAAAATCGGGAATTACCCGCCCCTCTTCGTTGGAATAACACGGAGACAGTAATTATTGAGTCAAAAAACCTCGTGGATCTAGCTTTATCATCCACGAGGTATGACTTACAGTTCAGATCTCATCTTAATTGTTTGTAACTCGCAAAACTGGAGCGACTGGAGGAGCCTGGCAGTCATCGCAAATAGGAACTCCCGCAGATACCGCATTGCCCATCTTATCTACCACAAAAAGATACAGCTTCTCGCCTTTATTAAGACTCCCCTCATTAACTTTAGCAACCACCTTATTGTCCTGCCAACTAGTTGGGTACTGAATCTCTACCTTGCTAGCCTTGGACAGTTCCGGCGCATTTGCGATAAGAATGCGCTGCGGCGTACTATCCATATATATTTCTCCGAAATCGACCTCTTGATAATCCATATGCGAACCATTAAATCCCAAGAGTGCAATAGTCGGGCTATATGAGTTCGCATTAAACACAACCCCCGTCAAGTCAACGGTATGAAGTTCCTTTCCATTGACACTTGCAGTGGCTACTTTCTGTTTTAAGTCGACGAAAACTTCCATATGATTCCACTGCCCCGTGACTACACCCGCTGCCCCGTATCCATATATATTTTTACCATCCGGCTTTCTGACGGCAAGCCCAACATTAGACCAAGCCATAAGCAAACCATTTGTCCCGGTCGGCTCTTCCCAAATACGTACAAACTTATCTGATCCCGGCGCGTAATATGCGCCACCTTCGTCTGACAATACTGCAACCGCACCGCTGCTTAGTCCCTGAACCTGAGTTCCTTTAAGCTCTGTACTACTAACCTTCTGATCTACGACCATATGCAGCGTATCACCACTAATTGCGATAATCTTAGCCGTCTTTCCATTTGAGAAACGAACCGTCTCCCCGAAATTGTTAGAACCGCTCCGCTGATCAAAGGAGCCTTTCACATTCTTAAGCTTCCATGTCCAATAATGCTCCGCGTCATAACGCGGTTTAAATTGCCAAGAAAGATATAACTGATCATTGTTCTTGGGAGTATTTCCAGCTCCATAAGCGCGCGGCCATCCAACATATCCATTTTTCCCTCTAAACCAGTAATGTCCATCACTGTACTTAGTTCGCCCTGGACGATCAGTTACAAACTGAACATTAACTCCTGTCGAGTTACCGCTTGGTTTGTCATATATCGGATCTGGAGAACCTTCTGTCGCCGTCAAAAGCTTGTATCCATTTGCGGAATTAGCTCTTGCTTGGTTAACCTTTCCATTCTCAATGACTAAAGACCCTCTATCATAAAGAACAGGCGCTACTTGGGCTTTTTCACCAAATCCCGAGCCATAAATCGTTATAAGGCTATCCTGAGAAAAAACGCCATCTACGCTTTGTATCTTAGGCGCTGCAATAGAAATCGCGGAAAAAAAAGATGAACAAAAAACTACGACTAATGCCGACGGTCTCATTAAATACCTCGTCTTGCAGTCAATTCAGAGTACGTCCTTAGATTAAGATTCCTTATACATCAGGCCAATCATACGCGCCCTACCACTGATAATAGCCACCGAATACCAGCACTGCTAATTAAAAATTTGAAACACATCTAAAAAAACAAAACCTAACCAACCAGACACCTTTTGTAACTAGTCAGCAACCCAACGCTACGTCCAGCAAAGTAAAGCAAATGAACAAAGCAAACCTGTAAGAACAGCGATAATGTCTTTCGTTCCACAGAACGAAACAACTTAATAGCGGCAACAAGACATGGAATAGCCGTCATAACTAATAATAAAAAAGCCCCGTACGGCAGCATTCCGAAAGCCAAAAGCAATGGAGATAAAATAAAACAAAAAAGAAACACGTTAGTTAAGAAGAAAACCTTATCAAAATTTGAATTAAGCGTCTTTAAATAGTCCGATGTCTGCCAGACTTGTCGACGGACAAATTCCCTAATAGTTCGTGGGTATCCCAAGTGAATTACAGATAAATTTGGCTCCAAAATTAATTTAAATCCAGCCTCACCTATACTTCTGGATATCTCAGTATCCTCGCCCGCAACAATACCCTCTTTAAATCCCCCGACTTTTTGAAAAACATCCCTCTTAACCACAAAGCTTCCTGTAGCTAATGATTTAACTTCAGATCTTTTAACCTCTTTCTTAAGAGCCCAGGCACGTTCCAGCCAATTAGGATGTTCCCGATAAATAGCCAAACCTCCAACCGCAGCAACATCTTCCTGAGCCAGATTATCTAAAGCCGTACTGATCCAACATGGAGGCACAATACAATCTGCATCGACATATGCCAACACCTCTCCTTGTGCTTCCTTTGCCCCCTTATTTCTTACAGCTCCAATACGCGCTCCCGGAAAATCAAAAATTTTTACGGGGTACTGTGAAGCAATAACCTTAGTATCATCCACAGATCCGTTATCAACCACTAAAACTTCAAATCTCGAAGGTGGAAAGTCCAATCTAAATATAGAATCAAGACAGCTTCTTATATGTTCACCTTCATCCTTAGCAGGTATAATTATCGAAACAATCACTTTATTATCCATAACTTACTCTTAATAAAAATAATCACCTTCCTTATATTACAAACACAACACACATCAGAGTTAAAAATCAAAAAATGAACACGCACAAGGTCTCCCGTTGTTTTCAAATAACAGCACCGACAAAATCTTTATCACTTAATTCGGAATAGAAGTAATCAAACTTTGAACCTCGCCCTATTCGATCAGGAAGGCTATAAACAACCTCAAATTTCGCAGAATAGCCAGCGTATTTTTTATAAAGCTCCTTTATCTCACTAGAAACCAATAGCTTCTCACTCTCATCCAATTCCTTGGCGGCTTCCAAGTAAAATCTAAAGTCATTTATGGACACTTGAACAACTAGAAACTGAGTAAAAAATGGTAAATTCCGATAAAGATCTTCTGCTACATACGCAAATATCACAGCATGTCTATAACCACCATCTGGAAGATAAACCTTTTGATTAAGAGAACGCCCTTTTACTTTTGTAACAACCTCTTCTCTCTCTCCATATCCACAGCCACCCGACCATTTTTCAAAAACAATATTATCACCAACCTTATACCTTATAATTGGCATAATATCCTGATTAAGATCGGTAACAATAGTTTCGCCCTTTTCAACCTCAACTATCAACCAGGGATTGACTAAGTGGTAATGACGTTTCTCACACTGAAACGCTATTATATCAACTTCTGTACATCCGTATTCCATCACCACCGGACATGAAAAAACTCTAGCGATATAGTCCTGCTGAAAACCTTGTAGACTTTCAGCCGTACAAATTACAGCCTTTATCTTTGGTGGCTTTATGTTAGCCAAATCAAAATATTTCGCAGCAGCCAAAACTATTGAAGAGTAACCGTATATGTATGCAGGCTTATAAAAAATTAACTTTTTAGCTAGCGATTTTGAATCACCATCTATGAAATTAAAAACCATCCTATTAAGTATAAAGTCTCTCAACTTAGACTTTATGCTATTATCTCGCCTCCCCCAAAGCCGCGCCTCTCTTTCCCCATATTTAATTCCCAGCTTACTTAAGCAATACGCTCTAACAGCAAGCTGATGTGCTATATTCGATTTAGTATACTGGAAGCTCATTGGAGTTCCGGTGGTACCTGCAGTTTCTCTAATGACTACCGATTTCATCAAGCCTTTGTTTTGAGACCATTTTCGCAAATCGCTTTTTGTAATTACTGGTAAGTTTTCCAGTGCTTCGGATATACTTTTAGACTCTTCAACCTTATCAATTATTTCATTCGAAAATAAATCGCTCTTCTTTATAAGAGACTTTAGCCTTCTTAACTGATAGCTCTTTAACTGGCTTTCAGTCAGCTGATTCAGCTTCACACAGCTATCAAAGGCATTGCGCATTGGTATACGCAGTACTGCAAGCAATCCCGGTAGGATTATTTTCCTATAGATCCATCCCATGAACCAAGCGTCTCCCTAGCTGATCCACATCCTATATATCTCTTGGTATTTCTCTGCCATTACTTTAGAAGAATAAGAGTCACGTATTCTAGCACGGGCATTTTCGATGACTTTTAGCCTTTCTGATGGCTCATATTTTAAGACTGCTTGTAGAGCCGCAACTAATTGTGAAACGCTCTCCGGCTCAACTAACAATCCGTAACGACCTCCGTCCAGCACGCTAGGGATACCGCCCACACTGGTAGCCACTATTGGAGTTCCAGTCCACATAGTTTCTAGCAAAGTTATAGGTAATCCTTCAGTTAAAGACGGCATTACTAAACAATCAATTTTTTTAATATATTTATGAGGACCTTTAATGTAACCAGCAAAAAGCACCTGATTCTCTATCCCCAAGTTCAAAACCTGATTTTCCAACCTGACTCTTTCTGGCCCTTCACCAATCAATAACAGCCCTAGATTGCCCTCGAACTCTATTATTTTAGAAAAAGCATCTATCAAATACTCTATCCCTTTCTCTTTTGAAAGGCGCCCAACAGCCCCAATTATTTTATTATACTTATTAAAAAACATTTCTATATTTTGATTATCTTCCTCATCCAAACAAAAATGCCGCTCTATATTTATACCGTTTTCAACTATATGCAGTCTTTCCTTTCTTATCCCTTTAATAGATGCATTTTCGGTCATGTGGCCACTAACAACAAAAACTCCCTCTATGTGATTTAATATTTTTCTATCCAAAAGCTCATACAGCCACATTTTAGTAAATTGGGGGGCATTCACATATCCATGTAGGCTAGATAATAGCGGTATTTTTCTTAGTGACTTAGGCCATATCCCCATCAACAAATTAAACTTGTAGCCATGAGAATGCAGGATCTGCA
>CAZWPF010000098.1:0-9351 GCA_964636205.1 uncultured Chitinophagaceae bacterium | reverse complement strand
GATAATCACAATTGTCGCAAATCAGAAAAATACCGCACACTAAACATTATACAAAATAAGTTTTATCTTCGCTTAGCGCCTACCAATAAGAAGGCAATAAGATGAGGCAATTATCTATTTTACTCTTGACCGGACTGGTATTCAGTGTAAACGCTTGTAGAAAGAAAGATCCACCGGAACCGCAGCCACAACCATCATCAGATGTTGGACAAATCACCCTTAATTTCTCCAACCTGGCAGGAGATCAACCTTTAGTATTAGATAGTGTGTATTATTTAAATGCACATGGCGATAGTTTTATTGTTACCAATTACGCTTATTACATTACTAACATTTCACTGGTATCTGATCAAGACGAAGATTTTTCAATAGAAAACAGCTATTATTTGGTTAAAGAGAAAGAAGAATCATCCAAACAGATTGCCTTATCAGATATCAAGCCGGGAAAATATAGCGCCATAAAATTTCTGATTGGTGTGGACGAAGCCCGAAACACCTCAGGTGCCCAAACTGGAGCTTTAGACCCTATGCATAGCATGTTTTGGGACTGGAATACCGGCTATATCATGGCAAAACTGGAGGGGAAATCCCCGCAGTCAACCGGACCCGCCAATTTTTTGGGTTTTCACCTCGGTGGGTTCTCCGGTCCTGAATCTGTACTAAGATGGGTTACACTTTCTTTTCCTGAGCAGCTGGTCATTAATACTGAAAGCAACCCCACTATTCATATTGAAGCGAATATGCTACAATGGTTTGGTCCTCCCAATGTGATTAATTTTTCTGAAGTGAATATTATTATGGGTCCTGGTCTTGCTGCCTCAAACATTGCTGACAACTACGCAAAAATGTTTAAGATTAGCCATATTCATCCATAAATATATGCGGTATCACTCACACCTCGGCAAATGGAAATTGATCATCCCGGCACTACTGACCACCTTACTGGCATGGCAATCTTGCACCAAAGACCCGGATACTAGTCCTGTAATCAAAAACACTCAGGACACGGTTCCCATATCTTCAGATTGGCCCGAACAGGTCTATAAATTCGAAAATAACCACTTAACGGAAGCAGGATTTCAGTTGGGAAAGCGTTTGTTTTTCGATCCGCGGCTTTCGAGAAACAATATGATCTCCTGTGCTTCCTGTCACCGTCCTGAAGCTGCCTTTGCCGATCCAAACAGAGCGGTAAGTCTGGGTGTCGAAGGACGAAGAGGAATCAGAAACTCCCAACCCCTATTTAATCTTGTATGGAATTCGCTATTCTTATGGGATGGCGGTGTCAACCACTTAGAAAGTCAGCCAATAGTACCAATCCAACACCCGTTGGAAATGGATGAGCGGCTGGAGAACGTTATTCGGAAAA
Source organism: uncultured Chitinophagaceae bacterium (assembly GCA_964636205.1). Lineage (GTDB taxonomy): Bacteria > Bacteroidota > Bacteroidia > Chitinophagales > Chitinophagaceae > JBEBVQ01. The sequence goes on along the minus strand of CAZWPF010000098.1, from coordinate 7,985 downwards.
TTTCCGCCGACCGCGGCTATAGGGATCAGTTTGCAGCAGCTTTTGGAGATACAGCCGTCAATTCCCAGCGCATATTCCGTGCCTTGGCTCAGTTTATGGGCAGCTTGGTGTCTAATGATACCAAATATGATCGCTATATTCAGGAAATACCGGGAAACGAATTTTCTGATCAGGAATTAAAAGGACTTAAGGTATTCAGAAACAACTGCGCTTCTTGTCATAAAGAACCGCTATTTACCGACAATTCTTTTAGAAATAACGGACTTCGTCCGACCCAACTCAATGACAGCGGCCGGGCACATATCACACTTCGCAGTGAAGATCTTTATACCTTTAGAGTGCCCTCGCTTCGCAATCTTCGATTTACAGCACCTTATATGCACGATGGCAGGTTTAGAACTTTAAACGAAGTACTCGATCATTATGCCAGCGGGATAGATGCCGGTTCAGCAAATCTGGACAGAAGCTTAAGGAACGGCATTCAACTCAGCGACGAGGACAGAGCAGCGCTGCTAGCATTTCTGGAAACACTCAATGATTTCTCGTTTATAGGAAATTCACGTTTCCGTCCTTAAAAAAACAATTAAAAAACCAACTACAATCAACTACGTATATGATGACAATCACCGGGCAATATGTGGATCTGTTTAATCGCAAAATATTCCCGGCTTCTGTGTTTGTAAGGGATGGAATAATTGCGCAGGTGGAACCCCTGGAACAAGCTCCTGAACAATATATTCTACCCGGATTCGTAGATGCCCACGTCCATATAGAAAGTTCGATGCTGGTACCCACCGCCTTTGCCCGACTCGCGGTATTGCACGGAACTGTCGCCACGGTTTCAGATCCGCATGAGATCGCCAATGTATGTGGTAAAGAAGGTGTGGTATATATGATCGAAAATAGTCGTCAAACCCCTTTTAAATTCTTTTTTGGAGCGCCTAGTTGTGTACCTGCTACGTTCTTTGAAACTGCCGGGGCACATATTGATGCTGCAGGTATCAGAGAATTATTGGGAATGGATGAAATCTGGTACTTGGCCGAAATGATGAATTACCCCGGCGTTCTTTTTAACGACCCCGAAGTGATGGAAAAAATCGCCGCGGCAAAAGAAGCTGGTAAGCCTGTGGACGGCCATGCACCCGGGTTGCGGGGTGCTCAGGCAGCAGCGTATGCTGCCGCCGGTATCACTACCGATCATGAATGTTTTACGCTGGAAGAAGCATTAGACAAAATTGAAGCGGGAATGCATGTTATTATCCGCGAAGGAAGCGCAGCAAGAAACTTCGAAACTTTGGCTCCACTGTTCTCTACCCATCCGGAACGACTCATGTTCTGCAGCGATGATAAACATCCGGATGAATTGGTATTGCACCATATTAATAAATTGGTTCAAAGAGCGCTGGCAAAGGGCTTTGATTTGTTTGATGTATTAAGAGCAGCCTGCCTCAATCCGGTTATACACTACAATCTACCGGTAGGACTGCTTAGGGTGGGAGATCCGGCAGATTTTATTGTTGTAGAAAACTTGTCGGCCATGAATATCCGCCAGACCTTTATCGACGGTCAGGAAGTAGCTGCCGACGGACGTTGTCTGATCCCCGAACGACATGCCCGTGTCATCAATCAATTCCATGCACTCCCTAAGACAAAAGAAATATTTCAGATTCCGGCAGATACCCAAAAACAGATCCACATTCGGGTAATAGAAGCTTTGGAAGGACAATTAATTACCAACCAATTGATTCAACCGGGTAAGATAGAAAACGGTTATTTGGTAAGTGATATCGAACGCGATAATCTGAAAATAGCTGTGGTGAATCGCTACGCTCCCGATGCAGCTCCTGCACTTGCTTTTGTAAAGAATTTCGGTTTAAAACAAGGAGCGCTAGCTTCTACGGTTGCACACGACTGTCATAACATTATCGTTGTTGGTACCGACGATGAATCGATTTGCAAAGCGGTAAATGCGCTAATTGAGGCTAGAGGAGGAATCACTGTTGTAGATGCCAACGGCAACGCGTCAACTTTATCACTGCCGGTGGGTGGATTGATGAGTACCGGAGATGGATATGAAGTAGCCAGATCTTATGCAGCTCTGGACAAAGCTGCAAAAGATCTGGGCTGTACTTTACAGGCGCCGTTTATGACCTTGTCTTTTATGGCTTTGCTGGTAATACCCGCTTTAAAATTAAGCGATAAAGGACTTTTCGACGGAGCCGATTTCAAATTTGTAGATCTGATAACGGATTCTGAAAACGCATAGCCAATTATTGGCGATTGTACGCTTCCAATCCGGCTTCAAGGCAATCCATTGCCTTGTTGATATCCTCGTTGTTGAGTACATAAGCGAGTCTGACTTCCTTTTTCCCTTTACCCGGAGTTGCGTAGAAACCCGCGGCAGGCGCCATCATTACGGTACCACCTTCATGAGAAAAGCTCTCCAACAGCCATTGGCAGAATCGTTCTGAATCGTCGACGGGCAATTCTGCCATCGCGTAGAATGCACCACCCGGATTCGGACAAACAACTCCCTTCATTGACTGTAAACGTTGTACCAGCACATCTCTACGGGAAGTGTACATTGCGTGTACATCATCAAAGTAATTTTCCGGAAGATCTACTGCTGCCTCCGCCAAAATCTGAGCTAAAGAGGGTGGACTAAGACGAGCTTGCGCAAACTTCATTGCAGCATCCAATACTTGTTGGTTTTTGGTAACGAAGGCGCCGATTCTTCCTCCGCACGCACTATAACGCTTGGAAATCGTATCCAACAATATGGTATGTTGCTCCATGCCCTCCAATGACAAAACCGATTTATGCTTCCGTCCGTCATAACAAAACTCACGATAAGCTTCATCACTAAACAGGAACAAATCGTGCTTTAAGCAAATTTCCTTGAGTGTATTTAGTTCTTCTTCGCTATATAAATAACCGGTAGGGTTATTAGGATTGCATATCATTATTGCCTTGGTGCGCGTGGTAAGCGCTTTCTCAAAAGCTTCGATCGGAGGCAATGCAAATCCGTCTTCGATATAAGATGGGATAGGCACGATTCTAATTCCGGCGCTAATAGCAAACCCATTGTAGTTTGCATAAAACGGCTCGGGAATTACAATTTCATCACCGGGATCCAGACAGGCCATCACAGCAAAGAGAATTGCTTCTGAACCACCGCTGGTAACGATAATTTGATTATGATTGACATCAATATCGTTTCTCTTGTAGTAACTCACCAGCTTTTTCCGGTAGCTTTCGTTGCCGGCACTATGGCTATACTCCAAAACCTTCATATCTGCATTTCTCACTGCATCCAAAATTGCAGGAGGAGTTTCGATATCCGGTTGTCCGATATTCAAATGATATACTTTAGTGCCGCGAGCTTTAGCAGCCTCGGCATAAGGAACAAGTTTACGAATAGGCGAGGGTGGCATCTGACCACCACGATGAGAAATTACTGGCATGAGGCAAAGATAATTTGAAAGGCGCTAATTAAGTTAATCTGTCGCCCAAACCGCAGTTAAAAGGCTAAAAATTAAAGTAGTATTCAACGGCATTAAGGCTGTTAGTTATATAAAAAAAGCCCCGACTGGGGCTTTAATATCAATCAATTAGACAAAACTATTGTTTAGGTGCGCTATTGCCGGTATTTGCGGGTTGCACATTACCCTTAATACGCAGCTCGTATCTGTCTTTGTCAGTTGTAGCGTTAGAAGAGATCCAAACGGTTTTATCGATCGGACCCGGGCGGCCTTGTGTGTTATAACGTACCAACAACTTTCCTTTCTTACCAGGCAGAATTGGTTCTTTAGGCCATTCAGGAGTTGTACAACCGCAAGAAGCTTGCGCATTGCTGATAATCAACGGCGACTTACCGACATTTTTAAACTCGAAATAATGTTCAACGGATGGACCTTCAGGCACTGTACCAAAATCATGGACATCACCGTTGATAAATTCAAATTTCGGTGCGTTGGGATCAGCCTTTTTTGAATCCTGAGCAGCAGCACCCCACGACACCATCGCCAGGCAAGCCATTAAGAATAATTGTTTCATTAGATAGCTATTTTTTAATTTTGATGAAGCAAATTAGTAAGTTTTTCCTTTAGCCTCCGGAAATCCGCCAATATTTAGCAGAATATTTTGATTTCATTCGAATTCAACCGTCCGGCTTATTAAAATTGGTCACTCAAATAAAAAAGCTCCGGTAACTTTTTTCAAAATCGCCAGAGCCTTTTATCAACCTGTCATGGTTTAGTTGATTTTCATCATTGAGTTGTTCTCCGGTACAGATGAAGTTGGCGCCTTCTCTACATTCCCGGAGATTGAAAGTGTTTTTGTCAATGTCGAGGTATTATTACCTACAGTATAAAATACTGTGAGTGTCTTATTAAAAGCCCCCGGGCGACCACTGGTGCTGTAAGCAGCAGTAATGCTACCCGTCTTACCAGGAGCTACCGGTTCTTTAGTATAAGCTGGGGTGGTACATCCGCAAGAAGCCTGTACCCGCTGAATTACAATCGGCTCACTGCCCGTATTCGTAAATTTAAATACAGTTTCGGCAGTCGGACCCTCCATCAGCATGCCAAAATCATGATTGGGATTTTCGAACTTAATAGACTCCCCCTGAGTAGGAGAACTTTGAGTTTGGCTGTGATCATGCCCATGGTGTGCTCCGTCTTGTGCCATCGCCGCACCTGCAAATACAAATACAACACCTAATGATAAGCATACTTTTTTCATCACTATTCTATTTTTATTGCAATTTAACCCTTATGACCATAACAATCAACATTGGTATGTTAATTTTTGTTGTATGGTTCGCTTTAATAGGAGAACTGTACTTTTGTAACCGTGCAGAAGATTCTAATTATCCAAACTGCTTTCACCGGTGATGTGGTTTTGGCAACCGCTGTTGCCGAAAAATTGCATTCCCGGTATCCGGATGCAAAAATCGACTTCCTTTTAAGAAAGGGTAACGAAGGACTGCTTCAAAAACACCCGTATATAAATCAAGTTTTTGTCTGGAATAAACAAGAACGAAAAATTCGGAACCTTATTTCCATCATCCGGCAAATCAGAAAACGACGGTATAATGATGTCATTAATTTACATCGTTTCGCCAGTTCGGGACTCGTCTGCCTGTTTTCGGGAGCACGCCGAACTATTGGCTTCGACAAGAATCCTCTTTCACTATTCTTTACGAAGACGGTAAAACACAGGATTTCCGAACCGGGTGCGGAGCACCCCATTCATGAGGTGACCCGTAACCAGGGTTTGATCGAACACCTTACCGATAAGTTGCCGGCTATGCCAGCAATTTACCCTTCAGCCGGCGATTATGCAGCAGTCGCTCACCTGCAGCAATCACAATACATCTGTATCGCGCCTGCATCCGTATGGTTTACCAAGCAATACCCCGAGGATCGATGGGCAAAGCTCATCCAATCACTTCCCGAACATTTGTCGATTTATCTTTTAGGCGGCAAGTCGGACGCCCCTCTGGCAGAACGTATCATAGCCCAAACGCAAAGAACTAATATCCAAAACCTCTGCGGCCGGCTAAATTTTTTACAGTCAGCAGCACTAATGCAAGGAGCGCGAATGAATTATGTGAATGATTCAGCACCGTTGCATTTCTGCTCCGCTATGGATGCGCCAGTGACAGCCATATTCTGCTCCACCGTGCCGGCATTCGGCTTTGGTCCGTTACGCACAAATGGTATGATTGTAGAAATCGACCGGCCCTTAAGTTGCAGACCATGTGGTTTGCACGGACATAAAGCTTGTCCGGAAGGGCATTTCAAATGCGCCCTCGAAATTACCCCCGAGCAATTGCTGCTGCCACTTTCAGGTAAAACGGCTGAGGGATAAACCTTATTTTTGACTGATTTTACTACAGAAATCCTGACAACTTGGAATTCGAAAACGATATAAAAGCTTGCGTCAAAGCTTTGGAAAAAGGAGGAATCATCCTCTATCCGACAGATACAGTCTGGGGTTTAGGCTGTGATGCAACCAATGAAGTTGCAGTAGCTCGGATTATTGAATTAAAACAAAGACCGGCAGAGAAAAGTATGATTGTCTTACTGGCCGAAGCAAAAGATGTATTGCAATATGTAGCTTCCCCGCCCCCCGATATTATTGCTATTTTAGAACAGTTGGAAGAACCAACTACAGTGATCTACGAGCACGGACTGGAATTGGCCGATAACGTACTGCATGCAAACGGCAGCATTGGCATTCGAGTTACCAGAGATCCCTTCTGCAAAGCATTAATCAAACGGTTTCGCAAACCGATTGTCTCTACATCCGCCAATATCAGTGGGGAGCCCACTCCTGCGATCTTTAAACAGATAAGTGATAAAATCATCAACGGAGCAGACTTCGTTGTTGCCTATCGCCAGGATGACGATTCGGTCAGACCACCTTCCTCCATCATCAAATTGGACGATGAAGGCAACATTACCAAAATTCGCTGATTAAAGTTCTATACAAACATTCTTGGGCTCGGAGAAGAATCGAAGAGCGTCCCAGCCGCCTTCTCTTCCTACGCCGGAATTCTTCACACCACCAAATGGAGTTCTGAGATCGCGCAATAACCAGGTATTAACCCAAATAATTCCACTCTCCACCTTGGCTGCCATCCGATGAGCGCGGGAAAGATTTTGTGTCCAGATGGTAGCACTTAGTCCGTAGTCACTACAATTCGCCAGACGCAGCGCTTCCTCTTCCGAAGAGAACGGCTGCAAGGTCACAACCGGTCCGAAAATCTCCTCCATATTCGTCCGGCAATCCGGACCCAGTCCCTCAATTATAGTAGGCTCAATAAAATAGCCGTTGGCACAGCGCCCTTCAGGATTTAAAGCATTGCCACCGAGTAGTATTTTTCCACCCTCTTCTTTAGCGATTTGAATACAACCCAATACTTTATCGAAATGCATTTTACTTACAACCGCACCCTGTTTACTCTGCTCTTCCAAAGGATCGCCGGGAATCAGTTTAGCTGCCCGTGATACGAATTCAGTCTTGAATTTTTCATAGATAGACTCCTCTATAAGAATTCGGCTACCACACAAACAGATCTGTCCTTGATTGGCGAAAGAGCTTTGCAAAGTAGTACGAATCATTTTTTCCCAATCACAGTCTGCGAATATGACATTGGGGTTCTTACCACCCAGTTCCAGAGAAATCTTCTTGAACATAGGTGCAGCAGTCGCAGCAATTTCCTTTCCCGCCCTCGTACTTCCGGTAAAGGAGATGGCTTTTATTTTGGGGTGCTTCACAATTGCGCTGCCGCAGGATGGGCCGGTACCATGAATGATATTCAGTACACCGGCAGGCAAACCGGCTTCGCGGCAGATATGTCCGAGCAGATAGCCCGTAGCGGGAGTCACCTCGCTGGGTTTTGCAACCACGCAGTTGCCCGCGGCTATAGCAGGCGCTATTTTCCAGGTAAATAAGTATAAAGGCAGATTCCATGGTGAAATACAACCGACTACACCAATAGGTTGACGAAGGGTATAATTAATTGCCTTATCCTCCATTTGATGACTTTCACTAGCAAAATGCATGAGTCCGGTTGCAAAAAAGCGGAAATTATCAGACGCTCTGGGGATATCTACCTTCTTACTCAACCATAAAGGCTTTCCATTATCGTTTGTTTCGGCTAATGCTAATTGATCTAAATTCTTCTCAATCAGTTCGGCAATTCTGTTCAGGATTTTGAATCGCTCTGAAAGCGGAGTTGTACTCCAACCTGTGAAAGCCAATTTTGCGGCTTCGACCGCTGTCTCCACATCTGCCTCATCGCTTTCAGGAACTAAGGTATATACCTCGCCCGTAGCCGGATTCACATTATCTATATACTTGCCATTTTGAGGAGCTACGAATTCACCTCCTATAAAATTCAACAACCGGTCGGGTACCTGAAGATTCATCCTTAAAAACGTTTGCAACAAAATTAAGTATTTTGATGCTAGCCT
>CAZWPF010000097.1:0-9745 GCA_964636205.1 uncultured Chitinophagaceae bacterium | reverse complement strand
GATTATAGATTTTTGTTTACTTTAAGATTATTAAACGTCTGCTTCTGATCATTTGCCTATGTCTGTAATGCACTCAGATAAAAAACATTCCGGTTCGATAGTAAAGAAGGTCATATTCGCCTTTTTGCTTGCGGTTGCGGCGGTATTGATTTCCTGGGCGCTTACTAAGGGTACTTTTTTAAGAATGTTACACACGGTGGATGAGATGGGGAAGCCCAGTCCGAAACTCCAGTTTGTCAATCAGGTATTTCGAGAGGTGGTTAAGCTCGATCAGTTGCAAAGAGCTCAGGCGCTTGCCAGAGACGAGCAGCCGTATAATATCTTTCTGGAAGAGTCTCAAAATCTGCAAATGATGTTAGATACGCTGCAGATGATGAGTCAGGATAATCCCAGTCAGGTAGTTAGAATTGATTCGATGAAGCGAATGCTTCGGGAGCGGGATCGGTTGCTCTTGGACTATATAAGATTGAGAATCAATTTCATCAATAACGATACCCTTTCCAAGCAAATTCGCAAGCTATCGGAGATTTTAGCCACTGAGGGACACCATCAGGACAATAGTGTGGTGACGACAGAAATGAAGACTACCACCATCATCGAACCGGTCGATTCGGTAATTCCGGGGGCCGCAACTAAAAATAAGGTGTCGTTCTGGGAGCGGTTGGTAGGAAAGCGAAAGGAGCCGGAGGTAGTGAAAATCCAGCGTTTAGTACAGGAAGATCTAAAAATACAAGTCGACACCCTTGCTGTAATTAAAGAGGATAGTCTGATACATGAAATCAGCTCGGGAATTGCAACTATCCAATCGGATATGCAGCAGACAAGATTGGGTTTGCGTAATCAGCAGATGCAGTTGAGTCGCTCAGGACAAGCGCTTATCAGTGAAGTATTGGTGATGCTCCAAGTGATAGAATCGGAGGAGATGGCGCTGGTGGTACAAAGGAATGCTCATGCTACCTCTATTGTCAACAAAGGAATTGATCAGCTAAAGTTGATCATGTATTTGTTTATCGCAGGCGCTGGGGTTCTCCTATTTTTGATTTTTGCTGATATAGCCAGGAGCAATCGCTACCGTACGGAATTGATTGCTGCCAAGGAAGAAGCTGAGCAGTTGGGTAAGGTGAAGGAGCGGTTTTTGGCTAATATGAGTCATGAGCTAAGAACGCCATTACAGTCGATCGTAGGTACTGCTGAGCAAATGCAATTGCGCGGAACGGCCACCTCTGAAGAAGTCGATGTAATTTATCGATCATCACGACATTTATTACAGTCGGTCAATGAGGTATTGGATTATAGTAGGATTACGTCCGGCCGATTGGTACTGGAGCATCGTCCTTTCGATATGCAGCAATTGTTGAAAGAAGTGGCTGCTTCTATCAAGGTCCTCGCGGATCAAAAGGGACTGAAATTTAGTTTTGAGTATAATAAACCACTACCTCAGACCGTATATGTGGGGGATGCGTTTCGATTGAAGCAAATTTTATATAATTTATTAAGCAATTCGGTTAAATTTACTGATGCGGGCGAGGTGTCTTTCCGTCTCGAGCATGCTGATTTTTCCCGTCGCACGACCTTTATCTTTTCCATTGCAGACACAGGTCCGGGAATAGCCCCGGCAGATCAGGATAGGATTTTCAGAGAATTCGAGCGAGTTGCTCCGGATAGCAAACAGGGTACCGGATTGGGACTCTCAATCGTTAGTGAACTGGTGGATGCCTTTAAGGGGGCGGTATATGTAGAAAGTGAACAGGGGAAAGGGAGTGTGTTTAAAGTGAATATTTCCCTGCCGAAGGCGAGAAATGCGGATCTGAAGAGGGAGAATGAAATGCAGAGCAATACTGAGTTTAATCAAATGGTATGGGTAATTGACGATGATAAATTCATTTTAAATCTCTGCTCGGGAATATTGTCGAAATACAATGTGCCGCATTTATGTTTTAATAGTGCCGCAGATTTATTGGCGCATTTGGAGATTGGGTTTCCTCATACGATATTGATGGACATCAGAATGCCTGAAATGGATGGCTATGCGTTGTTGGACCGACTGAAATCCTTACCGGAAAATAGAGATATACGGATAGTTGCCCTAACAGCGCAGGCGATGCCTGACGAGCAGGAACGGATCCGGAAAGAAGGTTTTGATGGTTTATTAATGAAGCCATTTCTGGAGAAGGATTTGATGAGCTTGTTTAATATCACAACGATAACACCGTCGGTAAATTCTGATGAAAGGGAAGAGGCCCCGGCAAGTTTTGCAACTATAAAGGCGATGGTTGGGGATGACGACGAATTGTTTAAATCGACTTTGTTGAAGTATGCGGCAAATACTGAAGAAGATTTGCAGCTATTAGAGTCGGCTCTTGCGCGAAAGGAGTTAAACCTAATAGCAGAATTGTTGCATCGGCTGGCGGGTCGTACCGGGCAAATGGGTGCTAAAGATTTGGCAGAAGCACTTAGGAAGGAGGAGATCAAAATTCGAAGCGGGAAATTTCGTTTGCCGGACTCAGAAAAAATTTGGGAATTGATGACTCAGTTGATTGAATTAGTTGCTTATACGAGAAAGAAAGCCGGCGCTTGACTGATGGTTATTTGCCTCAGCTTGTTGCATTTATCTACAGTTTCTCATGTAAACGATATAAGTGTGCGGTGAATTTGATTGTTTATCAATTGGTTGGGATGTCTTCGGTCAACTGGCATGTCGTTGGCTATAGATAACATGAATGATGTGTCTCAAATTCATTTAGGAGTTGATTTATTAAAGATGAACCATTAGGGGGGTGAAAAAAAGAGAAATCGGGGATTCTTCCTTGATTTCTCTTTTTAATTTGCAGTCTACTATCATTTTATATTAATAATTTTGAAAGGGATATGCCATTTTTGTGGTGGCACCCTTGGAGAACAATAAATAATTATGTTCTGGCGGATCGGTTATATTATTGATCTGAATATTAGAAAAGTTTACAATCAATGGCTCATATACTCGTAATTGAAGATGATATCAGTTTTTCGGATCTGATAAAGAGTTTTTTGGAAAAGCATGGCCATTCTTCTGTGACTGCTCATCGTATTGCAACCGGAAAAGCGTTGTTTTCGGAACAGGATTTTGACTTGGTGCTATTGGATTATCGACTTCCCGATGGTACCGGGTTGGATTTACTGCCTGTCATTCACGAGCGCAATCCGGATTTGCCGGTGATTATAATGACCAGTTTCCACGATGTCCGCACAGCGGTGCGAGCAATTCGGTCGGGAGCATTCGAGTATATTACGAAACCTGTGAATCCTGAAGAGTTGCTCATGATTTTGCGGGAGGCACTTCAGAAAAAGAATCAGCGGCCTAAAGTTGACAGTACATTAGATTTTATCAAGGGTGAAAGTGATGCTGCGAATCAGTTGTATGAGTACATTCAACTGGTAGCACCCACCGACATGTCGGTCATTCTGCAGGGTGAAAGTGGAACGGGCAAGGAGCAGGCGGCAAGAATGATTCATTCTAACAGTAAACGAGCGGGCAATGCTTTTGTTGCAATCGATTGCGGAGCTTTGTCCATCGAACTTGCCGGAAGTGAATTATTTGGACATGTAAAAGGTTCGTTTACCGGCGCCGTGCAAGATAAAGTCGGTCAGTTCGAAGCTGCCAACGGTGGCACCCTCTTTCTGGACGAGGTTGGGAATCTGAGCTATGAAGTGCAAATGAAATTATTGAGGGCGATACAAGAACGGACTATTCAGCCTATAGGAAGTAACAAGCCGGTTCAGGTGGATGTTCGGATTATCGCAGCGACCAACGATGATTTATTGGAATCGGTGAGGAATGGTAGTTTTAGAGAGGATTTGTATCACCGTTTGAACGAGTTTAAGATTAAACTGCCTTCGCTTAAGGAGCGGCGAAAGGATTTAGATCTATTTACCGCCTATTTTACAGAAAAAGCGAACGAGGAACTTAACAAACAGGTGGAAGGTCCGGATGAAGAGGTTAGAAAATTATTTCATCACTACGACTGGCCGGGGAATTTGCGTGAATTAAAAAACTTGATTAAGCGCGCCGTGCTCCTTTCGACTGGAAAATATTTTACGATTAAGACACTTCCCGAGGAAATGGTGATTGCGATTGATAATGTCGGAGAGGATGTCGGCTCGGATCTGAAAGCTATACAAGCCGTGAATGAGAAAGAAATGATTATTCAGACATTGCAAGCGGTTAAATACAACAAATCAAAAGCAGCAAGATTATTAAATATCGATCGCAAGACATTATATTATAAAATGTCTAAGTACAATATTGATGGATAATCGAGTCCGACTGTAATTAGGCTTATCTGGCGTAACTTTGCGGAGCAAATACTCCGGATTATGAAGAACAGAAAGTCAACCATTTTTCTTGTTAGCTTTTTTATTTTATTGAGTGCCGTATTTATGGCCTATTACAACAAGGATATCCGGACACGTCAGGACAATTTAAGAGTGATAGGAAATCCCGGTCATAAGGTAGGTTCCTTTTCGTTTCTCAACCAGGACGGCAAGACAATTACCGACAAGGATGTAGACGGTAAGATTCGGGTCGTTGAATATTTTTTCACAACCTGTAAGGGCATCTGTCCGCGGATGAATGAGAATATGAATAAGGTTTATGAGGAATTTCGGGGTAATAAGAATGTGGTCATATTGTCGCACACGGTGGATCCCTATAAAGATACTGTTGAGGCCCTAAAGGCTTATAGTTTACGATTTGAGGCCGACCCGGAGCAATGGATGTTTTTGACCGGTGATAAGAAAGAGTTGTACGATATAGCGCGTTATGGTTATTTGGTATCGGCAGTAGACGACACAACGACCGTGGATATTCAAAGTGACTTTATTCATACCAACCATTTTGTGTTAGTAGATGGACATGGCCGGATCAGGAGCAAGTTTTATGATGGAACCAGCGAGGAGTCGGTTGGGGAGTTAATAAAGGATATACATATTTTATTGCGTGAGCAAGCAGAAGAACAAAAAAAATCTTAGCTGATAGTCGGTCAGCGAATCTCAAACATAGCGCAATGGTTGTATATAATGTAACTGTAAAGACCAATCCAGAGATTACCAGGGAATGGATTGGCTGGATGCACGAAGAGCATATCCCGGAAATGATGGGGACGGGTTTGTTTACAAGTTTTCGCTTTTGCCGATTGCTAGAACAAGACGAAACAGAGGGGGTTACCTTCAGTGTCCAATATACTTGTGAGAGCTTGGTTGAGTATGAAACCTATATCAATTCACATTCACCTGCAATACGAGCGAAAAGTTTGAATCGCTTTGGGGATCAGGTGATCGCTTTTCGGACGGTTATGGAAACCATAGCCCAATATTGATCTACTAATAAATTCATGTTTGTAGCGAAAAAATCGAATTGTTCCCCAAATTAAAAGGCGGATGCGATTTTTTTAGTTTTGAAACTGTGTTTTTACTTGTTATATTCGCTTTAAGGTTAAAAAGTTGTATAAACAGTAATTAAAACACAGACTAATCATGAACAAAGCAGTACTTATTGACACGATCGCAGAAGCCGCAGGAATTTCTAAAGTTCAGGCTGGTGAAGTGGTAAATTCATTTATTAACAGCGTTACTACCACTTTGAAGAAGGGAGGTAAAGTGACATTAGTTGGTTTCGGTACATTTTCGATCTCCGAAAGAGCAGCCCGTAAAGGAAGAAACCCTCAGACTGGCGAAACAATAAAGATCAAAGCCAGAAAATTGCCGAAATTTAAAGCCGGAAAAGCATTTGCGGAGGCTGTATCGAAGGCGAAGAAAAAATAAACTTAAAAAAGGCGGACTAAGTATTCTAACTGATAGCCGCACATGTTCAATTTTTTTTTAAGTTTGCATTCTAAATCAGAAATGTATGGGAAGAGGAGACAAACGCTCTAAAAAAGGTAAAATTGCCCTTGGAACTTATGGCAAATCCCGCCCTGCTCGCCCGGTTAAAAAGCAGGGAGCGAAAACTCAAGATGCGTCCAAAGCAGGATAGTATTTTGTGATAAAAGAGCTGAAGGAATACCTTATGGTGTTCCTTTTTTATTTTAATATCGTACAGCGGGTTCAGGTATAATACACTATTTTTGCCCCCGTTTTTAATCGCGTATTGTGGTTTGGTATTTCAATGTATCGACCTCCGGTACGTTTGTTATTTGTAATTAGCCATATATGTATCAGCAACTGCTTGACAAGGAAGCAAAATTAGCCGTAATCGGACTCGGATATGTTGGATTGCCCATCGCGTTGGCTTTCGCTCGTAAAATTTCGGTAATTGGTTTTGATATAAACCCCTCTCGGATTGCTTTAATGGAGAAGGGTATCGATCCCAGTAATGAGTTGGAGCCTGCTGCTTTTGAAGGTTGCGATATTCGTTTTACTAATGAACTGGAGGTACTGAGGGAAGCCAATTTTTTTATTGTGGCGGTTCCTACTCCGGTCGACAAACATAACGTTCCTGATCTGACGCCTGTCTTAAGGGCTTCAGAAACCATTGGGCATGTAATAAAAAAAGGTGACTATGTAGTTTTTGAATCTACGGTTTATCCGGGCTGTACCGAGGAAGATTGTTTGCCGGTGGTGGAGCGTGTATCCGGACTGAAGGCCGGTGTGGATTTCAAATATGGTTATTCACCTGAACGGATTAATCCCGGTGATAAGGTACATACTCTGGAAAACGTAGTGAAGGTGGTTTCCGGATCGGATTCAGCGGCGTTGGAGGTTGTTGCCAGCGTTTATGAAATGGTGGTGAGTGCAGGTGTGCACAGAGCATCTAGTGTTAAAGTGGCGGAAGCAGCGAAGATTATAGAGAATACACAGAGGGATTTGAATATCGCCTTGATGAATGAATTGTCGATTATTTTCGATAGGATGGGCATCAATACGCTGGAAGTGCTCGAAGCCGCAGGTACCAAATGGAACTTTTTAAAGTTTTTCCCCGGTTTGGTGGGCGGACACTGCATCGGTGTTGACCCATATTATCTCACCTACAAATCCCAACAACTGGGGTATAATGCCAGAGTGATTTTGGCCGGTCGCGCAATCAACGATGAAATGGCGGCTTATGTGGCTAAGAAGGTGGTGCAAGGAATTATTCGCAATGGTGTAAACGTAGCACATGCCAGAGTGTTGGTAATGGGATGTACTTTTAAAGAGAACGTGGCCGATATTCGGAACTCTAAGGTTGCCGATGTGATTAAAGAATTGTTAGGTTATCATATCACCGTACATGTAGTAGATAGCCATGCAGATAGTGAGGAAATGAAACACGAGTACGGAATTAGTTTGCAAGAGCAGCCTGAAGAGGATTACGATGCTGTGATAGTAGCGGTTAATCACGATGCATATACTAGACTCGACGAGGCCTATTTCAAGTCGATCACCCGACCCAAGGCTATTTTGGCAGATATTAAAGGTATTTATAGAGGCAAGATTTCGGAACTGGAATACTGGAGCCTTTAGTCGGTTTTCGCATAAGGTAATAGCATAAATTACAATTAAACTCCAATCTTGATGTCAATGTTTCACGAAGGCGATATATCCAAATCCTCCTTTCTGGTAACTGGAGGAGCAGGTTTTATCGGCTCTCATATTGTCGCTTATCTTTTGGAACATGGTGCCGGTAAAGTAAGGGTATTGGACAACCTAACTACCGGTTTCAGCCGAAATATGGATTCGTTCCGGCAGTATTCTAGTTTTGAATTCATAGAAGGGGATATCCGCGATTTTGAGACTTGCCGTAGAGCTTGTGAAGACATGGATTTTGTGGATCATCAGGCAGCGTTGGGCTCCGTTCCGCGCTCTATTAAGGATCCTGTAACTACTAATTCGGTGAATATTTCCGGATTTATTAACATGCTGACAGCAGCAAAGGATGCGAGTGTCAGAGCCTTTGTTTATGCTTCTTCTTCTTCGGTTTATGGCGATGAGCCTAATTTACCAAAGGTGGAGGGGCGCGTCGGGAACCCGCTTTCGCCTTATGCAGTTACAAAAAAGACTAACGAGCTTTACGCCAAGGTTTTTGGCGATTTATATGGGATGCGGATCATCGGTTTACGATATTTCAATATCTTCGGACCAAGACAAGATCCCGACGGGCCGTACGCGGCTGTGATTCCATTGTTTATAAAGGGGATTCTGAACAAGGAGCCTGTATACATCAATGGAGACGGGTTGCAAACCAGGGATTTTACCTTTGTGGAAAATGCTGTACAGGCCAATATAAGAGGTTTGCTAACGAGTAACGAGGACGCTTTTGGGCAGGTGTACAATATTGCTGTGGGAGAGAATTTCAGTGTGAATTTTCTTTTTGAGTCGATAAGAGAGATTTTGGGAATTGATCACCAGCCTGTTTATCGGGAACCCAGAGCGGGAGATGTGAGAAATTCTCTGGCGGATATATCGAAGGCGCGTAAATTATTGGGCTACGAACCCACGCAACGGTTTTTGGACGGTTTGAAAGAAACGGTGCGATTTTTTACTAAAGATGCGGTGTTCTCATAGATATCAGCAGGTTTGAAGATGGTACTGAGCCATTACATACTTTCATTAAATTCAACTGAATATTATGGGTTTTTTTGATAAGCTTTTTAAGCGGAATAAGGAACAGCAGGAACAGAAGGAAGCCCTTGATCAGGGATTGCAAAAGACGAAGGAAGGTTTTTTCTCGCGTCTGACAAAGGCAATCGCAGGAAAGGATAAGGTTGATGAGGAAGTATTGGACCAGTTGGAAGAAGCATTGGTAAGTGCCGATGTGGGAATCGACACTACCATAGCCATAATTAAGAAAATTGAGGAACGGGTAGCACGTGATAAATACCTAGGTACCGCGCAGCTGAATCGCATTCTACAGGAGGAGATCATGGGTATTCTCACCGATGCTCCGGAACCTGAATTTGTCAATTTTGATATCCCCTCGGGCAAAAAGCCATATATCATTTTGGTAGTAGGTGTGAATGGGGTGGGTAAGACCACCACCATTGGGAAACTGGCCTATAATTTCAAAAGAAACGGAAAGTCAGTCGTTCTGGGAGCTGCGGACACTTTCCGTGCAGCAGCGGTTGATCAGTTGACTATATGGAGCGAACGAACCGGTGTGCCCATCGTTAAAAAGGAAATGGGTAGTGACCCCAGCTCAGTTGCGTTCGACGCGGTCGCAAGTGGCATCGCCCGCGATGCCGATGTGGTGATTATAGATACCGCAGGCCGTTTACATAATAAGGCTTATCTGATGGATGAATTAGGTAAGATCAGAAGGGTTATTGGAAAGAAAATTCCGGATGCCCCACACGAAGTATTGTTGGTACTGGATGGTAGTACCGGACAGAATGCTTTGGAGCAGGCAAAGCAATTCACTGCAGCTACCAATGTGACATCTTTAGCAATTACCAAACTGGACGGGACCGCTAAGGGTGGAGTGGTGCTCGCAATAGCACATCAATTTAAGATTCCGGTAAAATATATCGGAGTTGGAGAGAAAATGGAAGACCTGCAGATATTCAATAAGACAGAATTCGTAGACAGCTTGTTTAGCTTGGAAGCGAAATCAGAGTAATTCCAAGAGAAGGAGCATCCCGCCACGGTAAGAAATTTTAACACCTAAATCCTTGAATTTCAGACCAGATTCATGGGGATAATACATTTGTTTTTATTTTTTCATCAATGTATTGTACCTTTGCCGTCCCAAAAATCTACTCAAAAGGAGGACCTAAAATTTGGAAGAAAATCAAAT